>CACJTT010000001.1 GCA_902596365.1 uncultured Alphaproteobacteria bacterium
AGAAGTTTGAGAATAAAATTGATAAAATACAAAGTGGAGACGAACTTTTACCTGGTGTTCTTAAACTTATTAAAGTGTTTATTGCAGTTAAAAGAAAACTTCAGCCAGGTGATAAAATGGCTGGAAGACATGGAAACAAAGGTGTAATTTCAAAAATTTGTCCTGTTGAAGACATGCCATATCTTGAAGATGGAAGGCCTGTAGATATTGTTTTGAACCCCCTGGGTGTACCAAGCAGAATGAATATAGGTCAAATATTAGAGACGCATTTAGGTTGGGCATCTGCATCTCTCGGCAAGCAAGTATCTCAAATGATTTCTCAAATGAAAATTGAAGGTCAAACAAATGATCTAAAAGATAAATTACTAAAAATTTATGAGCAGCAAAAACATAAAGATAAAATAAATGAAATGAATGATGACGAATTACTAGAACTTGCCGAAAATTTACAAGATGGAGTTCCTTTTGCAACTCCTGTATTTGATGGGGCAAAAGAAAAAGATATAACTTCACTACTTGAACAATCTGGAATGTCTACCTCAGGACAGGAAGTTCTATATGATGGTATAACAGGTGAGAAATTTGAAAGACCTGTAACAGTTGGTTATGTTTACATGCTCAAACTTCACCACTTAGTTGATGAAAAAATTCACGCTAGGTCTATAGGTCCATACAGTTTGGTAACCCAACAGCCTCTAGGTGGAAAAGCTCAATTTGGTGGACAAAGGTTTGGAGAAATGGAAGTTTGGGCCTTAGAGGCTTATGGTGCTGCTTACACATTGCAGGAGATTTTAACAATAAAGTCTGACGATGTAGCTGGAAGAACAAAAGTTTATGAGTCGATTGTTAAAGGTGATAACAATTTTGAGTCTGGAACTCCAGAATCATTTAATGTTATGGTCAAAGAGTTAAGATCTTTGGGCTTAAACTTAGAGTTTAAAGAAAGTAAGGAAGAATTAAATAAAATAGAAGCAATGGTGACTGATAATGAATAAAGAATTGATGAATATTTTTAGCCAAAACTTAGGTGTTCAAAACTTTAATAGCCTAAAAATTTCAATAGCTAGCCCTGATGACATAAGATCATGGTCATTTGGTGAAATAAAAAAACCAGAAACTATTAACTATAGAACTTTTAAACCAGAAAAAGATGGATTGTTTTGTTCAAGAATTTTCGGACCTGTTAAAGATTATGAATGTCTATGTGGCAAATATAAAAGAATGAAGTTTAGAGGAATCATTTGTGAAAAATGTGGAGTCGAAGTAACATTGTCAAAAGTTAGACGTGATAGAATGGGTCATATTGAGTTAGCTGCTCCAGTTTCACATATATGGTTTATGAAATCTCTTCCAAGTAGAATAGCTACATTGCTCGATATGACGATTAAAAATTTAGAGAAAGTACTTTATTTTGAACAATTTATTGTAGTTGAGCCGGGATTAACAGATTTAAAAAAAGGTGATATTATTTCTGAAGATCAATATATTGATTATCAAGATGAATATGGAGAAGATTCATTTAGTGCAGCAATTGGAGCCGAAGCAATTGAACAAATGCTTTTAAATATTGATCTGGAGGCTGATTTTAATCAAACAAAAAATGACCTTTTAGAAACAAAATCAGAACTTAAAAAAACAAAGCTAACGAAAAGATTGAAATTATTAGAATCTTTCATTTTTTCAAAAAATAAACCAGAATGGATGATTTTAAGAGTACTGCCAGTAATTCCACCAGAGTTGAGACCACTAGTACCTCTTGATGGTGGAAGATTTGCTACTAGTGATTTAAATGATCTTTATAGAAGAGTTATAAATCGAAATAACAGGTTTAAAAGACTAATAGATCTCAGAGCTCCTGATATCATTATAAGAAATGAAAAAAGAATGCTTCAGGAATCTGTTGATGCTTTATTTGATAATGGAAGAAGAGGGAGGGTAATAACTTCTACTAATAAACGTCCATTAAAATCTTTATCTGATATGCTTAAAGGTAAGCAGGGGAGATTTAGACAGAACCTTTTAGGTAAAAGAGTTGATTACTCTGGAAGATCAGTAATTGTGGTAGGTCCAAATCTTAAACTGCATCAATGTGGTCTTCCAAAAAAAATGGCATTAGAATTATTTAAGCCTTTTATTTTTAATAAATTGGATATTTATGGATGGGCCAATACTATCAAGGCTGCAAAAAAATTAGTTGAAAAAGAAGATCCAAGAGTATGGGATATACTTGAAGAAGTAATTAGAGAACACCCAGTCCTACTAAACAGAGCTCCTACTTTACATAGATTGGGGATTCAAGCTTTTGAACCAGTTTTAATAGAAGGTAAATCAATACAATTGCATCCACTAGTATGCACTGCTTTTAACGCAGATTTTGATGGCGATCAAATGGCTGTTCATGTTCCATTAAGTCTAGAAGCTCAGTTAGAAGCTCGAGTTCTTATGATGAGCACTAACAATATACTTTCTCCATCGAGTGGTAAACCTATAATTGTACCATCTCAAGATATTGTTTTAGGAATTTATTATTTATCGATTATGAGAAATAATCAAAAGGGGGAAGGAAGAAATTTTCTTGATACAAATGAAATATTAAAAGCAGTTGAATTAAAAGATATTAATTTGCACTCAAAAATAAATGTAAGAATTAAAAACTTTGATGGCTCATTTTCTAAAGTAGAGACAACTGCCGGGAGAATGTTACTCGCTGATTCATTACCTAATAATGAGAAAATAAATTTTAGTCTTATTAATAAAACACTAACTAAAAAAGAAGTTAGTAATTTAATTGATACAGTTTATCGTTTTTGTGGACAAAAAGAAACGGTTCTTTTTGCGGATAGTATAATGCAAATAGGTTTTAAATACGCAGCTGTTGCTGGAATTTCATTTGGAAAAGATGATTTAATTATTCCAGTTGAAAAACAAAAATTACTTGATGAAACTCAATCTAAAGTTCAAGAATATGAAAATCAATATCAAGATGGACTTATCACTCAAGGTGAAAAATATAACAAAGTAGTTGATGCATGGTCAGAATGTACAAATAGGGTTGCTGATAAAATGCTAGATGTAATTTCAAATCCAGAAGATGACAAGCCAATTAACTCAGTATACATGATGGCTCATTCTGGGGCACGTGGTTCCGCTGCTCAGTTAAAGCAACTTGCTGGTATGAGAGGCTTGATGGCAAAGCCTTCTGGTGAAATTATTGAAAATCCTATTAAATCTAATTTCAAGGAAGGATTATCAGTTTTAGAATATTTTACTTCAACTCATGGAGCTAGAAAAGGTCTTGCTGACACAGCATTAAAAACCGCTAGTAGCGGATATTTAACAAGACGCTTAGTAGATGTAGCACAAGATGCTGTTATAAGAGAATTAGATTGTGGAACTACTAATGGTGTAATAGTTGAAGAAATTGTTGATTCTGGAAATATTACTTCTCCATTATCAGAAAGAGTTCTTGGACGAACACCTTCAGAAGATATTAAAGATATAAATAATAATCTAATAATAGAAGCTGGTAATATTATTGAAGAAAAACATCTCGAGGAAATTAAGAATTCAGGATTAAGATCAATGAAAATTAGATCTGTATTAACATGTGAAACTGAAGATGGAATTTGCTCAAAATGTTATGGTAGAGATTTAGCAAGAGGTACTGAGGTTAATATTGGTGAGGCTGTAGGAATTATTGCTGCTCAGTCAATTGGTGAACCTGGCACACAATTAACGATGAGAACATTCCATATAGGTGGAGCTGCAAGCTCATCTGTTGAACAATCTAATGCCGTTGCACCTATGCAAGGCAAAGTTAAGTTTGAAAATATAAGATTAATTAACGATAAAGCTAAAAATCAAATTATACTTAGTCGAAATGCTAAAATTAAAATACTTGTAGATAATGATGAAAAATTTTCATTTAACATACCATTTGGTTCAAAGCTATTTGTGAATGACAATCAGGTAGTTAAAGTGAGCGATCTTTTAGCCGAGTGGGATCCTTATACTCTTCCAATAATAGCTGAAAAAGATGGTATTATAAAATATGTTGATCTTCAACAAGGTATTTCTTTTAGAGAGTCAATTGATGACACTACAGGTATATCAAGCAAAATAGTTATAGATTGGAGTCAAAATCCAAAATCAAAAAACTTTAAGCCAGCTATAAATATTGTTAACTCTAATTCAGATAATAATAATATTGATGAAGATATTATTAATTATCCAATGTCAATTGACTCAATTCTAAGTGTTGAGGATGGTCAAGAAGTATCTGCAGGACAGGTTCTTGCAAGAATACCTAAAGAATCGTCTAAGACAAAAGATATAACTGGAGGTTTGCCAAGAGTAGCTGAATTATTTGAAGCTAGAAAGCCAAAAGATCCAGCGATCATGTGCGAGATTGACGGACAAATTTCTTTTGGAAAAGATTATAAAAACAAAAGAAGATTAGTAATAACGGGTGTTGATGAAGAAAATACTTTTGAAATTTTAATACCGAGGTCTAAATATTTAAATGTTCAAGAAGGTGATTTTGTAAAAAAAGGTGATGTATTAGTAGAAGGCACACCAGTCCCTCATGACATACTAAGAATATTAGGTGTTGAAGAACTGGCAAGATATTTAGTTAAAGAAGTTCAGGCTGTATATAAGCTTCAGGGTGTCTATATTAATGATAAACATATAGAAACCATTGCCAGACAAATGCTTCAAAAAGTTCTTGTTAAAGATCCAGGTGAATCAACTTTAATTGCAGGAGAGCAGATTCAAAAAAGAGATGTTCTAAAAATTAACAAACTGCTTGAATCTCAAGGTAAAAAGGCTGTTATTTATGAGCCTGTTCTCTTAGGTATTACTAAAGCAAGTCTTCAAACATCTTCGTTCATATCTGCTGCATCTTTTCAAGAAACAACAAAAGTTTTAACTGATGCCGCAACAATTGGTAAAATTGACACATTATCTGGTCTTAAAGAGAATGTTATTGTTGGGCGATTAATTCCTGCGGGAACAGGTAAAATTACATCTGAGTATGAAAAAATTGCCAAAGTTAAAGATCAAGAGATAACAGAGCAAAGAAATACCTTAAATGAAAATAATGAAAAAGCCTCATAATTTGCATATATTTCTTGACTTTCTAGCTCTCAATTAATAAAGACCTGCTACTTTTGTTGATGGTCGTGGAAAATTAATTCCAAACACTTAGCAAGGAAAAATATGCCAACTATAAACCAGTTAGTAAGAAAAGGAAGAAAAGCTCAGAAAAAAAGGAACAAAGTTCCTGCTTTAGGCGCTTGTCCTCAAAAAAGAGGCGTTTGCACAAGAGTTTATACAACAACACCAAAAAAACCTAACTCTGCTTTACGTAAGGTGGCAAGAGTTAAGTTGACTAATGGTCAGGAAGTTTCTGCATACATACCTGGAGAGGGCCATAATCTTCAAGAGCATTCTGTTGTTTTGCTTAGAGGTGGAAGAGTAAAGGATTTACCTGGTGTTAGATATCACATTTTAAGAGGTACTTTAGACACGCAGGGTGTTAGTGCAAGAAAACAAAGACGCTCTTTATACGGCGCAAAAAAACCTAAATAAATATGTCTAGAAGAAGAGCTGCAGAAAAAAGAATTGTGTTACCCGACCATAAATACAAAGATATTATTCTTGCTAAATTTATGAATAGGATAATGATTGATGGAAAAAAATCTGTATCAGAAAAAATAGTATATGGTGCTTTTGACATTTTATCAGAAAAAACTGAAAAAAGTCCAATTGATTTTTTTCATGAAGCACTTAACAATGTCAAGCCAAGTCTTGAAGTAAGATCAAGAAGAGTTGGTGGTGCTACGTACCAAGTACCGATGGAGGTGCGACCTAGAAGAGCGCAAACACTTGCAATGAAATGGATAGTTGACTCAGCTATTAAAAGGAATGAAAAAACTATGCGAGAAAGAGTTGCGAATGAAATCTTTGATGCATTTAACAATAAAGGTAACTCAGTAAAAAAACGAGAAGAGACTCATAAAATGGCTGAAGCAAACAGAGCTTTTTCTCATTTTAGGTGGTAGTATAATATGTCAAGAACTCATGATTTAGAAAAATATAGAAACATAGGAATCATGGCTCATATTGATGCTGGTAAAACCACAACCACAGAAAGAATTTTATATTATACAGGTAAATCTCACAAAATTGGTGAAGTTCACGATGGTGCCGCAACTATGGATTGGATGGAGCAGGAACAAGAAAGGGGAATTACAATCACATCTGCTGCAACAACTTGTTTTTGGAATGACCATAGAGTAAATATAATTGATACTCCAGGACACGTTGATTTTACAATCGAAGTTGAGAGATCTCTTAAAGTACTTGATGGAGCTGTTGCAGTATTTGATGGTGTTGCTGGAGTTGAGCCACAATCAGAAACTGTATGGCGCCAAGCTGATAAATATAATGTTCCTAGAATGTGTTTTATAAACAAACTAGATAGAACTGGAGCAAATTTTTTTATGTGTGTAGATATGATACCTGAGAGATTAGGTTCTTATCCACTTGTATTACAACTCCCGATTGGCATTGAAAGTGGCTTAAAGGGTGTAGTTGATTTAGTATCAAATAATGCTATCGTATGGCATGATGAAAGTCTTGGGGCAAAATTTGATATTGTTGAAATACCAGATGATTTAAAGGAACAGTCCAAAGAGTATAGAGAAAAATTAATTGAAAAAGCAGTTGAAGAAGATGACACAATTATGGAGTCATACTTAGATGGTAATGAGCCTTCAATTGAGGATTTAAAAAAATGTATTAGAAAAGGAACAATTAATGGTTCATTTGTTCCTGTTTTAACAGGTTCGGCATTTAAAAATAAAGGAGTACAACCTTTACTTGATGCAGTAATAGATTACATGCCATCACCCATTGATGTAGCAAGCGTTCGTGGGGTAGATGTTGATGATGATTCAAAAGAACTTACTAGAAAATGTGATGATAGTGAACCTTTTAGTGCTTTGGCATTTAAAATTATGACAGATCCTTTTGTAGGTAGTTTGACATTCACTAGAATTTATTCTGGAACTATTAATACAAAAGATACTGTTCTAAATTCTAACTCAGGAAAAAAAGAAAATATTGGTAGAATGCTTTTAATGCATGCAAATAACAGGGAAGAAATTAAAACTGCAAATGCTGGTGATATAGTAGCACTTGTTGGCTTAAAAGATGTAACAACGGGTGAGACATTGTGCTCAGTTAATGAACCTATTGTTTTAGAGAGAATGGATTTCCCTGATCCTGTAATTGAAGTTGCAGTTGAGCCAAAAACAAAAGCAGATCATGAAAAAATGGGCACGGCTCTTGGTAGACTAGCTCAGGAAGACCCAAGCTTTAGAGTAACAACTGATCATGAGAGTGGTCAGACAATTATTAAAGGAATGGGTGAGCTTCATCTAGAAATATTGGTAGATAGAATGAAAAGAGAGTTTAAAGTAGAAGCTAATGTAGGAGCACCACAAGTTGCTTATAGAGAGACAATTTCCAGCTCATTTGATGTTGACTATACTCATAAAAAACAATCAGGTGGAGCAGGACAATTCGCAAGGGTAAAAATAACTTTTGATCCTGGTGAGCCAGGTAGTGGATACGAATTTGTTAATAAAATAAAAGGTGGAAATATCCCTACTGAACTTATACCTGGAGTGGAAAAAGGGTTAGTCGCGCAACAACAGACGGGTGTTATGGCTGGATTTCCTTGTATAGACTTTAAAGCAACTTTAACTGATGGAGCTTATCATGATGTAGATTCAAGTGTTCTCGCTTTTGAAATTGCTGCAAGAGCTGCATTTAGAGAGGGTATTTCGAAAGCAAATCCTGTTCTATTAGAGCCAATGATGAAAGTTGAAGTAGTAACCCCTGAAGAATACATGGGTGATGTTATAGGTGATTTGAACAGCAGAAGGGGACAAGTACAGGAGATGTCAACCAGAGGAAATGCAAATGTTGTTGATGCAATGGTACCTCTTGCAAATATGTTTGGTTATGTAAACAATCTTAGATCTTTAACACAAGGTAGAGCAAACTACTCAATGCAGTTTGATCATTATGAGCAGGTGCCATCAAATGTTGCAGATGAAGTAAAGGCAAAATTAGCATAATGGATTCTCAAAATATTAGGATTAGATTAAGAGCTTTTGACAATAAGCTTTTAGATAATAGTACTGTTGAAATAATTAATACGGCAAAAAGAACTGGCGCAAAGGTAAAAGGACCAATACCTTTACCAACTAGATTTGAAAAATTTACTGTCAATAAGTCTCCACACGTAGATAAAAAAAGTCGTGATCAGTTTGAAATAAGAACACACAATAGGTTAATAGATATTATCGATCCAACCCCACAAACAGTTGATGCATTAATGAAACTTGATTTATCAGCTGGTGTAGAGGTAGATATAAAGATTTAGATATGAAAAAAAGAACTGGTTTAATTGCAACTAAAATTGGAAATAGCTCATACTTCAGTGAGAATGGGAACGTAATTCCTGTCACTGTACTTAAAGTTGATGAATGTATTGTATCAAATATTAAAACTTTAGAAAAAGATGGTTATTCTTCAGTTCAATTAGTTTCAATAGATGGAAAATCTGATATTAAAAAAATAAAAAAACCTCAACAAAAATTATTTGCAAATATAAAATCAGATCCAAAAAAAATTATTAAAGAGTTTAGAATTGATCCAGAAAATAAATTAGAAATTGGAACAAAATTAAATGTATCTCATTTTAAAAAAGACCAATATGTTGATGTTACATCTAAATCAATAGGTAAGGGTTTTGCTGGAGCAATGAAGAGACACAACTTTGGTGGACTAAGAGCGTCTCATGGTGTTTCAATATCTCACAGATCTCATGGTTCTACTGGTCAAAATCAGGATCCAGGAAAAGTGTTCAAAGGAAAAAAAATGGCAGGACACATGGGAGCAAAAAAAGTAACTAAACAAAATCTAAAAGTCATTGATGTGGATCAAGAAAATAAGATTCTTATAATTAATGGGTCTATTCCAGGAAGAAAAAATTCGGTTGTTTTTGTAAATGACTCAGTAAAGAAAAATTAAAGATGAAAAAACAAGTTGTTAATCTAGAGAATAAAAAAGTAAAAGATTTAGATATTAATACCAACATTTTTGGTATTAAACTTTTGCCAGATATCATTCATCAATATATTAGATATCAAAATGCAAAATCAAGACAAGGCACTCATAAAACTAAATCTAGATCTGAAGTAAACGGAAGAGCAAAAAAACCTTTTGCCCAAAAAGGAACTGGCAATGCAAGGCAAGGTAGTAGTAAGCCTCCACACTTTAGAGGTGGAGCAATATCCATGGGACCTGTTCAAAGAGATCATTCATTTTCACTAAATAAAAAAGAAAAAAAACTAGCTTTAAAATCTGCACTATCCTCAAAGTTACTTGAAGACAATATTATATTCTTAGACACTTTAGAAATTAAAAATCATAAAACAAAAGAGCTAGTCACCAAACTTAGTAATTTTAATTTTAATACTGCATTGTTTGTTTACGGAGATGAAAAAATTGATGATAATTTTAAAAAAGCATCTTCAAATATACCTCATGTTTCAATTCTTAGTTGTAGTGGAATAAACGTTAAGGATTTAATTTCAAATCATAAAATTTTTATTGATGAAAAATCAATAGATCAAATAACTAAAAGATTATCATGAAAATAAAGAAAACAATATCTGATGAAAAAGCATTTAGTATTATCCATAAACCTATGTTGACAGAGAAATCAACAAACCTTAATCAATTTAATCAATATACGTTTGTAGTTGATAAAAACTCTAATGCTCATGAAATTCAACAAGCAATTGAAAAAATATTTAAAGTTAAAGTTACTAAAATAAATACTGCTATAATTAGAGGTAAAGTTAAATCTTTTAAAGGAAATATCGGATACAAAAAAGATTTAAAAAAAGCAATTGTTACTCTGGCAGATGGGAATACAATTGATTCTTCATTGGAGATCAAATAATGTTGATAAAACTTAAACCTAATACGCCAGGCCAGAGAGGAACAGTTTTAGTATCCAAAAAACATTTATCAAAAGACAAGCCTTATAAAACACTTACAAAATCAAAACATTCAACTGGGGGAAGAAATAATCAAGGGAGAATTACATCAAGAAGAATGGGTGGTGGAGTAAAGAGAAAATATAGAATTATTGATTTTAAAAGAAATAAATTTGATATTAATGCTGAAGTTATTAGGAACGAATATGATCCTAATAGATCTTCATTTATTTCACTTATAAAGTACGAAGACGGTGAATTCAGGTATATTTTGTCTCCTAAAAATATATCTGTGGGTGATAAAGTTTCTTCAGGAATGAATGTGGAAATTAAAGATGGAAACTGCCTTCCACTTAAAAATATACCTATTGGTACATATGTTCATAATATTGAATTAAAGCCAGGTGCTGGAGGACAATTAGTAAGATCTGCAGGAACATCTGCACAAATTGTTTCTAAAGAAGATCTATATGTGCAAATAAAATTAGTTTCAGGTGAGATAAGATTGATAAATAAAAATTCTATGGCTACTGTCGGCGTTTTATCAAATCCAGACAACAAAAATATTAAACTTGGTAAAGCTGGTAGAAAAAGATATTTAGGATCGAGGCCAAAAGTTAGAGGTGTAGTTATGAACCCTGTAGACCACCCTCATGGTGGTGGTGAAGGAAGAACGTCAGGGGGTAGACACCCAGTAACTCCTTGGGGCGTATCTACAAAAGGAAAGAAAACAAGAAGTAATAAAAAAACAAACACATTTATTATTAGAAGAAGGAAAAAATAATGGCAAGATCAGTTTGGAAAGGACCGTTTGTTGATATTAATTTGCTAAAAAAAGCAGAGAAAGTATCTGAATCAGGTAGAAAAGAAGTTATTAAAACTTGGTCTAGAAGATCAACTATCCTTCCTCAATTTGTTGGGTTAACATTTGGCGTATATAATGGTCAAAAATTCGTACCTGTAAACGTAAGTGAGCATATGGTGGGACATAAATTTGGAGAGTTTTCACCAACTAGAAACTTTAAAGGTCACACTGCTGCAGATAAGAAAGCTGGTAAATAGGATATGGCTTTGGAAAATACATCAATAGCAAAAGACAACACAATCAGAGTTAGTCAGCTAAAACTTGCAAATATAACTAGATTAATTGTTAATCAAAAGGTTAATAAGGCAGTTGAACAATTACAATTCTCAAATAAGAGAATTTCACAAAATGTTTTAAAGGTATTAAATTCTGCAATTGCAAATGCTGAAAACAATAAGCAACTAGACATTGATAACTTATATGTAAAAGAAGCATATGTTGGTAAAAGTTTAAGTATGAAAAGGTTTCGCCCAAGAGCAAAAGGTAGAGCTTCTTCAATTTTAAAACCTTTTAGCAAGTTAACTATAATATTAGAAGAAAGAACAACTAATAAAGAAGGAAAAAAATAACTATGGGACAAAAAGTTAATCCAAACGGTATAAGATTAGGAATTAATAAAACTTGGTCATCTAGATGGTTTTCAAATTCTGAATATTCAAAACTACTTCATCAAGATTTAGAAATTAAGAAATTTGTTGAAAAAAAATTAAAAAATGCCAGTGTTTCAAAAGTTAATATTGAAAGAGCTGCAAAAAAATTGAGGATTTCAATTTATAGTTCTAGACCAGGTATCATTATTGGAAAAAAAGGAGCAGACATAGAAAGTCTCAAAAAAAGATTATCATCCCTATCAAATTTAGAAGTCTTTCTTGATATTAAAGAAGTTAGAAAACCAGAAGTTGAAGCTAAGTTAGTTGCTGAAAATATAGCATCACAGCTTGAAAGACGTATTTCTTTTAGAAGAGCTATGAAAAAAGCTGTCCAATCATCTATGAGATTAGGTGCTAAGGGAGTAAAAGTTGTTTGTAGTGGAAGGTTGGGTGGTGCAGAAATTGCAAGAACAGAAAAGTATCACGAAGGAAGTGTTCCGCTCCATACTCTTAGAAGTGATATAGACTATGCTCAGGCAGAGGCAGAAACTACATATGGTATATGTGGAATAAAAGTTTGGATTAATAAAGGTGAAATACTTGCAAAAGATCCTTACGCAAGTGAAAAAAAACAAATTGAAATGGGAAGTGTAAGATAATGAATATGCTATCTCCTAAAAAGACTAAATTTAGAAAACAGTTTAAAGGAAGAATTCATGGTAATGCTAAAGGTAATTATGCTCTGAATTATGGTAGCTTTGGACTTAAAGCAATGCAACCAGAAAGAATAACTTCTAGACAAATTGAGTCTGCTAGAAAAGCAATTACAAGATATTTAAAAAGGGCAGGTAAAATGTGGATTAGAATATTTCCAGATGTTCCTGTTTCCAAAAAACCTGCGGAGGTAAGAATGGGTAAAGGAAAAGGATCAAATGAATATTGGGCTTGCCGCGTTAAACCTGGAAGAATTATGTTTGAGATAGATGGTGTAAATGTTGCCGATGCTAAAAAGGCAATGACATTAGCAGCTGCAAAATTACCAATAAAATGTAAATTTGTTGAGAGAAATATATGATAGAAAAAAAATCAAAAAATACAGATTTAAGCAAAATAAGAGCAGAAGTTATTGCTCTAAAAAAAACGATTATGAATTTTAAATTTCAGAAATCTACTGGACAATTAGAAAAAACTTCTGAAATAAAAAAAACTAGATTAAAAATAGCTAGGCTTAAAACAAATATCACAAAAATTTTAGGAGACCAAAATGCCTAAAAGAATATTGTCTGGAACTGTCATTTCATCAAACTCTAATAAAACAATTGTTGTTAAGGTTACTAGAAGAGTTAAGCATAAATTATATAAAAAAATTATTAGTTTATCTAAAAATTACCATGTACATGATGAGGATAATGAATTTAAAAATGGTGATACAGTTAGTATAATTGAATCAAAACCAATATCAAAGTTAAAAAAATGGATTGTTTTTAATAACAAGGGTGATCATCAATGATACAAATGCAATCAAATCTATTTGTGGCAGATAATTCTGGAGCTAGAAGGGTTCAGTGTATTAAAGTATTAGGTGGATCTAAAAGAAGATTTGCTTCGATTGGTGATATAATTGTTGTTTCTATTAAAGATGCAATCCCGCGAGCAAAAGTAAAGAAGGGTGAAGTTTTTAAAGCTGTTATAGTAAGAACATCAAAGGCTTTCAGTAGACGTGATGGTTCATCAATTAAATTTGATAAGAACGCTGCAGTTCTTTTGGATAAACAAGAAGAGCCAATTGCTACTAGAATTTTTGGTCCTGTTACAAGAGAGCTTAGAACAAAAAAATTTATGAAAATAATTAGTTTGGCTCCAGAGGTGCTTTAAATGAATATAAAATTTAAAATAAAAAAAGGTGACGAAGTAATTGTCTTGGCTGGTAAAGATAAAGGAAAAAAAGGTAAAATTATTAAAGTTATTCCAAAATTAAATAAAGCAATCGTTTCAGATATTAACAAAGTTAAAAAACATCAAAAACCTGGCAACAACGAACCTGGTGGGATTGTTGAAAAAGAAATGCCAATACATTTATCTAACCTAAACTTTTTTGACTCAAAGTCTAATAAGGGTGTCAGAATAGGCTTTAAGTTAAATAAAGAAGGAAAAAAATTAAGAATCAATAAAAAAACTGGAACTGAGATTTAGTATGAGCAGACTTTTAGAAAAATATAAAACAAACATAATTGATGATCTTAAGAGCAAATTAAGTGTTAACAATATTCATCAAGTACCAAAGATCAGTAAGATTGTGCTTAATATGGGAATCGGTGATGCAAAAGATGATTCAAAACTTATTGATAAAGCACAAGAAGAGCTATCACTAATATCAGGTCAAAAAGCAATAAAAACTAAAGCGAAAAAAGCTATTGCTGGTTTTAAAATAAGAGCAGGTATGCCTCTTGGCTCTGCAGTAACTCTAAGAAATAAAAAAATGTATGAGTTTTTAGATAGATTGGTTAACATTGCTATCCCTCGAATAAGGGATTTTAGAGGATTAAACCCAAATAGCTTTGATGGTAGTGGTAATTACTCAATAGGTATTAAAGAACAGATTATATTCCCAGAAATTAATTATGACAAAATAGATAAAGTTCGAGGTTTAAATATTACAATTTGCACTACAGCAAAAAATAATAGTGATGCTCTAGAATTACTCAAATGTTTTAACATGCCTTTTTTAGGCGGAGAGGAAAGTTAATTTAAATGGCAAAATTAAGTTCAGTTCAAAAAAATCTTAATAGATTAAAGCTAATTGACAAATTTAGTAATAAAAGAAAAAATCTTAAGAAAAAAATTATGGATAAAAGTATCTCTATTGAAGAAAGGTTAAAATTACAAAATAAATTAAATGACCTTCCTAGAAATAGTTCTAATATTCGGTACCGCAATAGATGTAAATTAACAGGAAGAACAAGAGGTGTTTATAGAAAATTTGGTCTTTCAAGAATTAAAATTAGGGAATTATCAATGTCTGGTGACTTACCAGGTATGATAAAATCTAGCTGGTAGGAGGAAAGTATGGCTTTTAATGATTCTTTATCAGATATGTTAGCAAGAATAAAAAATGCTCATATAGCAAGAAAATCAATTACTTCTTGTTATAAATCAAACCTTAATATGAATGTATTATCAGTATTAAAAGATGAGGGTTATATAAGAGATTTTCGTGATTTAGAAGTTAGGAAAGGAATCAATTCAATACAAATTGATCTTAAATATTTTAATGGCAATCCTGTTATCAAAAATATTAAAAGAGTTTCAAAGCCTGGTATTAGAGTTTATTCAAAAATTTCAGATTTACCTAAAACATATGGAGGTCTAGGCATATCAATTCTTTCAACTCCAATGGGTGTTATGTCAGACAACAAAGCTAGACAAAAAAATGTTGGTGGTGAAGTCTTGTGTGAGGTTTTTTAATATGTCAAGAATTGCAAAAAATAGTATAAACATATCCGATAATGTAACTTGCAAATATGAAAATGGTAATTTTTATGCAAAAGGAAAACTAGGAGAAATGACTTTATCGGTTGATAATTTATTTAAAGTTGAAATTAAAGATAAAGAAATTTTTGTATTACCAAAAGATGATAAAGACAAACTTAATCCAAACTGGGGAACAACTAGATCTTTAGTATATAATGTCGTGCAAGGTGTTGACGTAGGTTTTACTAAAACTTTAGAGTTAAATGGTACTGGTTACAGAGCAAGTGTTTCAGGCTCTAAGTTAAAATTACAATTAGGTTTTAGTCATGACATTGATTATGATGTGCCAAAACAGGTAAAAGTTGAATGTCCTAAACAAAATATAATTAAATTATCTAGTTTCAACAAAGAAATTCTTGGAGCTACTGCTGCAAAAATTCGATCTTATAGAAAACCAGAGCCTTTTAAAGGCAAAGGAATTAAATATGAAAATGAATATATTTTTAGAAAAGAAGGTAAGAAAAAATAGCTTGGTAAAATTATGACAGAAAAAAGAACTCAAAGAACAAGATATAAATTAAAAAAAGTTTCTAATAGAAAAAGACTAACAGTATTTAGATCTAATAAACACTTATATGCTCAAATTATTGATGATACTGTTGGAAAAACTTTAGCCAGCGCTTCAACAAAAGAAAAAAATATAGATATTGATAATAAAGATAGAAAATCTTTAGCTGAAATTATTGGTAAAAATATTGCAAAAAGATCAATTGAAAAAGGAATAAAGGAAGTAGCTTTCGATAAAGGTAAATATAAGTATCATGGGTTAATTAAAATTCTTGCTGATTCTGCTAGAACTGAAGGATTAATTTTTTAAGGAAAATATATGTTTGAAAATGAAAATAAAGATTTTAGTGAGCACCTGGTAACAATAAACAGAGTTGCCAAAGTTGTTAAAGGTGGAAGACGTTTTGGATTTGCAGCAATTATGATTGTGGGAGATAACAAGGGTAGAGTTGGTTATGGCACAGGCAAAGCAAAAGAAGTGCCCGAAGCAGTTAGGAAAGCTTCAGAAAATGCAAAAAATAAAATGATAAGAGTTTCTTTAAAAGATAATAGAACAATACATCATGATGTTATTGGCAGATATGGTGCTGGGAAAGTTATACTAAGGTCTGCAGCTCCAGGTACAGGAATAATAGCTGGTGGAGCAATGAGAGCTCTTTTCGAATCTTTAGGAATTAAAGATGTGGTAGCAAAATCTATGGGTACATCTAATCCACATAATATGTTAAAAGCAACTTTTGATGCTTTTACGAGATCAGAGTCACCTAAATCAGTTGCAGCAAAGAGATCAAAAAAAGTTACAGATATAATTAAAAATAACAAGCAGTCTTAAGGATTATCATCTATGAAAATTAATCAAATACCTTCAACCTTAACTTCTGGCTCTAAAAGAAAAAGAAGAGGGCGTGGCTCAGGCTCAGGTTTAGGTAAAACAGCTGGAAGAGGTGTAAAGGGTCAAAAATCACGTTCTGGAGTATCCATTAATGGTTTTGAGGGTGGTCAAATGCCTCTTTATAGGCGGTTACCAAAAAGAGGTTTTAAAAACAAGTTTAAGAAAAAAATCCAAACTGTTAATTTTAATAACCTTACCTCAATTATTTCTAAATACGGTATTGATTCTAATAATATTAAAGAGACTGAATTATTTGATAAAAAAATTTTTAATAAATCTAAAGGAGATTTAAAACTTTTGAACTCAGGAGATTTGAAAGAAATTATAAATATTGAAATTTCTTTTGCTACAAAAAACGCAATTGAGAAAATTGAAAAATTAGGTGGAAAAATTAAATTAACTAAAAATTAATAATGGCAACAACAGCAGAAAAACTTGCAGGAAATTTAAACTTTGGAGCTTTAGGTAAAGCAACTGAGTTAAGAAACAGATTATTATTCACTCTAGGTGCTTTAATTGTATTTAGGCTGGGTACATTTTTGCCAATTCCAGGCATTAATCCAATTTCTCTTCAGCAGTTTTTTGAACAACAATCTTCTGGTATTTTGGGAATATTTGATACGTTTTCTGGCGGTGCATTGGGTAGAATGGGTATATTTGCACTCGGTGTTATGCCTTATATTTCTTCGTCAATTATTATGACTTTAATGCAGGGGTCAATACCTTATATGAAAAACTTAAAAGAACAAGGTTCGAAAGGTCAAAGGCAGCTTCGTCAACTAACGAGATATGTAACAGTTTTAATAGCTGCCCTACAGGGTTATGGAGTATCGATTGGCTTGGAGTCTATGCAAACAACATATGGAAATATTGTTATTGATCCTGGGTTATTTTTTAGAATAACAACAGTAGTTACATTAGTTGGTGGAACTGTTTTCTTAATGTGGTTAGGTGAGCAGATTAGTTCTAGAGGTGTAGGTAATGGGATATCTCTAATAATTACCGCTGGTATACTTGCTAATTTACCAAGTGCTTTTGTCAGTACACTGCAATTAGGAAGAACAGGTGAACTTAGTAATGTGTTTATTTTGAGTATTTTAATTTTGGTTTTAGGCCTAATAGTTTTTATTGTTTTTATAGAAAAAGGACAAAGAAGATTAATTGTTCAATATCCAAAAAGACAGGTTGGGAATAAAATCTATGGTGGTCAAAGTTCTCATTTGCCTCTAAAAATAAATACAGCTGGAGTAATTCCTGTTATTTTTGCTTCATCCATTTTACTTCTTCCCAACACAATGTCTGGTTTTGGTGCAGGGTCATCTAGTGATATTTTCTTATTTATTTCAAGCTATCTTGGTCGTGGGCAACCATTGTATTTGGCATTATTTGCAGCAATGATTATTTTCTTTGGTTTTTTTTATACTGGTATTGTTTTTAATCCTGATGAACAAGCTGAAAATCTTAGAAAATATGGAGGATTTATTCCTGGCATTAGACCTGGAGAGAATACATCAAAATATATAGATTTTGTATTAACTAGACTTACAACAGTAGGAACAATATATTTAGCTCTTGTGGCACTTATGCCAGAATTTTTAATTTCAAAAACTTCTATACCTTTTTACTTGGGTGGGACGAGCTTATTAATTGTGGTAGTTGTAATGATTGATTTTATCAACCAGGTACAATCACATTTATTTCAACACCAATATGAGGGTTTATTAAAGAAAACAAAACTTAAAGGCAGAAGATAATTAATGAAATTAATTCTATTTGGGCCTCCAGGTTCTGGAAAAGGTACTCAGGCATCTTTATTAGCTAAAAAAAATAAAATACCACATCTTTCAACAGGAGATATATTAAGATTTAAACTTAAACAAGATGATAATTTTGCTAAAGAGTTATCTCAAATAATATCAGGTGGCAATCTTGTACCTGACTCAATTATCAATCCAATAGTTGCTGATAAATTACTTAGTGATGAATGTAATAATGGATTTATACTTGATGGTTATCCTCGTAATAAATATCAGTCTGATTTTTTAATAAATTTTTTAGAAAAAAATAATTTAGATATTGATTTAATTATAGATTTCTTAGCTGATACAACTACTGTAAAAAAAAGAATCCTAGAAAGATCAAAGATTGAAAATAGATCAGATGATACTGTAGATGTAATTAAAACAAGATTGGATAAATATTTTTCTGAAACCCAGCCATTAGCAGCTATGTTTAAGGCAAAATTTAAAGATAAGTTTTTTGAGATAAATGCATCACAGGAAATAACAAAAATTCAATATGATATTGAAAATAGGTTAAAAAATGCCTAAATTTAGGCCAAAATCCTTGTATCAGAGCTTGACTTTCATATTAATATTAATGTATTCACCCTCATTCAATTTTTTAATGGACAAATATTAGCATGGCTAGAATTTCAGGCGTAAACATACCAACAGGAAAAAAAATCCATATTGCGCTAACATATATATTTGGAATTGGATCAAAGATAGCTAATGACTTATGTGATCAAGCATCAATTGATAAATCAAAACGAGTCAATGAATTAAAAGATGATGAATTAAATAAGATAAGAGAAATCATCGATCAGAAACATGTTGTTGAAGGAGATCTCAGAAGAAAAGTTTCAATGGACATAAAAAGATTAAATGATCTTGGTTGTTACAGAGGATTAAGACATAGAAAGAAATTGCCTGTAAGAGGGCAAAGAACACATACAAATGCAAGAACGAGAAAAGGTAAAGCGGTTGCAATTGCTGGTAAGAAAAAAGTAACTAAAGGATAAAATGGCTGATAAGAAAAAAACTAAATCAAAAACCAAAAAAAAAGTAACATCAGGTGTAGCGCATGTTGTATCCTCTTTTAACAATACAATTATAACTATTGCTGATGAAAATGGTAATGCTTTAGCTTGGTCATCAGCTGGTCACAAGGGATTTAAAGGTTCTCGTAAGTCAACCCCTTATGCTGCTCAAATTGCAGCGGAGGATGTTGGGAATAAAGCAAAAGAATTTGGACTTAAATCTTTAAAAGTTGAAGTTTCTGGTCCTGGTTCTGGAAGAGAGTCAGCTCTTAGATCTCTTCAGGCAATTGGATATATTATAACTTCAATTAAAGATGTAACTCCAATACCACATAATGGTTGCAGGCCTCGAAAAAGAAGAAGAGTTTAAATTACAAGGAGATTAAAGTGCTACAAAAAAATTGGATGGAATTAATTAAGCCAAGTAAAATGGATGTGAATGTTCAAAATGATAGTAACAAGAAAGGTGTATTAATAGCTGAGCCTTTAGAAAGAGGTTTTGGGCTTACACTAGGTAATGCAATTAGAAGAGTATTACTTTCATCTCTTCAAGGAGCAGCAATAACTTCAGTAAAAATAAAAGGAGTTGTGCATGAATTTTCAACAATACAAGGTGTAAAAGAAGATTTGACTGATATATTACTTAATCTTAAATCTGTAGCAGTTAAAGTCCACTCTCCAGGATTAAAAAAGATGTATATAAAATCATCTGGTTCTGGTGAAGTAAGAGCAGGAAACTTTGAAACTGACTCAGAAACGGAAATTATGAATCCTGATCAATTAATAATGACCCTTGATTCAAATGCAGATATTGAAATTGAAGCAAATATAGAAACAGGCAAAGGTTATGTTTCCGCTGAAGTAGCTGAAGATGAAAACAAGGTAATAGGAGAAATTAAACTTGATGCAATGTTCAGTCCTGTAATTAGAGCTTCATATAAAGTGGAAAATAGTAGAGTAGGACAAGTTACTGACTATGATAAATTAATTTTTGAGGTCGAAACAAATGGAGTTATAACTCCTGACGATGCCATTGCTCTTGCTTCAAGAATATTACAAGATCAATTACAACCATTTATTAATTTTGATGAGCCAGAAATCCAGCATGATCAATCTTCAGCAGAAAAACTCTCATTTAACTCAAATCTTCTAAAAAAAGTTGAAGAATTAGAATTATCTGTACGATCAGCTAATTGCCTGAAAAATGATAATATAATTTATATTGGTGATTTAGTTCAAAAATCAGAATCTGAAATGCTAAGAACACCAAACTTTGGTAGAAAATCTCTAAATGAAATTAAAGAAGTTTTACAACAAATGGAGCTTAATTTAGGTATGTCAGTTCCTGATTGGCCTCCAGAAAATATTGACGATCTTGCCAAAAAATATGAGGATCCATTTAATAAATAATAAATATGAAACATAATATTAAACATAGAAAATTAAATAGAACTTCTTCGCATAGAAAAGCTTTATTAATGAATTTATCTAATTCACTTTTGAAGCATGAACAAATTACAACCACACTAACTAAAGCAAAAGAGCTTAGACCCTTTGTCGAAAAATTAATTTCCTTGGGTAAAAAAGGAGATTTAGCTGCAAGAAAAAAATCTATATCTATACTTCAAGATGAAAAAATATCTAAAAAACTTTTTGATAGTTTGGCTGATCGATATAAAAATAGAAATGGTGGTTATACTAGAATTGTAAAACTTGGTAATAGATATGGAGATAATGCGCCTACAGCCGTTATTGAGCTTGTTGATAGAGATGAGGATGCTAAAGGTTTGGACTCTGGACCAGTTATTGAAAAGAAAACAACAGAAGAAGAGCAGCTTCCTCAAAATTAAATTTGCTTAATTTTTTATTTGTTGCCATAGGTGGATCCATAGGGGCATCTTTAAGATATTTTACTTATTTATTTTTCAAAAATTATTTATTATCAAATTATCTATTTCTTAGTACGCTTCTTGTAAATATTGTTGGTTCTTTTTTAATTGGGTATGCAATTATGTTAATGGAAACTAAAAATTTATCTGAAGATTTTATAAGGTATTTTTTAATAATAGGTGTCTTAGGATCTTTTACTACATTTTCAACATTTTCAATAGAAAGTGTTGATTTACTTCTAAGCAAAAATTTTTTTAACGCATTCTCTTATATGTTTCTATCATTATCTTTGTGTTTAATATTTACTTTCATTGGTTTAAATTTTAATAAAATAATAAATTGATAAAAAAAATAAAGATAATTACAGATTCAGAAAATCAAAGACTTGATAAATTTTTGAAAAAATCTTTTTCAAGTTTAACTCAAAGCTTTATTGAAAAAAATTTAAGAAAAAAAAATATTTTAGTAAATAATAAAACTTCAAAAGCTAAATACTTAATAAATAAAGATGATTTAATAATAATAAAAAATTTTTCTAAAGAAATGTATGCTGATAATAAAATTAAGAAAACAAATAAAAAAATTGATAATTATTTAATTAAAAATTTCGAAAAATCTATCTTGCATGAAAATAGTAATTTTTTAGTGATAGATAAATGGTCAGGTATATCTACTCAAGGTGGAACTAATATTACTATTTCTATTGATACTATTATTAAAGATATTTCTTCTAATTATAATTTAGTCCATAGGTTAGACAAAGAAACATCTGGACTATTATTAATTGCTAAAAATTTAAAATATACTAAAATTTTTGGTAAACTTTTTAGATCACAAAAAATAAAAAAAATTTATTTGGCTTTATGTGAGGGTCAACCTCATTTGAAAGAGTCGTATGTTGATTTGGCAATAAAAGATAAGGACATGAATAATAGTGTGCAAACAAAAACTTATTATAAAGTAATATCGTATAATAATAAAACATCACTTATACAATTTGAACCAAAAACAGGCAAAAAACATCAATTAAGAATTGTTGCTAAAAATCTTGGATGCCCAATTGTTGGTGATAACAAATATAATCTTAATCAATCAAACAATCAAGAGAACTTGAAACTCAATGCTCATAAATTAGAATTTGATATAGAAAATATTGTTTTTAATTATAAATCAAAACTACCAAAAGATTTTACTGATTATGTCAAAAATAAACAAATAAGTTTTTTTTGATATTATTATTTAAGATTTCTTAAGTTTTTTAAAAATATTAGTGAAAATTCTTTATCAAAATTTTCTTCAGTTATATTAATATCTAATTCATGCAATGATGTATTTTTAAAATTTTTAAGACCACATGCATCAATGAATTTATAATTATCCATTTTAGGGTTTATATTAAAACTTAATCCATGGTAAGTTACCCAATTTTTTAATCTTAATCCAATAGCGCCAATTTTTTCTTCCTGAGTAAATTTTTTTCCATTTTTACCAGTAACCCAAATTCCTACTCTTTCTTTATAAGTAGTAGAGTCTATTTGGTAGTTTTTTAAAAAATCCATAAGTGATTTTTCAACAATAGTAATAAACTTTCTTATATCCTTTTTTTTATTGTTAAGATCTATCATAAAATAAACTATTCTTTGTCCTGGTCCATGATATGTTGTTTTTCCTCCTCTATTTGTTTTAACTATTCTTATTTTATTTTTTTTTAAAATCTCATTTGTTGTAGCACTAGTTCCTTGTGTATAAATGTGGTCGTGATTCAAAAACCAAATAAGTTCATTTTTAGATTTATTAATTATTTTATTAACTCTAATCTGCATAAATTCTACTGAAGTCTCGTAGTGCACTAAATCATACTGTTTTTTTATTTCTATAGTCATCGATTTAACTTTATTGATATTATTAACTTATCTGTTATTTAATTCTAGTAAATATGCGGCTGTGGCGGAATTGGTATACGCGCAGCGTTGAGGTCGCTGTGGGATTTATCCTGTGGAAGTTCAAGTCTTCTCAGCCGCACCATCTACTTATTTAAAAATCATGATATAAGGCAATAATGATTAATAAAAACCAACTAATAGAGTATTTTTATCAAGGCACTAAATCTAAAAATAAACTCAAAATTGGTGTTGAGCATGAAAAATTTATCTTAAATAAAGATTCACTTCTTCCAGTTTCTTTTGATGAAAAAAATGGCATTAAAAATATTTTAGAAAAACTCACTTTAAAAGGATGGAAACCTTTATATGATGATAATCAACAAACTCTTATTGCACTTAAAAAAGGGAAAGAAGCAATTACATTAGAACCAGGTGGACAAATTGAATTATCAGGTGCTCCGTTAGATAATATTCATGAAACTTGTGAAGAAACCACCAATCACCTTAGAGAGTTAAAGAAACTTGGTAGTGAATTAAATTTTATTTTATTAGGAATGGGTGTGGAGCCTAATTTAGGATTAGATGATTTTCCATGGATGCCAAAGCAACGTTATGGAATAATGAAAAAATACATGAAGAAAGTTGGCACGCTAGGTCACCATATGATGAAACGTACATGCACTAATCAGGTTAACATAGACTATTCTTCTGAGGAAGATATGGTTGAAAAATTTAGAATTATGTTAAATCTTGAGGCAATTGCAACAGCAATGTTCTCCAACTCTCCTTTTGATCAAGGTAAAATTTCTAAATATAAAAGTTTACGTTCCCACTTTTGGCATAATACTGATGCTGACAGAACAGGATTATTACCATTTGTTTTTGAAAAAGATTTTAATTTTGAAAACTATGCAAATTATGCTTGGAACGTACCGATGTACTTTATAAATAGAGATAATAAATACATAGATATGACACAATATACTTTTAAGGATTACCTTGAAGGTAAATCAATTAATATTAAACATGAAGCTACTTTGAAAGATTGGGAAGATCATTTAACAACTTTATTTCCTCAAGCTAGATTAAAACAGTATTTGGAAATACGATCAATGGATGCATGCAATTGGGATTTAATTTGCTCTCAACCAGCCTTTTGGATTGGAATTTTATATGATGATGAAATATCTAATAAAATAAATGAAATTACTGAAGGTTGGTCTGAAGAAGATAGAGAATATTTAAATAAAAAAGTTCCTGAGAAAGGGTTACAAACTGAATTTAAAGGAAAAAAATTAATTTCTTACGCAAAAGAATTTTTTAACCTATCAAAAAAGGGTTTAGTCAAAAGAAATTACTTATCCAAGAATGGTGAGTTTGATGAGTCTATACATATGAAAGATCTAGAGAAAAATTTAGAAAATGGTTGTTCTCCAGCTGATTGTCTAATTAACAAATTTAATTCGAGTTGGAGTAATTCTTTAACACCCATTTATAAAGAATTGATTTTTTAAATGAGACATAAAATTGCAATTCAAATGGATGACATAAGAGCCATTGACTTCACTTATGACTCTTCTTTAATGATTGGCTTAGAAGGTCAAAAAAGAAATTTTGAAATATTTTATTATCAACCAAATGATTTGTTTCTTGATGAGGGGGTAGTAAAAGCCAACGGTTTTTTTGTAGAACTTCATGATCAAGAAAAAAATTATTTTAAGTTCTTATCTGATAAAACAGAAATTAGACTGGAAGAATTTAAATTTGTTTTTTTAAGACAAGATCCTCCTTTTAATATGCATTATATTACTTCAACTTACTTGTTGGATTGTTTACCAAAAAATACAATCGTTATAAATAATCCCACATCAGTTAGAAATTGTGCTGAAAAAATTATGCCATTTAAATTTAAAGAATTTATGCCACCAACTTTAATTTCTCAAAGAGTTGATGACATAAAAAGTTTTTTAACTATTCATAAGGATATTATCACGAAACCTTTGTACGGTAATGGTGGTGAAGGAATACACAGAAGTAAAGAGGGGCATTTAGAGGGACTTGATACACATAGACAATATTTTGAGATACCAATTATGGCTCAAAAATATATTCCTGAAATTAGTGAGGGTGATAGAAGAATAATCTTAGTTGATGGAGAATATGTAGGCTCCGTTGCAAGAATTCCTTCTCCAGGAAGTATTAAAGCCAACTTTCATGCTGGTGGTTCAGCTAAAAAAACAAGTTTAGTATTTAGAGATCAGCAAATTATTGAAACACTTGGAAAAGAATTTAAAAAATTAGACCTTTTTTTTGTTGGAATTGATATTATAGGTAATTATCTTACAGAAATTAACGTTACATCGCCTACAGGAATTAAACAAATTAATGCTCTTAATAATGTTTCTATTGAAAAAATATTTTGGGATAAGCTTGAAGCAAAATATGATATAGTTTAATAATAAAATATATATATGAATAAAAGCTTAATATTAAATAAAATTTCATTATCGTATTATAATGATAAACTAACAAAGAATTTAATAGTTATAATTCTTGGATCTTTGGTATTAGCTTTATCGGCAAGAATAAAAATTGATATTGGACCTGTTCCTGTTACTCTTCAAACTTTAGTATTACTTGTGTTTTCAATGTCAGTTGGTTGGAAACTATCTGTATCAACCTTTTTGACTTACTTGTTTTATGGATCTTTAGGCCTTCCATTTTTTGCTAACCCTCCTTATGGAGGTTTGTTATACTTAACAGGCCCTTCAGGTGGATATTTATTTGGAATGTTGGTTGCTAGTTTTGTGATGGGATATTTAGCTGAAAAAAATTTTGAAAAAAATTATTTTAAATCTTTAACAGCGATTTTTTTTGGAACATTTATAATTTTCTTTTTCGGTTTAATTTGGTTAACTTACTGGCTATCCATTCAACCAGAAGGAACAATAAATTTTTTGTGTAATAGAGAAAGTATTGAATGCAGTTTTTCTAATTGGAATATTTCTCAAAGTTTTAATTTAGCTTTAATTTTAGGACTATTTAAATTCATAATTACAGAACCAATTAAAATTGCTCTTGCTGCTTTAATTACTCCATTAATTTGGTCATATTTAAAAAAATAAAAATTTAAATGAAAATAGGAATTGATCTCGGTGGGACGAAGACCGAAGGTATTTTAATTGATGATTCAGGAAAAGAACTTTCAAGAACTAGAATTAAAACTGAAAAAAATTATGATGGAACAATAAAGGGTATAATTTCAATAGTTAAAAAATTTGAAAATGATTTTGGCAATTCTAAATCTGTTGGTATTGGAATGCCAGGAGCAGTATCTACAGACTCAGCTTTAGTAAAAAATGCTAACTCTATATGGTTAAATGGCAAACCATTTAAAACAGATCTAGAAAAAGAACTTAATAAAAATATTAACTTAGAAAATGATGCCAACTGTTTCACTTTATCAGAAGCAGTTGATGGAGCGGGGAAAGGTCATGCAGTGGTATTTGGTGTGATAATTGGCACTGGCACTGGTGGTGGAATTTCTATAAACCAAAAAGTTCTTACTGGTAAAAATAATATTGCTGGAGAGTGGGGACATATAAGTTTACCTAATAGGTCTGATGATGAAAAAAAATTTGTAAAACAATGCTATTGTGAAAAAAGTGGTTGTATGGAAACATATGTTTCCGGTCCTGGTTTTGCAAGCTGTTTCAATCTTAAACATAAAACTAATTATGACTCTCACGCCATTTTAGAAGAATTTAGGAGTAATGATCAAAGAGCAATTGAAGCATTAGACATCTATGTTGATCATCTAGCAAGAGGATTATCTTTAGTTTGCAATATTTTAGACCCAGACATTATTGTTTTAGGTGGTGGAATGTCTAATATCTCTTACATTTACGAGCATATAGATACTTCATTAAAAAAATATATTTTTAGTGACACATTTAATACAAAAGTTGTTAAAAATATACACGGCGACTCTGGAGGTGTAAGAGGAGCTGCTTGGCTCTCTTAAATACCAGCCATAGAAATGTATTTAATATTTAAATAATCATCTAAACCATATCGAGAGCCTTCTCTTCCAAGTCCAGATTCTTTAACTCCTCCAAAAGGTATTTCTGCTTTTGTTGTTAAACCAGTATTTACTCCTACCATTCCGTATTCTAAAGCTTCAGCTACCCTCCAAATTCTTCCAATATCTCTTGAATAAAAATATGAAGCAAGACCATAAGGAGTATCATTAGCAAGCTTAATTACTTCTTCATCTGTGCTAAACTTATACAAAGGTGCTACTGGGCCAAAAGTTTCTTCATAAGTAATTTTTGCTTCAGTCGTTACATTAGAGAGAACAGTTGGCTGAAAGAAGTTGCCACCAAGTGGGTGTATATCTCCTCCTACTGCGACTTTTGCCCCTTGATTTACTGCATCTTTAACTTGATCAAGAACTTTCATTAAAGACAGTTGATCAATAAGTGGGCCAGACACTATTCCTTCTTCTAAACCATTTCCAACTTTTATCTTATTTACTTCTTGAGTGAATTTATCTAAAAATTCATCATATACTTTTTCATGAACGAAAATTCGATTTGCGCATATGCAAGTTTGACCAGAATTTCTAAACTTACTCTGCATTGCCCCAGTTACTGCCTCATCTATATTGGCATCTTCAAAAACTACAAATGGTGCATGACCCCCTAATTCCATTGATACTTTTTTAACAGTAGATGCACTTTGTTTTAAAAGAACCTTTCCAACTTCTGTAGAACCAGTAAATGATATTTTTTTAACTATTGGATTTTCAGTTAATTCCTTACCAATTGATGCTGCAGATCCAGTTATAATATTAATCACTCCATCAGGGAAACCTGCTTCTTTAGCTAAAACACCAAGAGCAAGTGCTGAATAAGGGGTTTGACTAGCTGGCTTAATAACAACAGTACATCCAACAGCAAGTGCAGGAGCACATTTTCTAGTAATCATTGTACTTGGAAAATTCCACGGAGTAATTGCACCTACTACCCCAACAGGTTGTTTTATAATTACAATTCTTCTATCTGGCATTGGGTCAGGTATGATATCGCCGTATACTCTTTTTCCTTCTTCTGCATAAAAATCAATATATGTAACTCCCATCAAGATCTCACCTTTTGCTTCAGCTAGAGGCTTACCTTGCTCTAAAGTCATAATTCTAGCCAAGTCATCGACATTTTGCTCAATTAATCTTGCCCATTTTTGCAGTATAATTGACCTTTCTTTTGCAGTTTTATCTCTCCAATTAGGAAATGCATCTTGTGCCTCTTTTATTGCTTTAGTAGTTTCAGATGTTGAACATTTAGGAACTTCGCCAATTATTTCGTTGTTAGCAGGATTGTCGATTTTAATTTTTGCACCAGAATCACTATCTATCCATTTACCACCAACAAAACAACTTTCTTTAAAAAGTGCTTTATTTTTTAGTTCCATATTTACTCCTCTTATTTATGCATTTACTAGATTACACTTTTTAACTTTTAATTTATAGAGGTAAATATGACAATTGTTAACTCTTGGAATGAATGGGATACATTGAAGCATGTTATTGTAGGTACAGTAGAAAATTCAAATGTACCACCAATGGAACCCGCATTGGAACCAAAAATAAGTAAAGATAGTGGTATGGTCGGTTCACATGGTCCAAGAAATCCAGAGTCTATTGATAAAGCAAACATTCAACTTACTAATTTTGTAAAAATTTTAGAGTCTCATGAAGTGCAAGTTGATAGACCAATTCCTATAGATTTTACAAAAGCAATCTCTACACCTGATTGGAAAAACGATGGCCAATTTGGATCAATGCCACCTAGAGATGTGATCTTAACCGTTGGTAATGAAATGCTAGAAGCGCCAATGTCTTATCGGTGTAGGTGGTTTGAATATCTTGCTTACAGACCATTACTTGAAAAATACTATGATGAAGATCCAAATATGCGATGGGAGTCAGCTCCCAAACCACGTCTTACATCTAAAACTTATAAATCAAATTATTTACCTGAAGGTATAACTGAAGAAGACAGATATAAAAAAATTGAAGACAGAGATATGATTTTAACTGAACAAGAACCTCTTTTTGATGCAGCTGAAATTCTTCGCTTTGGAAGAGATTTATTTTATCATAATAATTTTACTTCAAATTTAAAGGGTTTGAATTGGTTAAGAAGACATTTTCATAATCATCGAGTTCATCAAATAAATTTACCAGGAGAATTAATTCCTACTCATATTGATGCATGTTTTACACCCATTAAACCTGGCGTAATAATTATCAATCCAAATAGAAAAATATCTCAAGAACAAAGAAAAATATTTGATGACAATAAATGGGAAATTCATGCTGCGGCACCTTCTGTACATAACACCCCTCCACCAATGTGCTATTCAACAATTTGGTTATCAATGAATGTATTAATTTTAAATCCTACAACTATTTGTGTAGAAGCAAGTGAAGAAAAAATGATTAAACAAATGGAAAGCTTTGGTATGAATGTTATCCCGGTTCCTTTTCGTGATGTCTATGCTTTTGGAGGTAGTCTTCATTGCGCAACTACAGATGTTTACAGAGAAGGTGATTGTGAAGATTACTTTCCAAATCAATAATGAATAATTTTAAACAAAACGATTTAAAGCCGATTATCCAAAACACAAACAACCCCAGAGTTGGTGTTATTACTCTTTCTACTGATTTTACAATAGAGCAAGATTTTAGAAAAATATGCCATTCTCTTCCCATAGATATATTTTTTAACAGAATACCTTTTATCAATCCCTTAAATCATGAAAATTATTTGAAAATGGCAGAACATATACCTGAGGTATCTCAACAAATTTTACCTGGAGAAAAAATTGATGTTATTGCATATGGATGTACTTCTGGGACTATTGCTATCGGAGAAGAACATATATCAAGTCAGGTTCATAAATCAAAATCTGAAGCAAAAGTTACAACACCTATCACAGCTTCATTAAAGGCATTTAAAAAATTAAATTTAAAAAATATAGCAGTGCTAACGCCATATCCTAAAGATGTTAATGTAACAGTTTTTGACTATTTAAGTAAAAGTAACTTAACAATAGATTCTTTTAATTCTTTTAATTTAAATTATGACTCTGAGATTGCCCAAGTAAGTTTAGAAAGTTTAAAAGAAAGCATAGCAAAAATAAATTTAGATAATGTTGACGGATTATTTGTTTCTTGTACTGCTCTTAAAATTGTTGATATCCTTGATGAAGTTGAAAAAAAATTTAACACAACTGTAATTTCTAGCAATCAGGCAATAATATGGGATTGCTTACAATTGTTAGATATGAATGTTAAAATCTCAGGATATGGAAAATTATTTAACAGTTAGATGATTTCATTAGATAAAATTAAAGAGGCACATAAAAAAATTTCACCTCATATTAATTATACACCGTTAATTTACTCAGATTTTTTATCTAAAAATAGAACTGTAAAATTAAAATTAGAATCACTGCAAAAAACTGGATCATTTAAATTAAGAGGGGCACTTAATAAGTTACTATCACTTTCTGATCATGAAAAAAGTAAAGGAGTGATAGCTGTTTCGACAGGTAACCATGGAAAGGGAGTAGCGTATGCTGCAAGTTTATTAGATGTCAAATCAACTATTTACATGTCTTCTATGGTTCCAGAATACAGAAAATTGGCTATAGAAGCTCTAGGGGCTAATGTAGAAATAGTAGGTCAAAATAGTGATGAAGCAGATTTATATGCAAGAAACATTTCAGAAAAAGAAAATATAACTCTTATACATCCATTCGATGATGAGGATATAATCATAGGTCAGGGAACTACAGGTCTAGAAATGATAAATGATTTTCCTGAAGTTGATACAGTAATTATTCCAACCTCAGGTGGAGGTTTGATTGGTGGAATTGCACTTGCATTAAAATTACAAAAACCTAGTATAAAAGTAATTGCTGTTTCAATGGAAAGAGGACCCTCAATGTATGAAAGTCTTAAACAAGGAAAGCCAGTAGATGTAGAGGAATTAGAAACACTTGCTGATTGTTTGGGAGGAAGCATAGGTTTGAATAATAAATTTACGTTTGATATAGCTAAGGAAACAATAGATGATTTTGTACTAGTTAATGAAGATAAGATAGCTGAAGGTATAAAATTAAATTTTACTGAACATAGAATAGTATCTGAAGGGGCAGCAGCAACTAGTGTTATGGTTGCAAAAGATAATTTATCATCTCATCTTGGCAAAAATATTATATGCCTAATTTGTGGAGGTAATATTGAGAAAAATTTATTTAAAAAAATAATTTCATGACATTAGTATTAAATTCTAGTGAAATAAAAAAATGTGTTCAGTTAAATGGGCAACTTATTCCTATAATTGAAGACGCTTTTAAAAGTTTAGCTTTGGGAAAAACAACGATGCCTCCAATCCTTCGTCTTGATATCGAAAAATATCATGGAGAATCTGATGTTAAGGCCGCTTATATAGATGGACTAGATAGTTATGCTATTAAGGTTGCATCAGGTTTTTTTAATAATCCAAATCTAGGTCTTCCATCTAGTAATGGTTTAATGATTTTATTAGACTCAAAAACTGGAATGTTAAAATCTGTGTTGTTGGATAAAGGATATTTAACGGATGTAAGAACAGCTATAGCAGGTGCAATCGCAGCAAAACATTTATCAAATCCAGAATCATCAAATGTAGGAATTATTGGAGCAGGTATTCAGGCAAAGATGCAGTTAGAGGCTTTATTATTAGTTAGAAATATTAAGACAGCTTATATTTGGTCGAGAGATTCTAAAAAAACAAATACATTTGTTAAAAATATTAAAGATAAAATAAATATCAAAATTATTGCATGCGAATCTCCTGAACAAACTGTTAATTTATCTGAAATTCTCATAACTTGTACGCCCAGTAAATCACCTATTATTAAATCAGAATGGTTGAAAAAAGGTTTGCATATTACTGCAATGGGATCAGATGCTGAGATGAAAAATGAATTGGATCCCAAAATTATTAAAGATTGTGATTATTATATTCCTGATAGCCAATCTCAAACTTCTATTTTAGGAGAATTAAATCATGCAATTAAAGCAGGTTTAGTAAGTGCAGAAAAAAAATATAATGAACTTGGGTCAGTAATTATTAATTCAAATTTAGGCAGAAGCAATATTAATGATGTGACAGTTGCTGACTTAACTGGAACTGGAGTTCAGGACACAGCAATAGCAAGGCATACATATAAAATATCAGCAGATAAAGGTTTTGGAATAATGATAGAGTAATAATGTCAAAGTATATTAGTACACATTGGGGAACATATAAAGTTAATCAAGATAAAGAAAATAATATCTCATTAGATTATTGGGAAAAAGACTATTATCCAACAAGATTTGGATTAAGTTTAACTGAAGCAGCAACTGATCATTTAAGAATAAAACAACCATACATTAGAAAAGGTTGGTTAAAGAATAAAGGTAAGAGTGATATTGACAGAGGAAAAGATACCTTTGTCCCTATGTCTTGGGATGAAAGCTTGGATATTGCTGCTAATGAACTTTTAAAAACAAAAAATAATTTTGGCAATTCTTCAATTTATGCAGGTTCTTATGGTTGGGCTAGTGCTGGAAGATTCCATCATGCAAAAAGTCAAGTTAACCGTTTTTTTAATCATTTTGGGGGCTTTAGTTCTTCATATCAAAGTTATTCTTATGCTGCAGCTCAAACAATCCTGCCTCATATTATTGGTTTAGATCTTTATTCAACTTTAGACGAACATAATTCATGGAATGCTTTATCAGACAATTGTGAACTCATGGTTATGTTTGGAGGCATGCCTTTAAAAAATTCCAAAGTTTCATCAGGAGGAGTTGGAAAACACTCAACACAAGAAGGTATGAAAAAATGTGTATTAGGTGGAACAAAATTTATAAACATTAGTCCTTTAAAAAATGACTCTCCAGAATTTTTAAATGCTGAACATATTGCTATAAGACCAAATACAGATACAGCGCTGATGCTAAGTCTTGCTTACATTCTCATTATAAATAATTCATATGATAAAGATTTTATAAATAAATATACAGTAGGTTTTGATAGTTTTGCAGCATATGTATTGGGTAAAAAAAATAATGCTCCTTGTACACCAGAATGGGCATCAAATATTACTAACATACCGATTAAAAAAATTAAAAACTTAGCTGAAAAATTAATCACAAAAAAAACTATGATTTCTATGTCTTGGAGTTTGCAAAGAGCATCAAGAGGAGAGCAACCATTATGGATGGGTATTACTCTTGCATGTATGATTGGTCAGATTGGAACAGCAGGTGGAGGATTTGGTTTTGGTTACTCTGCCGTAAATAGTACAGGTGATTCATTTACTAAAATACCATGGAAAAGTCTTCCACAAGGTAAAAATAATATTAAAGATTTCATTCCTGTTGCAAGAATAACGGACATGCTTGAAAAGCCTGGCGAAACTTTTGATTATGATGGTCAGAAATTGAAATATCCAGATATAAAATTAGTTTATTGGGCTGGAGGTAATCCATTCCATCATCATCAAGACTTAAATAGATTAGTAAAAGCATGGCAACATCCTAATACTATAATTGTTAATGAAATTTGGTGGAATGCTCAAGCAAGACATGCTGATATTATTTTTCCAGCTAATACTGCTTTAGAAAGAAATGATTTAATGCTTAATCCAAGAGATCCAACAATAGTTGCTAATAAAAAATCCATAGACTCTTTTGCTAATTCTAAAAGTGATTATGAAATTTTTTCAGGACTTGCAAATAGATTGGGATTTGAATCGACTTTTACTGACAATAAAAATGAAATGGAATGGATTGAATTTCTTTGGGAAGAAAGTAAAAAAATTGCTAAAGATTTTAAAATAAATTTACCTGATTTTAAGAAATTTTGGGAAAATGGATTTTATGAAGTTCCCTGTCCAGATAAAAAGAAAATTATGTTTGAAAATTTTAGAAATGATCCAGAAAACTTTCCATTAAAGACCCCTTCTGGCAAAATTGAAATTTCTTCCGATACTATTGAAAGCTTTCAATTAAAAGATTGCTTATCTCATCCAAGTTGGTTTGAGCCGTATGAGTGGTTAGGAAAAATAAATAAGTATACTCTTCATCTGATATCGAACCAACCAACTCATCGTTTACATGGTCAACTTGATAATGCTTCGGATAGTAGAAAAAGTAAAATCAAAGATAGGGAGCCTGTATTAATTAATTCATTGGATGCAAATAAACGATCAATTAAAGATGATGATATAGTTATGCTTTATAATGATAGAGGAAAGGTTTTGGCAGGAGCTATTCTATCTGAAGATGTTATGCCAGGGGTAGTAGTTTTGTCTACTGGAGCTTGGTTTGACCCTAATTACAATTTGAATACAGAAGTACACGGAAATCCCAATGTTCTAACAAATGATGTTGGAACTTCATCTCTTGGTCAAGGTCCTACCTCTCATACAACTTTAATAGAAATTAAAAAAGCAAGCAAAGAAGAAATTGCTGATGTTATGATTTTTAATAGTTTAAGTTTTAAAGAAAATACTTGATCTTAGTCTATTATTACTTACAAAACTTATTTTATGAATAATATTATTACATTTGATAAGGTTTCCAAATCTTTTGGTGATCTGAAAGTGCTAGACCAATTAAATTTAGAAGTAAAAGATGGTGAAAAATTAGCTCTGATTGGTCCAAGTGGTTCTGGCAAAACGACAATCTTAAGAATTTTAATGACATTGGAGACAATAGATAGCGGTTTTGTATCCGTTAATAATGAGTATTTATGGCATGAAAAAATTAATGATAAAGTAGTTCCCGCAACTGATAAACATTTACAAAAAATGCGTGATCAGATTGGGATGGTTTTTCAACAATTCAATTTATTCCCTCACTTAACAGCTATAGAAAATGTTAAGCAACCTCAAATTTTAGTTAAAAAGAAAAATGAAAGTGAAGCAAAAGAAAAAGCAGAAGATCTATTTAACATGATTGGATTAAGTGATAAAATCGATCATTATCCTCATCAGTTATCGGGTGGTCAGCAACAAAGAGTTGCAATTGCAAGGGCTTTAGCGATGGATCCTAAAATAATGTTATTTGATGAAGTAACATCTGCATTAGATCCTGAGCTAGTAGATGAAGTGTTGGCAGTTTTAAGAAAATTAGCTGCAGACTCGGATACAACTATGTTAACAGTCACACATGAGATGAATTTTGCTCAAGATTTTGCTGATAGAGTCCTATTTTTTGATGCTGGTCAGATTGTAGAGTCAGGCTCTCCTAAGGATTTATTTTCAAATCCAAAAGAAGAGAGAACTAAGTCTTTTTTAAGAAAATTTATATAGTTTAAGAATTCTTTTATTCTTTAAAGGTTGTATTTATTATCAATGTCTGATTAAGTTTTTTTATATTTAATCAAATACGAGGAGGATAAAATGAAAAAACTAGCTTTATTTTTAATTAGTTTTGCAATTTTACTTGGTTCAGCAAAAACTTCATTTGCAGAATCTGATACTTTAAAAAGACTAAAAAAACAAGGATATGCAACTGTAGCTGTTGCAAATGAACCGCCATATAGTGATATCAAAACTGATGGTTATGTAACAGGTGCTGCTCCAGATGTAGCTCGTGCTGTTTTAAACATGTTAGGTGTACCTGATTTAAAAGCTGAAGTTATTATGTATGGTGCTATGATACCTGCGCTTCAAGCACGAAGAGTGGATATGGCTACATCAGGACTTTATATTAAACCTGATAGATGTGAGTCTATTATTTATTCAGAACCTGATTTATGTGGTGCTGAAGCATTTGCAGTTCCTGTTGGTAATCCAAATAACCTGCTAACATATGAGGATATAGCAAGACAACCTGATTTAAAAATGGTTACTTGTGCTGGATGTGCTGAAGAAAAATATGCTTTAGAAAGAGGCGTTTCAGCTGATCAGATAGTTTATTTTGATACACCTCCAAGTGGAATCAAAATGCTTCAACAAGGTAGAGTGGATGTATTTGCTCTTTCTGGTCTAGGCACTCAAGATTTGTTAAATAAAACAAATGATCCTAACCTAGAATTAGTTATGCCTATTACTGGAGTTCCAATTGGATGTGCTGGTGCAGCATTCAACATGGATGATAAAGAGTTCAGAGCAGAATATAATATGGCATTAGCAAAACTTAAAGCTACTGGAGAGTTTGCGGCTATTATTGAACCATATGGTTTTTCAGCAGAAGCTACTGCTGGTGAGTCATATCTGACAAGATGTCCAGACGGAAAATAAATTAAACTTTAAATTATTTTGCCCTGTATTATTACAGGGCAAATTTTTTTTATGAAAGAAGTTATAGCATTTTATCCAATTCTAATTGACGGCACAATTACGACAATTATTTTAACAGTTTTAAGTGCTATACTAGCGCTCGCGATTTCTTTTGTTGTGGGTCTATCTAGAATCTCAAAATTTAAAATTGTCAGAGTTTTAGCAATAATTTATTTAGAATTTTTTCGAGGTAGCTCTGCCCTTGTTCAAATGTTTTTTATTTATTTTGTCTTACCGATGTGGGGAATTTATTTTGATGCTTTAACAGCTGGTGTTATTGCAATTGGTTGTAATCTTGGAGCATATGGATCAGAGGTAGTTAGAGGTGGTGTATTAGCTGTTGGAAAAGAACAACATGAGGCTTCATTGGCACTAAATTATTCTCCTTACAAAAGGTATAGGCACGTTATTATACCTCAGGCAATTCCTGTTATGATTCCTACGTTTGGAAATTTATTAATTGAACTTTTAAAATTAACTGCAGTAGCATCTCTTATAACTATTTCAGACTTAACATTTATGGCACACATAATTAGAGTTCAAACTGCTTTAACCTTAGAGCCCTTCTTAGTAATATTAGTTATTTATTTTATCATCGCTTCGGTTTTAGTAAAAATTGTCGATATAATTGCTAAAAAATTTTCTAGGGGAAGAAATATTATGATTGCTGGAGAAAATTAGAGATGTATTGGAGTTGGGAAGTAGCTTTTGATGTATTACCACAATTAGCAAAAGGAGTTGTAGTAACTGTTCAAGCAACAATAGTTGCGTCTTTATTAGCTTATGTTTTAGGACTTGGAATAGCTATTTTAAAAATGTCCAAAAGTAAGCTTGTGAGAATTGTTTTATACTGGACTACAGAATTTATTAGAAGAACTCCAATATTAGTTCAGCTATATATTGTATTTTATGTTTTACCTGATTATGGTATTTTTTTTGAAGCTTTTACATGTGGAGTTTTAGTCCTCGGAATTCATTTTAGCACCTATACAGCAGAAGTTTTTAGAGCTGGAATTGACAATGTTCCCAAAGGTCAATGGGAGGCTGCAAAATCATTAAACTATAATCAATATGAGACTTGGAAAAATGTAATTTTACCACAGGCTATACCACCTATGATTCCACCTCTTGCAAACTATCTTATAACAATGTTTAAAGAAACACCTTTATTAGCTGCAATAACAGTTGTGGAATTATTTAGAGCTGCAGACCAATATAGTAATAGTCATTACAAATATTTAGAACCAATGACTTTAGTTGGAGTATTTTTCTTAATAGTATCCATTCCTTCAGCAATTTTAGCAATGAAGTTAGAAAAACGCTTTAAGCAAAGAAAGATATAAAAATGCAAAGTAATATTGTTGAAAAAACTGCAAAATATTTCAAGGAAAAAGGCGTTGTTCTTCCAACAATATCTGAATTGCGAAACCCACATTTAATAAGTGATGCAATAAAGAATAAAGTTTTAAAACTAGATAAAGATGCAATGGATCCAGCAAATTTATTTAGGGTACACTGGTTTAACAAAAGAGATCATAGTCAATTTTTAGATGTGCCAGAGCATATTGTATTGCCAAGTGAGTTTACAGGAGTTGAAGCAAAAATTATTGTTAATCTTGGTCGTTATTTTCCATTGATTACTGCTCATAAAGTTTTAGCAGCGTATGGTTGCCTGCTTCCTAGAATTTTAAATGGTACTTTCGATTACACAAAGCATAAAGCAGTTTGGCCATCAACTGGAAATTATTGTAGAGGAGGTGTTGCTATTTCTAAAATATTAGGTTTCAAAAGTGTTGCCATTCTACCTGAAGGTATGAGTAAGGAAAGATTTAATTGGCTTGAAAAATGGGTAGAAGATAAAAATGATATTATTAAAACTACTGGCACAGAAAGTAACGTAAAAGAAATATATGATGCTTGTAATGAATTAGAAAAGGATAAAAATAATGATATTATTAATCAATTTGATGAATATTATAATTATGCAACTCATAGAGCCATTACAGGATCCTCTTTTGAAAAATCTTTTTTAAAAGTTAAGGCTGACTCTACTCTTAAAGCTAGGTTTTATGTTTCGGCCTCTGGTTCCAGTGGAACATTAGCCGCAGGAGATTACTTAAAGGAAAATCTTAATGCACAAATTGCAGTTGTTGAGGCAACTGAATGTCCAACTCTTTTGTATAATGGTTATGGTGAACATAATATCCAAGGAATTGGAGATAAGCACGTACCATTGATTCATAATGTAATGAATTCAGATTATGTAGTAGGCGTATCAGATGAGGCGACAAATAATCTTAATTTATTATTTAATTCAGATGAAGGAAGAGAATATTTAACTAATAGAAGAGGATTAAATTCAGAGTTTGTTGGGAGACTGCCAGAATTTGGATTTTCTTCTATAGCAAATATTATTGCTTCTATTAAACTTGCCAAAAAAATGAAACTAACAAAGGACGATGCAATCATCACTGTAGCAACAGATGGAGCTGATTTATATGAAACAGAATTAGCAAAAACAAAAAAACAGTTTAGTAAAATTTATGATCAAATAACTTGTGCTGAAATATTTGCCAAAAATTTTGATGCTATTTCTGTTGATCATACTTTAGAGTTGAGTCAAATTGATAAAGAAAGAATTTTTAACTTAGGCTATTATACATGGGTTGAACAACAAGGAACTAGCTTAGAAGAATTTGAAAATAGAAGAAATCAATCTTTCTGGGATAAGCACTACAAAGATATGATTTCACTTGATGAAAAAATTAAAGAGTTTAATTCTCTTTAATTAAATGAAAACTAAACAACTACATAATCAATTAGTTGAATGGAGACATGATTTACACATGAATCCTCAAACAAGTTTTGAAGAAGAATATGCCTCAAATAAAGTAGCTAATTTGTTGAAAGATTTTGGAATAGATGTCCATCAAGGGATTGCTAAAACTGGTGTAGTGGGAGTTTTAAAAAAAGGAAGCAGTAATAAAAGTATTGGTATCAGAGCTGATATGGATGCTTTACCAATTAAAGAGATAAATACTTTTTCTTATAAATCGATAATAGATAATAGAATGCACGCATGTGGCCATGATGGACATATGACAATGCTATTAGGTGCAGCAAAATATTTAGCAGAACATGGTAACTTTGATGGTACTATATATTTTATCTTTCAACCTGATGAAGAAAATACTTTTGGTGCAAAAACGATGATTGAAGAAGGTTTATTTACAAAATTTTCAATTGATGAAGTTTATGGCATGCATAACATTCCTGGCATGGAAACTGGTACATTTGGTACTAGAAAAGGAGGTATTACCACTAGTGAAAATTTATTTGAAATATCAATTGAGGGTAAGGGAGGTCATGCAGCTTTACCCCATATGAGCAAAGATACAATAACGATTGGTAGTCAAATAATTACAGCCTTACAAACTATAGTTTCCCGTAAATTAGATCCTGTAGAAGCAGGAGTTGTATCTGTTACTGAATTTATTACTGATGGAAAAAAAAATGTACTCCCTGGCAATGGTTTAATAAAAGGAGATGCAAGGGCATTTTCTGAAAAAACTAATACAATTATTGAGCAAAGCATGCGCCAACTAGTTAAAGGAATTTGTGATGCACATGGTGTTTCCTATGAAGTTAAATATGAAACTACTTGTCCCATGACTTTCAATCAACCCGAACAAGCTAAATCAGCAACAAAAGCTGCAATCTCTTTATTAGGACCGGATAAATGCAATAGTGATATTGAGCCTAGGTCTTTCTCAGAAGATTTTTCTATTATGTCAAAATCAACGCCTGGATGTTTTGTATTGATGGGTAATGGCATGTCTGGGTCACATGGGAGACCTTTACACTCAGCCGACTATGATTTTAACGATGAATTATTAGTTAAAGGGTCTTCATATTGGGTTGAGTTAGCAGAACAGCAATTAAAGTCATAAAATTTTGAAAGGGAAATATTAACATGTTTAAAAATAATTTAAATAAATTAGTAGAAAGAATGAAAGAGAGTAACATTGATTTGGCTGTTATTACTGATGATGACAGCTTATACTACTTTACCGGATACCATGACTTTCTTCATATGGATTTTAATCGTCCTACAATCCTTCTAGTTTCAAAAGATGGTGAAAGTACCTTGATCACGCCTTTATTAGATGTTCTTTTAGTTCCAGAAGATACGCCTGTAAATAAAATAGAAACTTGGAATGATGGTATTGGTGATGAGTGGAGAGAATTTTTACCAAAAATTATAAATAAACATAATAAAATATTTTGTGAAAAATATAAAATAAATGCAACTGTAAACAATTATTTAAATGAATTAATGAATGGTAAACCTCTTGAAAATATTACACCGATTGTAAGTGAAATTCGTATGATTAAATCAGATGAAGAATTAAAAATAGCTAGACATACTGGTGAAGTAGCAATGGCAATGATGGAAGGCGCAAAATCTGTTATTGGGCATAATGTACCAGAATATGAGATTGCTATAGCTCAATCTCAAGCAGGGACAAGAAAAGCAGCACAGTTATTACAAGACCATTACCCTAAAAGCATTAATATGTCTCCAAACATTCATTTTTTATCAGCTATTTCCTCAGGAAAGGATTTACCCAAAACACATCATCGTGCTTCAACAAAATTAGTAAAAAAAGGTGACCCTATATTTGTTTGTTATTGTGGATCTGCAAATTTTCATAGATTTAAATTAGGCTTTGATCGTATTTTTTGGGTTGAAGAAGTAAAAGATAAAAATCAAATAAAAGCTTTTGAAGTCGCAGTAAAATCACAACAAGCTGCTTTAGAAGTACTTCGCCCTGGCGTAACTGCTGAAGAGGTTCATGCAGCTTATGCAGAGACTATACAATCTGAGGGTTACCCTTACCCTACTTTTAGATGTGGAAGAGGAACGGGTTTTAGTTTTTTAGAAGAACCTCAACTTGTAGTAGGCAACAAAACAGTTCTAAAACCAGGTATGGTTTTTGCAGTCGATGGTGGGAGTAGTGCAAAAGATTTTAGAGGCCAAGTGGGTGATAGTTTTATTATTACAGAAGATGGATATGAACAAATTACACATCACTCGAAAGCTATTGAAGATTTAATAATCAACTAATGGAAAAAATTAAACTCTACAACGCACATTGTTGTGGTGAAATAGGTGATGTGATTGTATCTGGAAAAATAAATTTAAAAGGCAATACTATATTAGAACAATCAAAATATTTATTTGATAACAAAAAACTAAGAAAATTTTTACTTAATGAGCCTAGAGGAGGGGTGTTTAAGCATTATAATTTATTGGTTCCACCAACAAACAAAAATGCAAAAGCAGCTTTTATAATAATGGAGCCTGAAGATAATCCTCCAATGAGTGGTTCAAATAGTATTTGTGTAGCTACTGTTCTGCTTGAAAAAGGTATTATAGATATAAAAGAGCCAACAACAGAATTTTTACTTGAAGCACCAGGTGGTATTATTCCAATAAAAGCATTTGTTGAAAATAAAAAAGTAACCTTTGTTGAAATTCACAATATACCATCATTTGTTGATAAAGTAGATGTGAAACTTCAAACATCTTCATTTGGGGAAATAATTGTTAGCACAGTTTTTGGTGGTGATAGTTTTGTTATCTGTAATGCACAAGATTTTGATTTAAGTATTAAACCTGAGAATGCTAAAAAATTTGTTGAAATTTCTAAAGAAATTGTAAAGGAAGCAAATTATCACTTGGGCTTTCAACATCCAAACTTACCTGATCTAAATTTCATTTCTTTTTGCCAATTTATTGAACCTATAAAAATAAATAATCTAAGACAAAAAGAAGGTTTGAATACTGTTTGTATTAGACCTGGAAAATTGGACAGATCTCCATGTGGTACAGGTACCTCTGCTAGGTTGGCCCTCATGCATGAAAAAAATGAAATTCATATAAATGAAAAATTTATCTCAAGATCTATTATTGGCTCTACTTTTGAATCATATATTGCAAAAGAGTACATGGAGGAAAATAAAAAAATGATTATTCCTTCCATTAAAGGATCGGCTTTTATAACTGGTGAACAAGAAATGTATATTTCTGATGATGACCCTTTCCCTGAAGGTTATCAACTAAATGATACATGGCCAAGAAATTAGAAAGTTAAATTGTTTAAATTTTTAATCTGATAAAGATTTTATTTTATCAACTAGTTCTTTATTTATATTTCGCGGACCACTATCTAATCTATTTTTATGCCTTCTTTCTCCTGGTAGCCTAACACCTTCAAGCGATTTCATTTGATCAAAAAATTTTTCAGCATGTTCATTCCAGTTATCACCAGAAATTAATTGAGGAGATAAAGCCATAATAAATTCCCCACCTCTTGCTGGTCCACCATCATTATTATCTTCATCTTTTGCTTCAAAACTGAATAAGTCGCCAACTAATCCTGCAGCTAATAACTCTATCATCATAGCAATAGCTGACCCTTTATAATCACCAAAAGTTAATAAAACACCGCCATTAGCAATTTCAGATGGGTTATCTGTTTTTTCACCATCTTTATTTAGCCCTGTTCCATAAGGAACTTTATGACCATCCCTAGCTGCTACTTGCACTTCACCCATTGCCATTGTTGAAGTTGCCATGTCATAAACTACAGGGGTATTATTCTTTCTGGGCCATGCAAATGAAATTGGATTAGTTCCAAATAAAGGTTTTTTTGCTCCAGCAGGCGCAACACTTGGTTTGTAGGCTGTGCATGCTATTCCAATTAATTCATTTTCTGCTAAAGCTTCAGTCTCATGCCACAATGCAGCAAAGTGATGCGTGTTGGTAATAGTTAGAACACCCACACCATGCTGTCTAGTTACTTCTATTAATGCAGGAATACCTACTTCAATTGCTGTAGGAGCAAACCCATAATCGCCCTCAACTCTTATTGCGTTTTGCGTTAAAAAATTATTTTTTGGTCTAGCATCACCTTTAACTTTTTTACTTTTTAATGCTGCAATATACCCAGGAATTCTAAAAAGGCCATGTGATATGCTTCCATCTCTCTCAGCATTTGTTACTGTATGAGCAACAGCTTTTGCATTGAGTTCATCACAACCATTAAATTTAAGTGTTTTTAAGGCTAGGCTATATATTTCTTCAAGAGATAGATCCGTAGTTGTCATAATTTTCCTTTTAGTAAGTATGGGATAATCTGTCTACATATAGCGCATTTACAATTAGGATTAAATGGCTAAAGATATAAGTTTATTTTAAATTGTTTCAAAATCAGAAACTTTTTATTTTGCTCAAAATATTTGAGGATATAGGAATTTTATGACTCGTTTTAATGCATGGAATGTATTTAAAAATGGTTTTACTGGTCAAAAAAACTGGGACCGACAGTGGCGTGATCCAGAGCCAAAAAAAGAATATGACATAATAATAATAGGAGGAGGCTTACACGGCTTAGCTACAGCTTATTATTTAGCAAAAAATCATAATAAAAAAAATATAGCAGTTTTAGAAAAAGGATGGATAGGTGGTGGAAACGCTGGACGGAACACAACTATAGTTCGCTCAAATTATATGTTGCCTGGTAATCATGAATTTTATGAACATTCATTAAAACTATGGGAGAATTTGAGTCACGATTTAAATTATAATGTTATGTTTAGTCAAAGAGCGCATGTCTCACTTTATCATAGCCCTGGAGCAAAAGATGGGGCAGCTAGAAGATATAATATTATGCGTTTGCACGGCACTGATGCTGAATTGTGGGACTTAGATACTCTAAAAAAAAATATTCCTCATTTAAATTATAATGATGCAAGATTTCCAATTATGGGTGCTGCAGTTCAGAGGAGAGCGGGTAATGCCAGACATGATTCAGCAGTATGGGGATATGCAAGAGCTGCTGATAGTTTAGGAGTAGATATATTGCAAAATTGTGAGGTAACTGGTGTTAAGAGATCGCAAAATAATATTGAAAGTTTAGAAACATCAAGAGGAACTCTTAAAGCTAAAAAAGTGGGATTTGCTGTTGCAGGACATACTTCTGTTTTGTGGCAAATGGCTGGCCTTGGAAATTTACCTATAGAATCTCACAAGCTTCAAGCATTCGTAACAGAAGCTGTTAAACCTCTTTTAGATCATGTAGTTGTGTATGGTGTTGGAGGAGCTCATTTTTATATTTCTCAATCTGATAAAGGTAGTATGGTTTTTGGTGGAGATTTAGATTGGTATAAGTCGTATGCTCAAAGAGGAAATTTACCAATGGTACAAGATACTGCGGAAGCGGCTATGGCTATAATGCCATGCTTGGGTAGAATTCGGCTTTTACGTCACTGGGCTGGTGTCATGGATATGTCTATGGACGGGTCTTTTTTCATATGTAAAACCCCTCTATCAAATTTATACCTAAATGCTGGATGGAATTATGGAGGCTTCAAAGCAAGCCCTGCTTCAGGTTGGTATTTTGCAGATTTAATTGCCAATGAACAACCTCATAAACATGTTCAAAATCATAACTTAGAGAGATTTGAAAAAGGAATTAACATTGATGAACGGGGTGCTGGTCCCGATCCAAAATTGCACGGTTGATATGATAAGAATTAAATGTCCATATTGTGGTGAGAGAGATCATAGTGAGTTTACTTATGGGGGTGATGCGTCTATTAAATATCCAGCACTTGATGCACCTGAGTCAGAATGGACAAAGGCTATTTTTTTTCGTGAAAATATAAGAGGAATGCAAAAAGAAACTTGGCATCACACAAATGGTTGCAGACTTTGGTTAGAGGTAGAGAGATCTACAATTACGCATGAAATTAAAAGTGTTAAAGCATGTCATCCACAAATTGAAAAAATTACAAAAAATAAGTCATGACATCTGTAAGAAAAGAAAAGTATGGTAAAATAAATAGAGATAAAGTTCTGGGGTTTACTTGGGATAATAAAGAGTATTTTGGGTATGAAGGAGACTCTCTAGCTTCCGCACTTTTAGCAAATAACATTAAGATAGTTGGGAGAAGTTTTAAATATCATCGACCAAGGGGTGTTATGTCTTGTGGAGTTGAAGAATCAGGTGCTCTTGTAACTATTGGATCAGGAAGTAAAGCAGATCCCAACGTTCGTGCTACAACTCAGGAGCTATATTCTGGATTAATTGCCAAAGGACAAAATGCTTTTCCAAATGTAAATTATGATTTTGGAGGTATTAATAATTACCTCAGTCGTTTTTTCGCAGCTGGTTTTTATTATAAAACATTTATGGGTTTACCTCCTTTTGAGTGGGGAAAGGGAACTGGTATCTGGATGATTTTTGAAAAAATTATTCGAAAAGCTGCTGGTATGGGCAAAGCTTCAAGAGAGCCTGATCCAGATAATTATGAACACGCTAATGATTTTTGCGATGTGCTTGTTGTTGGATCAGGTCCTGCAGGTATTGCAGCTGCTCAAGAAGTAGCGAAAAAGAAATTGGATGTTATCTTGATTGAACAAGATTCAATACTAGGAGGAAATAACTTATCTGAAGCAGAATTTGATGCGAGCCTTTTACATAATCAACTAGAGAGTAGCGGTATAAGAGTGATGTCTAGAACAACCGCATTTGGCGTCTATGACAACAATGTAGTTGGAGCTTTAGAAAGAGTAACAGATCATATACCTAATCCAAATAGTAAATTACCACGTCAACGTTTCTGGACGATTAGAGCAAAGCACATAATTTTGGCAAGTGGAGCTTTAGAGCGTCATGTAGCTTTTAATAACAATGATATACCTGGCGTTATGACAGTAAATGCTTCCAGGCATTACTTAAATAGATATGGTATTCTGACTGGTAATAATATTGTTATTACAACAAATAATGACTCTGTTTATCAAACAGCTCTAGAACTTCAAGAAGCTGGATCAAAAGTTACTATTTTGGACTCAAGAAAAAATGTTAATCTTGATTTACCTAAAGAAATAGATGTTCATTTAAATACTTTACCTTTTAGCATTAATGGAAGAAAAAAAATTGAAGGTTTGGATGTTTGTAAAGCAACAGATAAAAATAATAAAAATACAATTATTTGTGATCAGGTTCTAATTTCTGGAGGTTGGTCACCAATCGTCAACTTAGTCTCTCATCGAGGAATAAAACCTATATGGAATCAAGAAAATCTATGCTTCGTTCCAGGTGATATTAAAGAAAATATTACAGTGGTAGGTTCAGCAAATGGTATCTGGAATAAAAATGATTGTATAGAATCTGGTCTAGTTGGAGCTAATGAAGCAATGAATACTCTTGGCTTTCACAAAAAAGAAATTTCTTTTCCTTCAGTTGGTGGCTGGTTAAATCCTATAGATACTCTTTTTGAAGTTAAATCAAATAAATTTCCATCTAAAAGTTTTGTTGATTTTCAGCATGATGTAACTGCTGAAGATGTGAGATTAGCGCATAGAGAAGGTTTTATTTCTGTTGAGCACCTAAAACGTTATACAACTTTAGGAATGGCGAATGATCAAGGAAAGATGGGTAATATAATTGGTCTTTCATTAATGGCAGAACAATTAGATAAAACTATACCAGAAGTTGGAACAACAGTTTTTAGACCCCCTTACACTCCAGTACCAATAGGTGCTTTGACTGGAAGAAATGTTGGAAAACATTTTAGACCTTTAAGAGTAACACCGATGCATCAATGGAATATTGACCACGGTGCAAAAATGATTGAAGTTGGTTTATACCAAAGACCTTGGTACTATCCTAAAAAAAATGAAACATTAAGTGACTCATATATTAGAGAAACAACAATTGTTAGAAAAACGGTTGGTATTTGTGACGTAACATCGCTTGGTAAAATTGCTATTCAAGGACCTGATGCAACTGAATTAGTAAATCGTATATATACAAACCCTTTTGCTAAACTTCCTATAGGGAAGGCGCGTTATGGAATTATGTTACGCGATGATGGAATGGTAATGGATGATGGAACCTCATGGAGACTTGGAGAGAATGAATATTTTATGACAACATCAACTGCTGCAGCAGCAAAAGTAATGTCATGGCTTGAGGAGCTACTTCAAACAAGATGGACTGATTTAAAAGTTAATTTAACAAGTGTTTCGGAACAATGGGCAGGCGCAGCAATCGCTGGTCCTAAATCAAGAGATGTATTGAGTGAATGTGTTTTGGATTCAAATGAAATTTCTAACCAAAATTTACCTTTCATGGGAGTCTTACAAACTAAACTGAAGGATGGCACTCCTTGCCGAGTTGTAAGAATAAGCTTTTCAGGTGAACTTGCTTATGAAATGTATATTGAGTCAGATTATGCTCATGGAATGATGGATATATTATGGGAAAGTGCCAAAAAATATGATGGTTGTTTATATGGTCTAGAAGCACTGGGGGCATTAAGAGTTGAAAAAGGTCATGTAACTGCAGCTGAGCTTGATGGAAGAGTAACGATTGATGATGCTGGATTAGGGAAAATGGCATCAACAAAAAAATCTTATATTGGAAGTGCTATGCGTAAAAGGGGGGTTCTTAATGCAGATGATAGAGAAATGCTAGTTGGGTTTTTTCCTATTAATGAAAAAGAAACTTTTAATGCTGGAACAATTGTTTGTGAAAAAAATAATATTCAAGGTCAAGGCATAGGTCGTATCACATCAGTTACTCATTCTCCAGAATTAGGACATTGGATTGGTATTGGGTATGTCAATGGCGGTCTTGATAGTTGGAAAGATGTAACATTAGTTGGTGCTGATCCTGTGCGAAATAAACAAATGGAAATAAAGGTTGTATCACCCCATATGATAGATCCTGAAGGCAAGAGAATGTATGCTTAATAGAAACTCAGCAATAAAAGAAAATTTTAAAATTGGAAAATATCCATTTGAAGACAAAATTGAAATTGTATTTTCTGAAAATCATAATCTTTTAATTCAGCAAATTGCGGCCTGGCCTGATGAAATATCTAATGTAGAAAAATTATTTTCTGATGAGTTAGGTGTTAAACAAAATATCGATTTTAATCGAGGAGAAATTTTTAAAAAAAATTCACTATGGAGAATGGAGCCTTCAAAATGGTGGCTAATAGGTAGCACCATTGACTTGCCTGAAAAAATAGGAACATCACTTGAGCTATCTCACGCCTTTACATCAATTATGATTAACGGTGAAAAAAGTGAAATTTTACTAAACAGACATTTACCACTTGATCTGCGTTTAGATAATTTTCCAATTAATTCATCAGCAAGTTCCGCAATTCATCATGTTAGTGTAAAATTATTTAAGCATAATAATAATGAATTTAAACTTTTTATACCTAGGGGCTTTGCTTTGTCTATTTGGGAAATTTTACTTGAGTCAGCATCTCAATTTGGATACGAAATAAAAGATAATTAAACCTAATAGACATTATTCTTTTTCCATATTAAACCAGTAGATATGATTTTTTCTAAAACAGAATACTTATCAAGATTATCAAAAGTTAAAAATGTAATGGATGAAAAAAATATGGATATAATTATCCTAACTGATCCATCTAATATGAATTATTTAACAGGTTATGATGGCTGGTCTTTTTATGTTCCTCAAGGTGTGATTGTTTCTCTTGATAAAGATGAACCCATTTGGTTTGGAAGAAAACAAGACTCAAAAGGTGCAATGATAACAACTTATCTTAATCATGATAATATACTTGGTTACCCTGAACATTTAATTCAAGCCCCTCCAAAACATCCTTATGATTTTGTTGCTGATTTTATTAAAGAAAATAATTGGAGTAATAAAAATATCGGTGTCGAAATGGATAGTTATTATTACACAGCTGAAATTCATAATCGTTTGTTAACACAATGTTCTAATGCAAAATTTAAAAATGCTCATTTATTAGTAAATTGGATAAGGTATGTAAAATCAGATACAGAAATTTCATATATGAAAGAAGGTGCAAAATTAGTTGAAGCTGGTATGAAAACAGCCTTTGATGAAATAAAGCCAGATGTTAGACAAAGTACTGTTGCAGGTAAAATTCAAAATACACTTCTAGGTGGTAACCAAGAAATTGGTATAGGTGGTGAGTATGGAGGCTTAAATATAATTTTAGCAAGTGGCAAGTCTGCTTCTGCATCTCATTTGACACCAACAGATAAAAAATTCAATAATAATGAAGGTACTATTATAGAATTGGGAGGAGTAAAACATAGATATCACTGTGCTTTATCAAGAACAGTATACATAGGTGAACCTGATAAAAAACTTGCAGATACTTTGAAAATTACCAATGAGGGAATTGAAAGAGCTATAGAAGCAACTAAACCAGGTAATACATGTCATGATGTGGCCATTGCATTTTGGGAAGTTTTAGAAAAGCATGGTGTTGAAAAAGAATCAAGAGCTGGTTATTCAATTGGTCTTGGTTATCCACCAGACTGGGGAGAGCATACATTAAGTATTCGAAAAAACGAAATGACAGTTTTAGAGCCTAATGTAACTTATCATCTAATGTGCGGAATGTGGATGGATACTTGGGGGTTAGAACTAAGTGAGAGTATCAGAGTTACACAAGATGGTTGTGAATTATTTTGTAATTTTCCAAGAGATTTGCACATAGTAAAATAAATTAATCATTAGCATCTCCTCCACCGGCACCTTTAGATCTAGATTCCTCAGATTCAGGTACATAAGATTTAAAAGCAAGTTCTGACATTTTATCCCAATTATTTTGATTTGGACTTAATCCCAAAGATAAATATTTTTTAGAGTCTATTAAATTAATATCTATACCTAATTTTTTATTTTTGTTGGGTGTATTCGATAAAATAATTTTAATAGAATTATTTATTTTTTTTTCAAATAATATTTTATTTATTGAAATATTTTCTTTATTTACCAAACAAAGAATTTCATTATCATTTATTATTTTTCCATAAATATTTTTTTTTATATATCTACTAAGTAGTGGAATGAGAAATATTGGATCATAACAGTTGATTAAATTAAATTCATCTACATTGTTTGTATTAAATTTAGATACAATATAATCAATGACTCCAGGACCTGTAATTAAATTAGATTTATTATTTAAATCAATAATTCTATCATTTTTAAATAAATCTATTTTATAGTTATATTCCTTATCATTTGTTGCAATGAATGAACAAAATAAATCTATGCCTTTAAGATTATATAATTCAAACCATGTTATTATATACGCAGCATCTTCATCAGCACCATATGGAAAACCTAGACTGGAAAATGCTCTTTGAGCATTTGTATATACTTCATAGTAAGAGTAACTCACAAATTAATTATATGAATTCATTGTAGCAAAACCCCAACTATCAACGTTTTCATTATTTAAATCTGATAGAAAAGGCGCTCCTGAAAAAAAACTCACACGCAGCCATCTATCTGATTTTGGATCATACCTGTTAGCCCCAAAAAAAGATAATTTAAATCTTAGCATGTTTATCGGCATAGTATTTTTCCCAAGAATATTGTCTTTAACTTCTGCAAAAGGATATTTTGTAAGAGATTGAATTCTTCTTATAATTCCTCTAAATTTTGGATTGAATAATAAATATTCTGCAACAGACAAATCAAGATTTTCTTTTTGTAATTTTGCATATAAATTATTAACCATTTTTGCAACACCAAGATTTTGCTCTAACTCACTGCCATCTTCATTATATCTTTCCCCTAATCTTGGCTCAAGTTTTGCAGCAGAAATATACCAAAACAAAAAATTATTATCTTTTTTTGCAAAATCAACTTTTAAGGCCCAACTATAATTATTTTCAATCTCACTTTTTAATTCTTTTAATGTTTGCGTCTCATTAATTTCCATTAATTCAGTATCTGACATGTCTTCAGCAAAAACTTCAGAATCTTCAGGATATAATTCCAAAAGCTGAACTCTAGCAATCTCCTGAGTATCATCATTTAGATTTTTACTTGTATAATTTATTAAATCTATCCAATGTACATAATTATATTTTTTATTTTTGAAATTTTTAATATGATTGATAAATTTTTTTAAATCTTCAAGAGTTTTTGCATTTTTTTTAATTTGATATTCATCAAATGTTGTCACTTCTTTTAAATAAATAAGAGCTTTTTCAAGTAATTTTGAATAATTAGAAAGTTTTATGGGATCTATATTTTTATTTACTACTTGATTCAAAGATTTAGTGTATTGATTCATCCATTTGTTGATTAATTTTGGATGTTTAATAATAAAAGGTGCCATTCCTAAGCCAGTTGAATTCCCAATACCAAGATGTTGCTTGATTGTATTTTGAAGTTTTACTGCTTTATTAGGATTTTTTTTTCTTGCTACATGCTCAACTAAATCAACGCTAAATTCTCTAATGATGTATACTGCAAGCATTTCTGCTCTAAAAGGTTGATTAAAATCAGTCGTCTCTTTTGTGTTAGTAAAATCTGATAAGCCAAATTTCCCACTTCCATAAACAGCTGTGGTTCGCAAAAGATAACCAACTTTATTGATTTCATTTATGTCAGGTTGTGTACCTTTAGATAAACAACTTACGACATATTCAAATAAACGAACACTTTTATTTGCTCTGCTTAAAATTAATTCTTTTGACGAATTACGACCTGATTCTTGTAATGGTACATTTTTTCTTAATCTACTCACGTCATCATTATTCAATTTTCCACTGATCAATGAGTAGGCGGTATCCCATTTTTCTGCGATCACTCTATCACTTCTATCTGAACTATCTAGATGTTGTGAAAAACAAACTAAGGAGTAGGTATTATTATTTATTACAATTTCATAAATTACTGTTCCATAACCGTCGTCATCTAGATCAAACGTTGATTTTGAAATTTTCCAATTATCAAATAATAACCTTCTAAGCATACTTCTAGAAAAGCTTAATCTGGAAGGATATCTGGACCCCATTTTATCTAGAGTCATAATATCTGATGAAATTATGTTTTGTTGTAACATTTAGGAATATATATAGTGGATTATTATCTTTTTCACTATTAGAAGTTAATTAAAAAAATGGATATTGATAATATACTCATAGATGGTCTTGAATATGTAAACTGGAATAGAGACTTGTTTGAAAAGGCTCATGCTGGAGGTTTAACAGCAATTCATGCAACTCTAGTATATTGGGAGGATACCAAAGAGTCTTTTGAAAAAATAGATTATTGGGACAATCTTATACAATCTAATAGTGATATCTTAACCCATGTTAGAAAATCTGAAGATATTTTTGAAGCTAAAAAATCAAATAAAATTGGAATAATTTATGGTTTTCAAAATTCAGCACCAATAGCAAATGATATATTTTTTGTTGAAAAATTTTATTCACGAGGCCTTCGTTTTATGCAACTGACATACAACAATCAGACTCCTTTAGCTGGTGGATGCTTTGAAAAAAATGACTCTGGCGTATCACGTTTTGGAGAAATGGTGATTGAAGAGATGAATCGTCTTGGAATGATTGTGGACTTAAGTCATGCAGGAAAAAAAACATGTTTAGACGCAATAAATTTTTCAACAAAACCTGTAGCAATATCTCATGCTAATCCAGCATTTTTTCATAAATCAATTAGAAACATAGATGATGAAGTTTTGAAAAAATTATCAAATAAAAATGGATTTATAGGCCTAAGCTTATATCCATATCATTTAAAAAATCATGGAGATTGCAAACTAGAAGAATTTTGTGAAATGATTAAACAGTTAGTAAATATGATTGGAGAAGATAATATTGGTATAGGATCTGATCTATGTGTCAATTGGCCAGATAGTGTAGTAATGTGGATGCGAAATGGAAAATGGACAAAAAAAATTGATTATGGAGAGTCTAAAGATAAAAACGTTAGTTGGCCTAAACCAGTATCATGGTATTCAAAACCTGAAGACTTATCAAGTTTTCTATCAGGAATGATTTCAAATGGTATTAGCGAAAAAATAGCATACAAAATAGCTGGAAAAAACTGGCTTAACTTTATGATCAATCATTTTTAATTTTTTCTTGTTACAAAAGTTGAAGCTGCAAGGCTGATCAAAACAATGGCAGTTCCTAATAATTGGATAGAAGTTAATTTTTCATTGAGAATCAAAACTGCTCCAAATATTCCAGTGATTGGTTCTAAATACAAGAATAATGCAGTATTAGTTTGCCCTATTCTAGGTATTGCTAATAACTGAAGAAAGAGTGCGATTGCATAAGAGCAAGATGGAATTAACAAAATTAAAAAGGCATTAAGACTTACATCAGTGTCTACTTTATAGAATAAACTTAATATTATAAAAAAGAAAATTGTATTAAAAAAATTAATAAAAATATTGATTTGTATAGGTGAAATATTTTTTTTTGACATAGTTTGATTGGTTACAATCATTATCGATGCTCCTAATGATGCAATCAAAGCAAAAATTATACCTTGAATTTTTAAATCCTCAGTCGACGGACTTAGGGCTAAAAATAAACCAATAAAAGTAGTTAAGAATAAAAATTTAATAATATTTTTTATTTTTTCTTTTGTTATAAATATAGAAATTGCCAAAACTATAATAGGGTAGGTGCAAAATATAATTATAGTCAAGCTTACGTTAATGTAAGTAACAGATGTTAGTAAGCCTGTTGTAAGCATTATAGAAGCAATGGTAATTAAAAAAAAATAGATAAAATTTTTTTTATATGTAGATATTAAATTTTGCTGTCTTGGAATAAGTGGCGACACAATTAATAAAGCTACAATATATCGTAAGAAAATTGCAAGACCTACTCCAGCACCAAGATTATAGGCAGTTTTAGTTACTGGGCCAATAATTCCAAAAAATACTCCTGCTGCTAAAGCAAATATTATTCCTAAAATATTCATATTATATTAATTTTTTTTTGACTATTGCTCTTATGACAGGTATTCACTCTACAACAACTAAAAAGTAATCAAATAAATGAATTCAGTAAAAGAAAAAACCTTTGTAAAATTTGAGAAAATTGACAAAAGTTATGATGGTGAAGTTCTAGTAGTTAAAAACTTAAATTTAGATATTGCTAAAGGTGAATTTGTAACAATGCTCGGCCCTTCAGGTTCAGGTAAAACGACAACACTTATGATGCTTGCGGGTTTTGAAACCCCTACAAATGGAGAAATCTATCTTGATGGAATGCCGATTAGCAAAATTCCTCCTTATGAAAGAGAGATAGGTATGGTTTTTCAAAATTATGCTCTCTTTCCACATATGACAGTTCAAGAAAATTTAGCATTTCCACTTGAAGTTAGAAAAATGTCGAAAGCAGAAACAAAAGAAAAAGTTCAAAAAGCTCTTGATATGGTTGAACTTGGTGAATTTGGAACGCGTTTTCCTGCGCAACTATCAGGAGGGCAACAACAAAGAGTTGCACTTGCTAGAGCACTAGTATTTGAGCCAAGACTTGTCTTAATGGATGAACCTCTTGGGGCATTAGATAAAAATCTTAGAGAACAAATGCAATATGAGATTAAACATATCCATGACAGAATAGGTATTACTGTTGTTTATGTAACTCATGATCAAAGTGAAGCTCTAACAATGTCAAATAGAATTGCTGTTTTTAATGATGGCTTAGTTCAACAATTATCAACACCAGATATATTATATGAAAAACCTGAAAACTCTTTTGTTGCACAGTTTATTGGTGAGAATAATAGAATGACTGGAACAATAAAAAGTATGGAAAATAATTATTGTTCTGTAGAACTCGAAAATGGTGCTGGTACTGTAAAGGCGTTAAAAGTTAATGTTGGCGAAGTTGGAGAAAAAACTCAACTATCCGTTAGACCAGAAAGGGTATCTTTAGGGTCTGAGGGAAATGGAGAAAATGTTTTCACTGGAAAGGTTGAAGAACTTATTTATTTAGGTGATCATATCAGAGTTAGACTTGATGTTTGTGGTAATAATGAGTTTATTGTTAAGGTGCCTAATGAGGGCTCTTTTGATTATAATGAGGGTGACTCTATTAAATTAAATTGGAATCCCAACGATATTAGAGCTTTAGATCTCCCAAATTAGTAATTCTCACCATTTTCTGCGGTATTTTTGCCCTTTTTTTTAATTTTTCTACATGTTATTAGAACTTTATATATCGACATATAATCTTAAGATTAATTAATTTAAAACAGGAGGAAACGTATGTCAAAATTACTTAAAGTTTTCTTAATAGCGTCTTTCGCTGTTGCATCTTTTTCTGCAAAAGCAGTTACAGTTGCATCATGGGGTGGTGCTTATACAGAAAGTCAACAAAAAGCATATGCTGATACTTACACAGATCCGAGCTCAATTCAGTTTGAGAACTATAACGGTGGTCTTGGTGAAGTAAGAGCACAGGTTGAAAGTGGCAGTGTTACTTGGGACCTAGTAGATGCACTACCAGGTGATGCAATCACTGGTTGTGATGAAGGTTTGTTTGAAGACATAACTACTGAAATTGCTGATTTATCAACTCCAGGACCTGACGGTGAGTCAATGTTAGAAGATATGGAAAACAATGGTCTTGAATACCACTCTGGTTGGGATTGTTGTGTTCCACAAATTTTCTGGACGTATGTAGTATTCTACGATCCTGATGCTTTCCCTGGTGATAAACCATCTAGCATGGCTGATTTCTTTGATGTGGAAAAATTTCCAGGTAAAAGAGGAGTTCACACATGGGCTACAGGTATTGTTGAAAAAGCTATGGTGGCTGACGGTGTAAAACCAAGTGCAGTTCCAACGGTTTTAAGAGACCAAACTGGTGCGCTTGATAGAGCATTTGCAAAATTAGACACAATTAAAGATCATATTGTATTCTGGTCTTCAGGAGCTAAACCACTAGAATTAGTTAAAAGTGGAGAAGTTGTAATGTCTATTGCTTATAATGGTCGAGTAGGTGCTGCTAATCTTGCAGAAGGTGAAAATTTTGAATATATTTGGGAAGGTCAAGTTTTAGACCAAGAATATTTATGTTTAGTGGCTGGCGCTCCAAATAGAGATGCAGCTATTGATTTCATGATGCATGCTTCAACTCCAGAAGCTCAAGCTGAACAAGCTAAATATATTACTTATGGACCTATGAGAGCGTCTGGTATTCCAATCATCCAAGCGGGTGAGCCTTGGGGACCAGGTGGTGTAGATATTATGCCTCATATGCCTAACACGCCTGAGCGTTTGAAAGTTTCTATCGTAAGTGATCCACAATGGTGGTCTGATAACGGTGCAGAAATTAACGAGCGTTATTCAGCTTGGATGGGTAACTAAGCTTGATAAAGTAACTAAATTAATTTAATTTAAAGGCGAGATTTATCTCGCCTTTTTATTTTTGGAGGTTCCTATTTCTACTGCAGAACTATTGACAACTGACGGCGTACCTTTAAAGCAAAGTCTTAAGAAAGCGGAGCGCAAAAATAAAATAAGAGCTTTTCTTTTAGTTTTTCCTTTATTGTTATTTATTATTGTCACTTTTGTAATGCCAATTGGTGATATGTTATTAAGGAGTGTCGATGATACTCAAATTAATACTGTATTCCCTAATACATTTGCAGAGTTCAAAAAATGGGATAAGGAAAAAGACGAACTTCCTCCTGAGGAAGTCTATAAAGCTTTATTTGAAGAATTAGCATACGGAGATAAAATTCAAGTTGGAAGAGCCCTAACAAGAATGAATTATTCTAAATCTGGATGGAAAAGCTTGATAAAAAATACATCTAGAGCAATTAAAAAAGCAGTAAAAAAGAATGAGTTTCCTGATTCTTACAAAGATTTTTTAATAACTGCTAATGATAAGTGGGCAGACCCAACGTTCTGGTATGCTATGGGTCAAATGGTAAACAATCAGACTCCTATTTATTATTATAATGCAATCGATATGACATATGATCAGGATCAAAATGTCATTAGGCAAGAGGAAAATAGAAGGGTGTATGTTCAAACTTGGATTAAAACACTAAAGGTTAGTGTTTATGTAACTTTCTTCTGTTTAGTATTAGGTTTTCCAGTTGCGCATCTTTTAGCAAATTTACCTCTTCGTTATAGTAATCTTCTCATGATTTTTGTGTTACTTCCTTTTTGGACATCGTTACTTGTGAGAACAACTGCATGGATTGTAATGCTTCAACAACAAGGTGTAATCAATGGAATATTAGTATGGCTTGGTATTCTTAATGATGATGGAAGACTTTCAATGGTATATAATGAAACTGGAACACTCATTGCTATGACTCAAATATTATTACCTTTTATGATACTTCCTTTATATAGCGTGATGAGAGTAATACCAAAAAGTCATATGAGAGCAGCACAAAACTTAGGTGCTAAACCAGCAACTGCATTTTGGAAAGTATATCTACCACAAACTATACCTGGAATGAGTGCTGGCGGATTGTTAGTTTTTGTATTAGCAATTGGATATTTTATAACACCTGAATTGGTGGGTGGAAAAGATGGTAAATTGATAGGTAGTTGGATAGCCTATCATCTTAAAACAACTTTAAATTGGGGTTTATGTGCAGCTCTCGGAGCTATACTCCTTGGAGTAATGCTTGTTTTTTATTGGCTTTACAATAAAATTGTTGGCATAGATAATATTAAACTAGGATAGATATGGCATTACCAAGTTACGCAACACCTGTACAAAGAACTTATTACTACGCATATTTATTTTTTTGCAGTGTTGTATTCTTTTTTCTAGTTGCACCTTTAATTGCTATTGTTCCTATTTCATTTAGTGTTTCTCCATTTATGGTGTTTACTGATGGTATGCTTTCATGGCCTCCAGATCCAGACGCATGGTCATTAAGATGGTACCAAAATATGATTGGTAACTGTAGTGCTGATGTAGTTTCTTCTACAGTACCATGTTCACATAAATGGATGACAGGAACAGTAAATAGTTTCTTCATTGGATTAACAGCAACATTTATTGCTACAACTCTAGGTACTATAGCTGCTCTTGGCCTGAGTAGACCACATATGCCATACAAAGGTTTAATAATGGCTATACTTATTTCTCCAATGATAGTTCCTTTGATAATTACTGCTGCTGGGATGTTCTTTTTTTATGCTAGAATAAATCTTGTTTACACATTTACTGGTGTTATCCTTGCCCATGTAGCATTAGCAACTCCTTTTGTAGTAATTACTGTTACTGCAACTTTAGTTGGCTTTGATATGAATATGGTTAAAGCATCACAAAGTTTAGGAGCAAGACCTGTTAGAACTTTTTTTAAAGTAATAATGCCTTTGATTTTACCTGGCATCATATCAGGTGCTTTGTTTGCATTCATTACTTCATTTGATGAAGTTGTAATAGTTATGTTTATGGCAAGCTTAGATCAACTGACAATTCCAAAACAAATGTGGGCGGGAATTCGTCAAGAAATAAGCCCAGTTATTTTATGTATGGCGACTTGCTTAGTAGCACTATCTATATTTTTATTAACTACAGTCGAATTATTACGAAGACGATCAGAGCGATTACGCGGCATTAAATCAAGGTAAATTAAAATGACTAAACCGCATATTGCTGTGGTAGGTGCTGGGATAATTGGAATATGTTCAGCATATTTTTTAAATAAATCTGGTTTTAAAGTAACATTAATTGATAAAAATGAACCAGGTTCTATGACAAGCTATGGACATGCTTGTACATTTGCTGATTATGCATGTATCCCTGTTAACTCACCAGATTTATTTAGAGATATCCCATCAATGTTATTAAGAAGTGATGGGCCTTTAGCGGTTGATTTTTTATATACAATTAGAAACTTAAGTTGGGTTATGAAGTTTTTACAAAATTGCACAACCCAAAAGGTTAAATATATATCTAATTCTTTAGGAAATTTACTTAATAATGCAAGCACAAGCTATGATGAAATATTTTCAGATGTAGATGTTTCTAAATATATTAAAAATGAAGAAGCTTTGTATTTATTTGAAAATGAAAATGAATTTTTAAAAGCATCAATAACAAATAAAATAAGAGAAAAAAATGGTGTAAAGATAAAAAATCTCTCTAAAAATGAGATACTAGAACTTGAACCTAATCTTGCGCCAGTTTTTTTTAATGGTCAACTTTTTATAGGTTCACGACATACTACTGATCCATTAGCTGTAAGTAAAAAAATTTTTGAGTCATTTATAAATAATGGAGGTAAATTTATAAAAAATAATGTTGAAAACATTATTCCTAATGAATCTAAGGTTATAGTTAGTTATAAAAATGAAAATTTTAGTTTTGATAAAGTTGTTATATCTGCTGGTTCATGGTCAAAAAATTTAACAAGAAAATTTGGAGATGATTTTCCACTAGATACTGAAAGAGGTTATCATGTTTTGTTTAATAATTATGAATTGATAAAAAGGCCATTAGGATGGTCTCAAAGTGGTTTTTATCTTGTACAGCTGACTGAAGGTTTAAGAGCTGCTGGAACTGTAGAAATAGCAGGTTTGTCAAAACCAGAAAATAAAAAAAGAACAAAAATGATAGAAAATCAGGCTAGAAAATTATTACCTCAACTTAATGAAGTTAAAAGTACTTGGTTGGGATTTAGACCTACTATGCCAGACTCTTTACCAGTTATTGGGCAATCGCAAAAAAATAAAAATATTATTTATGGATTTGGTCATCAGCATATAGGTTGGACGCTTGGTGCAGTAACTGGAAAAGTTATTAATTCAATATGCAATGATAGAATACCAAATATTAATATTAAACCTTTTAGTCCAAGTCGCTTTAATTAATCTAAGCTTATTCCTACGTTTTTAACTTGTAGATAAGATTTCAATGCATCTACTCCTTTTTCCCTGCTGTAACCAGATTGTTTGTACCCTCCAAACGGAGTTGCATGATTACCGGCGAACCATTTATTGACATAAACTTGACCTGACTCTAATTTACTTGCAGTCCATGATGCTTTTTTCAAATCTTTGGTAAAGACTCCTGCACCTAATCCAAAATCAGTATCATTAGCAATATGAATTGCTTCATCTTGATCTTCATATTCAAGAACAGATAAAACAGGACCAAATATTTCTTCTCGTGCTACAGACATATTTTGTTTTGCATTATTTAAAACAGTAGCTTCCATGAAATAGCCTTCACGGTCAGCTCTTTTACCACCATGAACAGCTTCTGCTCCCTGTTGAATTCCTGACCTCGCATAACCTTCTACTTTTTCTAGTTGTTTTTCAGAAATTATTGGTGTTAATCCAGTTCCTTCTTCATAGCCAGGACCAACTTTAAGAGATTTACTCAAATCTACAAGCTTATCAATTAATTCATTCTTTACTGATTTATGAACAACTAATCGCGACATAGCTGTACAAATTTGACCAGCAACTCCAAATATACCATGGCGTGCACTTTCTATAACTTGATCAAGATCTGCATCTTCATAAACTATACCAGCTGACTTTCCACCAAGTTCAATAACTGCGGGAATTGCTTTATCAGCACAAGAATGCAATATTTTTTTCCCTGTAGCTACAGAACCAGTAAAGACCACGTGATTTACATCAGGATGTGATACTAAATAAGAACCTGCTTCATTTCCATAACCACAAATTATATTAACTATACCATTAGGGACGCCTGCATTTTCTATAGCTTTAGCAAAAAAAGTAGCAGATAGAGGAGTTAGTTCTGCTGTTTTTACAATTGTAGAATTTCCTGTCGCGAAAGAACATGCAAGAGATCTACCAACCATTGAGATAGGGTAGTTCCATGGAACTATGTGCGCAGAAACACCAAAAGGTTCTAAAACAGTATAATCAAAAACTGTTGGTGAAACAGGAATTGTTTTTCCCTCTAGTTTATCTGTAAGGCCGGCATAGTAATCAAACATGTCAGCAACATCATTGAATTCCTTAATAGCTGAACCAAGCATTTTACCATTTTCATAGCAAAGCATCTTGCCACCTTCATCAGCTATTTTTCTAGTTTCATCTGCAATACGGTGCATTAGTTTAGCTCTTTCAAGTAATGGCATATCAACCAGGACTCTTGAGTTGAAGGCTGCTTTTGCAGCAGATACCGCAAGGTCTACTTCGTTCTTTTTAGCACAAGAGATTTCTCCTATAATTTTACCTGTAGCTGGATCATCAACTTGAATAATATCTTTCGATTCACTTTCTAGCCATTTGCCGTCAATATAATTTTTATAAAGTTTCATAATTCTTTGTTTGAAAATGTTTTGTTAATCTGTATTCTTTATCACAAAAAACATGCCAAATATAATTAAAAGTTACATAAAATTTATTGATTATATCAGTCTTAAGACTGGAAGAGCTACAATGTACCTTGTATTTGTCATGATGTTTATTTTAATTTTATCATTTGTAACACGTAATATTATTAACATACCTCTTATTTGGATAATTGAAATGGCACAGTTTGTAATGACTGGATATTATCTTTTGGGAGGAGGGTATTCTCTTTTGTCAGATGATCATGTTAGAATGGATTTAATTTATAGTAGATTAAAAGATAGAACTAAAGCTTTACTTGATACTTTAACTAGTGTCTTTTTAATTACTTATCTTGTAATTTTATTAATTGGAGCTTACTCAAGTTTAGAATATACTATTAAAACTAACCAAAGACTTTTTACAGCATGGGCTCCTTATGTTTGGCCAATAAAATCAGTTATGTTATTTGGTATTTTATTGATGTTGTTACAATCTATTTCAATATTTTTTAAAGATTTAGCAAAAACTTTCAATTTGGAAATTAAATGATAGCAGATTTAGTCAGCTATGAAATGATTGCAATTACAATGTTTGCAACAATGTTGTTAATGCTCTTAACTGGTCAAAGGGTATTTGGAGCAATTGGTTTTGTAGCAGCCATGGCAGCTCTATTGTTATGGGGTGATGGTGCTGTTGAAATGCCATACACTGCTTCATGGAAGTTATTTAAATGGTATCCAATGCTAACTTTACCTTTATTTATTTACATGGGTTATATGATATCTGAGTCCGGTATTGCAGATGACTTATATAAAATGTTCCATGTTTATTTTGGTGGCATAAAAGGTGGTTTAGCAATTGGAACAATGGGAATGATGGTCGCAATTTCTGCAATGAATGGTTTGAGTGTTGCAGGTATGGCTATTGGCGCAACCATTGCTCTTCCAGCAATGTTAAAGCTAGGCTACGACAAACGAATGATCACAGGTGTAGTTCAAGCCGGAAGTTCTCTTGGAATTTTAGTACCTCCCAGTGTTGTTTTAGTACTTTATGGAATGATTGCAAGACAACCAGTAAGTAAATTATGGTTGGCTGGTATTTTTCCTGGGATAATGATGGCAACATTATTTATCTTATACATATATATTAGATGTAAACTTCAACCTGAATTAGGGCCCGCACTTCCAAAAGAAGAAAGACAAATTACAAGATCAGAAAAATTTAAATTACTTCAAGCAGGATTAATACCTTTTGCAATCTTCTTTTCTATGACTGGTTTATTTTTAATGGGCATAGCAAGCTTAGTTGAGTGTTCAGCTGTAGGTGCTTTTGGTGCAACATTAGCTGCTCTATTAAAAGGAAAGCTTACTTGGAATGTTATTGAAAGCACTCTGAAAAAAACCTTAGGAGTATCATGTATGTTTATGTGGATCATTCTAGCAGCTTTAAGTTTTGGTGCTGTCTTTGATGGTATTGGTGCTGTCAGAGCAATTGAAACTTTATTTATAGAAAGATGGAATCTTAGTCCTTGGGGTGTTTTAATAATGATGCAACTATCATATATTTTAATGGGAATGTTTTTAGATGATACAGCTATGCTTGTAATTGTAGCACCTCTATATGTTCCACTGATTATAGCATTAGGTTTTGATCCTATTTGGTATGGTGTCTTATATACAATCACATGTCAAATTGCTTATATGACACCTCCATTTGGTTATAATTTATTTTTAATGCGAGCAATGGCTCCAAAAGAAATTAATTTGATGGATATTTATAGATCTATTATTCCTTTTGTACTTGTAATGTGTTTGGGGTTAGCGATAGTGATGATTTTCCCTGAGATAGCTACTTGGCTCCCAGAATATGTATCAAGAAAATAATTTTTTAAATTAGTTTATTTTCTTGATTTATCCGTTTTTACATATCAAGATATTAAAATTATTTATTATTTAAAACTTTAGGAGGTAATTAAATGAAAAATAAAAAAAATATCACTAAAAGACGTGAATTTTTAAAAAAAGCGGGTTTAGTATCTGCAGGTGCTATAGGTGCTTCAACATTAGCAGCGCCATATGCATACGCGGCAACTAATCCTATAAAGTGGCGACTTCAGACGTATTCAGGTGCTCCTTTAGGTGCCCATGTTGTGCTTCCACAAATTGAAGCATTTAACAAAGCAGCTCATGGCGAGATGGAAATTGAACTTTATTATGCTGATCAATTAGTTCCAACTGATGAATTATTCAGAGCGATGCAAGCTGGTACTATTGATGCTGTGCAAAGTGATGACGCAACAATGGGATCTCCAGTTGATATATCTGTATTTGGTGGATATTTTCCATTTGCAACTCGTTACAGTTTAGATGTTCCTGCAATGTTTAAGTATTATGGATTAGATAATATTTGGGCTGAAGCTTATGGTGAAGTAGATAATGTTACATGGCTTAGTACTAGTGCTTGGGATCCTTGTCATTTATTTACAGTTAACAAACCAGTTAGATCTTTAGCAGATATGAAAGGTCTTAGAGTTTTTGGTGTTCCAACAGCTGGACGTTTTATGGCTAAGTATGGTTTAATACCGGTTATTGTTCCTTGGGATGATGTTGAAGTAGCAATGCAAACTGGTGAGCTAGATGGAGTATGTTGGTGTGGATTCACAGAGGCATATGAAGTTGGATGGGCTGATATATGCAACTATGCTCTTACAAACTCAGTTACAGGCGCTTGGTTTGGTTCATATTTTGCTAATTCAAAGAGTTGGGGTAAGCTTTCTCCAAAACTTCAAGAATTATTTAAAATGTCAATCGATCAATCACATTATTACAGACAAGTATGGTATTGGGGTGGAGAGGCAGATCTTCGTGTTAACGGCAAGAAGATGGAGCTCACAAGTATACCTGCTAATGAGTGGAGCCAGGTTGTTAAGGATGCTTCAGGTTTCTGGGATGAAGTTGCAAGTCAAAGTCCAAGAAGTGGAAAAGTTGTTGAGGCATTTAAATTATATGCTTCTACAATGGATGCAGCTGGATATCCTTACAGATAATTGATTTAAATTTTAATTTAAGCATCTCGTTTAACGAGATGCTTTAAGGTCTTGCTTTTAAACCACCATCTACAATTATTTCTGTTCCTGTAATAAAACAACTTTGCTCACTTAATAAGAATAATACTGTATCAGCAATGTTTTCAGGTTTTCCAACTCTTTGAAGAGGAATAATTTTAGTTAAATTTCTTTTTGCATTTGGATTTTTTTTCCACCGTTTTTGCATTGGAGTATCAACTGGTCCAGGCAATATACTATTGGAGCGAATATTTTTATTAGCATATTGAATAGCTATAGATTTTGATAATCTAATCATAGCTGCTTTTGAAGCTCCATATGCTTCTTGAGGCTTATCATCTCCACTTAAGGCATCAATTGAAGATATGTTTACAATTGAACCAAATTTATTTTTTTTCATGTTTGGTAGTATTTTTTTTATTACTATAAGCATAGATTTTAAATTTATTGTAAAAACTTTATCCCAAATATCATTTTTAATTTTTTCTAAACCCATGTCTTTATCAAACCATAAAACACCTGCGGCATTAACGATATAATCAATTCTTTTTTCTTTTTTTATAAATTTATTGATTGCTTGATTAATTTCGTTTTCATTACTTAAGTCAACTTTTTCAAAATAAATGAATTTATTTTTACTAATATTAGGTTTGTTAATATCAAGTATTAGAACCTTAATTTTTAATTTTGCTAGTTTTTTTGATACATCTAGACCAATTCCTCCTGATCCACCTGTAACTACAGCTACTTTCCCTTTAAAAATAAGTTTCATTGTTTTAAATTATAAAAAAATTAATTGATTTAATATCTTAAAATCACTAAATCGTAAACATGCTTAAAACTATTTCACCTATTGATAATTCAGTTTATTTAGAGAGACCATACGCTAGTTCAAGTGAAATTGAAAATGTGCTTGAACAATCAAATCAATCAAAAATAGTATGGAAAAATACAAGTTTAGTGGAAAGAAAAGAATTAGTCTCTAGATTTGTTGATAGCTTTTTATCTAATAACAAAGAAATTGAAGAAGAGTTATGCAGGCAAATGGGAAGACCAATATCTCAATGTTCAGGCGAAATGCGCGGTTTTGAAGAAAGAGCTAAATACATGATTGAAAATGCAGATAGAGCATTGCAGAGAGTTATTTCAAAAAATGATAGTGAGTTTGATAATTATGTGATGAAAGATCCATTAGGAACAATATTTGTAATAGCTCCCTGGAATTATCCTTACAATACATCTGTAAATTCTATCGTTCCCAGTTTACTTGCTGGTAATTGCGTAATTTTAAAACATTCATCACAAACACCTCTTTGTGCTGAGCAATTACTAAAGGCATCAGAAAAAGCTGGTATACCAAAAAATGTTTTTCAAATTTTACATTTAGATCATACTTCTACTTCAAAAGTAATCTCTGATAGTCGTATTGATCATGTGCTGTTTACCGGTTCTGTTTCAGGAGGCATAGAAGTTAAAAAAGCAATTGGAACAAGGTTTATTGGGGCCGGATTAGAACTCGGTGGAAAAGACCCAGCCTATGTTAGAGCTGATTGTAATTTTAAGCATGCAGTTGAAAATTTAGTAGATGGTTCTTATTATAATTCAGGTCAATCTTGTTGTGGTATAGAAAGAATATATGTTGATGAAAGTATTTTTGATAATTTTATAGAGTCCTTTAAAGAGCAAACTGAAAAATATAATTTAAATAACCCACTTGAAGAGTCAACTAACTTAGGCCCTGTTGTAAAATTAAGTGCTGCGAATACTATAAGAGAACAAATTTCTAATGCAATTAGTAATGGTGCTAAAAACATTATTGATGAAACTAAATTTAAAATTGATAATTCTCATAATTGCTATGTATCTCCATCAGCTCTTGTAAATGTTAATCATAGTATGGAATTTATGATGGAAGAAACTTTTGGCCCAACTGTTGGTATAATGAAAGTCAAAAATGAAAAGGAAGCAGAAACTTTAATGAACGATAGTGCTTATGGTTTAACAGCAAGTATTTGGACATCTGACAAAGAATTTGCATATAGTTTTGGAAGTAAAATACAAACCGGAACTTTTTTTATGAATAGATGTGACTATCTTGATCCTGGTCTAGCTTGGACAGGTGTAAAAGATACTGGTATGGGTGTAACATTATCAGTATTGGGGTTTGATCATTTAACAAGAGCTAAAAGTTATCATTTAAGGAAAGTATAATTTATATGATGTCAATGAACTGGAATTATCCTACAAGTATTTGGTTTGGTGAAAAAAGAATTAATGAAATACAAAAAGCTTGTGAGAGTTTAAATATAAAAAAACCACTAATTGTTACAGATCCAGGTATTTTAAAAACAAATATAGTTGAAAAAATAAATCAATCTCTTAATTCTAAAGCTAATATTTTTAGTGATGTTCAATCAAATCCAACTGGAAATAATGTCGAGCAAGGAGTTTTGTATTTTAATACTAATTCAAACGATGGAGTAATTGCTGTAGGTGGTGGGTCTGGTATGGATGTTGGAAAAGGTATAGCGTTCATGGCGGGACAAAACAGACCATTGTGGGATTTTGAAGATATTGGTGATTATTGGACTAGAGCAAATAGTGAAGTAATTAAACCAATAATTGCTGTACCTACTACTGCTGGCACAGGTTCTGAAACTGGAAGAGCAGGAGTTTATACAAACGAGAAGACGCATGAAAAAAAAATTATTTTTCATCCAAAAATGCTCCCATCTGTTGTTATTCTTGATCCTGAATTAACCGTTCCTTTACCTAAAACATTAACAGCATTCACAGGAATGGATGCTTTAGCCCATTGTTTGGAAGCGTACTGTTCAAATTATTTTCATCCATTATCTCAAGGAATAGCCCTTGAAGGTATGTATATGATAAAACAATACTTAATTAAAGCGTATGAAGACGGAACAAACTTAGAAGCAAGGGGTAATATGCTAGCTGCTTCTTCTATGGGATCGATTGCTTTTCAAAAAGGTCTTGGTGCAATACATTCTCTCAGTCATCCAGTTGGAGCAATTTATAATACACATCATGGTCTTACCAATGCGGTTTTTATGCCATATGTTTTAAAAAAAAATAGAAAAGCGATAGAAGAAAAAATAATTGCTCTTTCTAAATATTTAAATTTAAAGGAAACATCTTTTGATGGTTTTATGAAATGGATACTTGATCTGAGAGAAAAATTATTAATCCCGCATACCTTAAAAGAATTAATAAATGATAATTCAAAGTTTGAACAAATGAGTGTAATGGCAAAAGATGATCCTTCTACTGGAGGCAATCCAATTAAATTAGAATCTGCAGACTTTCTAGATTTGTATATAAACTCATATAATGGTAATTTATAAAAATAATTACCATGATTAAAAAAAGACAAATTGGAAAGTTAGATCTTTATGTAACTGAAATTGGTTTAGGAACTGCTCCATTAGGTGGATGGCCTATAGCTGTTGATGAACAAAAGGCTCTAGAAACTTTAGAAACTGCATGGAATAATGGAATTAGATATTTTGATACTGCCCCACTATATGGTTCAGGTATGTCAGAACTTCGTGTTGGTAATTTTTTAAAAAATAAAAAAAGAGAAGATTTTGTTTTATCATCTAAGGTTGGAAGAGTTATTGTAGATACTGACCAATCTAAAGCTGCTGAAAAATTTATTGGCTCCCCTAATAATAAAGATTCAAATTTTGATTTTTCATATGATGGGGTTATGAAATCTTTTGAAGATAGTCTCAATAGATTACAATTAGATAAAATCGATATTTTACATCTTCATGATCCTGATAACCATCCTGATCATTTTGAACAAGCAAGATTTGGCGCTATTAAAGCAATGATAAAATTAAAGGAAGAGGGTATGGTCACTGCCCTAGGTTGTGGTTTAAATCAAAACGAAATGTTAGTAGAGCTTGCTAAAGAAGGTTGTTTTGATTGTTTTTTACTAGCTGGCAGATATACATTACTCGATCAAACCAGTTTAGAAGAATTAATACCTGTATGTGAAAATAATAATATTTCTCTTATTTTAGGAGGAGTTTTTAATAGTGGAATTTTAATTAATCCTACACCAGAATCATATTTTGATTATACCAAACTTGATTCTAGTTGGTTCGAAAATCTTACAAAAAGTCTTGTCAGAATACCTAAGGATCATGAAAGTGCAGAATTTTGGTTAAATAAAGCCAATACTATTAAAAATGCATGTGAAAGTTTTGAAACAACTTTAAAAAAAGCAGCAATTCAATTTCCTTTTTTTAATCCGACTGTTTCATCATGTATACTTGGAATGAATAGCTCAAATCAAGTTATTGAAAATATAGAAGATTACAGTAGACAACTTCCTTCTAATTTTTGGAAATATTTAAAAGATAAGAAACTTATTGATGAGCGTTCACAAATAAATTAATTTTTAATATATTAAATTACATTGTTGCGCCGATTACCCATGGATTAAACTCATCATCTCCATATTCATTAATCTCACTTTTTGTTTTTTTTCCAGATGCAACTTCAATTAATTCATTAAAAATATGAGTTCCTATTTCTTCAATAGAACTTATACCATCCATAATAGTGCCAGCATTTATATCCATGTCTTCCTCTAAATTATTGTACATATTTGTGTTAGTTGCAATTTTAAGGCTAGGCGTAGGTTTAAAACCAAAACACGATCCTCTACCAGTCGTAAAACAAATTAAATTTGATCCAGCGGCTACTTGTCCGGTTACAGAAACAGGATCATAACCAGGTGAGTCCATAAAATGAAAACCTTTTTCCGATATTTTTTCAGCATAATCTAAAACACTAATCATTGTAGAGTTGCCACTTTTTGCAACTGCTCCTAGAGATTTTTCAAGTATTGTTGTTAGGCCTCCTTTTTTATTACCAGGACTAGGATTATTGTCTAAGCTACTATTGTTAATTCTTGTATAGTCTTTCCACCACTTTATTTGATTAACTAGCTTTGTAACATCTGATTCTTTTAGAGCTCTATCAATCAAAAGATGTTCTGCTCCATATATCTCTGGTGTTTCGGATAAAATTGTGCTGCCACCATATTCAACTAATAAATCAGCAGCAAAACCAAGCGCTGGGTTTGCGGTTATTCCTGAATATGAGTCAGAACCTCCACACTGTAAAGCTAATGTAAGTTCAGATAATTCAGATTTAGTTCTTTCTATAGAATTAATATTAGGAAGCTCTTTGATTACTTTATTATAAACTTTATTAATGATTTGATTTGTTCCACCTTCATCTTGAATATTTAGATATTCGATATCATTATCGGTATTTTTATTATTATATAAAGAGATTTGTGCACATTCACACCCAAGACCAACAACAAAAACTTTACCAAAATTTTGATGAGATTTAAAACCTTCTATAGTTCTATTAAAAACTTCCATTCCTTTACCTGAAGTATTCATTCCACATCCAGAGGAATGCTTTAAACAAACTGCCCCATCAATATTTTTAAAATTATTTTCTTTTAAATAAAAATTGATTTTATTAGCTATTTTTTTTACAACTGTAGCAGAACAATTAACAGTGCTTATCAATCCAATATAATTTCTTGTCCCAACGGTACCGTTTAATCTTTTAAAACCATAAAAAAATTTATCTTTTTTAAATTCTTTTTTAATATCTTGTTTTCTAAATTTGTAATTTCTTTCAAATTCGTGAAATACAATATTATGTGAATGCACGTGTGATCCTTTTTTAATCTCATCAATAGCAATGCCTATAATTTGACCATATTTATAAATTAATTCACCTTTCTTAATATTATTCAGGCTTATTTTATGACCGAATGGAATTTCATTTTCTGCATTTAAATCTGAGCTTATTTTAGAACCCACTGGAATATTCATTGGTGCAACAGCAATGTTGTCTTTGGCATTTAATTTGATTATATTAAACATTGTGATAATTATTAAATTAAACAATAATTAATACAATTATATTTTTATGAATGAAATTGCAAATTACCCATCTTTAAAAGATAAAGTAGTAGTAATAACTGGAGGAGCATCTGGAATAGGAGAGTCCATTGTAGAAAATTTTCTTCAACAAGGTTCAAAGGTTGCTTTTTTAGATAAGGATGAAAAACTAGGCAATAAATTAGTTAAAAAGTATAAAAATTCTAAAAATGTACCTGTTTTTAAGCTATGTGATTTAACAAATATTAAAAAATTAAAAAAAAGTATAAGCGAAATTAAAAAAAAATTCGGGCTTATTTCGGTTTTAATTAATAATGCTGCAAATGATGAGAGACATTCACTTGACAGTGTTACTGAAGAATTTTGGGATGACAGAATGAATGTTAATTTAAAACATTATTTTTTTGCTATACAGTCAGTATATAAAGATATGAAAAAATTAGGTGATGGAAAGATAGTGAATATTGGTAGTTTTTCATGGATGATGGGCCAAGGAAACATGCCAGGATATACAACAGCAAAATCAGCGATAATGGGATTAACTAGAACTATTGCAAGAGATCTAGGAGAATTTAATATAAGAGTAAATTGTGTTGTGCCAGGATGGATTATTACTGAGCGTCAAAAAAAACTTTGGCTAACCAATAAGATTAAAAAAGAACAATTGGAAAGACAGTGTATTAAAAGAATGTTAGTTCCTAACGATATTGGTAAGATGGTATTGTTTTTTTCTTCAGATCAAAGTTCAGGTTGTACAGCACAAAATTATGTAGTTGATGGAGGAATAGTTCATTAGTCATGAAAAAAGAAAAAAATCCTTTTGGTGAATTAAATCTATTTAGAAATGATCAAGTAAATAATAAAAAACTTAAAATAGGTTTTATAGGTGGCGGTCCTAATTCATTTATTGGATATACTCATAGATTAGCAGCTAGATTTGATAATAGATATCAAATTATGGCAGGTGTTTTTTCAAAAGATAAAAAAAAATCTATAGAATTTGGCAAGTCTCTGGGTTTAGATGAGCAAAGATGTTACCATGATTATAAAGAAATGGCGGCAAAAGAATCAAAGAGAACTGACGGTGTTGAAGTAGTTGGTATAATGACTCCATCAGGAGATCACTATAAAATTGCAAAAGAATTTGCAAAGCATAAGATACACATAATTTGTGATAAACCTCTAACTGCTAACTTAAATGATGCAGAGGCACTAAAGAACATAGTAAAAAAAAATAAAATATTTTTTGCTATTACTCATAATTACTCAGCTTATCCCATGTTACGTGAAGCAAAAGATTTAGTTGATAATAACAAAATTGGGAAAATTAAATTAATAAATGTTGAATACCCTCAAGGCTATACAGTGGCTGTAAAGAAAAAAGATCAAAAAAATATTCTTAAATGGAGATTAGATAAAAATATGTGCGGACCTTCAATGATCTTAGCTGAAATTGGCACGCATGCATATCATTTATTAAGATATGTTACAGCTTTAGAAGTAAATGAAATTTCAGCTGAAGTAAGTTCTCTTTCAGATGAAATATCTGTTGATGATAATGCTTTTATTACACTTAGAATGAATAACAAAGCAAGAGGATCAATCTGGGTTTCATCTGCAGCAACAGGTGGAGAAAATGGTTTAAAAATTAGAATTTATGGAACTAAAGGAGCTGTAGAGTGGTTTCAGGATGATCCAAATATATTAAAGTTTACTGAACTCAATAATCCAACTAGAATAATTACCAGAGCTAGCAATTCTGTATCAAGTCTCTCTATGAAATCATCTAGAGTGGCGGCTGGACACCCTGAAGGTTTTTTTGAAGCTTTTGCCAATATCTATACAGAATTTGCAGACTTAATTACATCTTCAAAGAAAAATTTATCTTCAATTCCAAGTATTGAAGACGGTGTTAAAGGTGTAAAATTTATGTTTGCTGCAAAAGAGTCTTCAGTTAAAAACTCAAAATGGATTAAATTGTAGAGATCAAATGAGAATTAATTTTGGTATTTTGGGCGCAGGTCGTATTTCAAAAATTCATTGTCATAATATTTACAATAATCCCAAAGCTAAAATCTTAAAAATTTACGATATAAATAATAAGTCATCTGAAAGTTTAGCAAAAAAATATAAAACTTATTCTTGCAAGGAAGATCTTGAAATATTTAAAGATCCAAAAATTGATGCGATCGTTATTGGAAGTAGCACTCCAACTCATATTAAATATCTAGATTTAGCTAACAAATATAATAAAGATGTTTATTGTGAAAAGCCTATTCATTTAAATTTGAAAACTGTTGATGCTTGTCTTAAAAGACTATCAAATCATAAAAATAAAATTCAAATTGGTTTTCATAGACGTTTTGATCTTAGTCATATTGAATTAAAAAAAAGATTAACATCAAAAAAATATGAAGATATTGAGCAGATAAATATTTCTAGCAGAGACTCAGGCCTTCCTCCAATTTCATATTTAAAAGTTTCTGGTGGAATTTTTAAAGATATGACAATTCATGATATAGATATTTTACGATGGCTTCTTAATGATGAGATTGATGAAGTTTATGCTCAAGGTGCTGTAATGATTGATAGAAAAGTTAAAAAAGTCCCTGATTATGACACTGCCTCAATGATTTTAAAGAGTAAAAAAGGAATTTTATGTCAACTAAGTAATTCTAGAAGACAAACTGGAGGATTTGATCAAAGGATTGAGGTTTATTGTAAAAAGGGTAATTTAAATTTAACTAATATTAAAAAAACAAGTGTTCAGGAAATTAATTCAAAGAGTGAGGTTTTTGACAACTACCCTCTTTCTTTTATTGAGAGATATAAGGAATCATATGTAAGGGCTATAGATTATTTTATAAATTGTATTATTAAAAATATAAAACCATATCCTGGATTATTAGATGGTAGGAATTCTCTAGCAATTGCGCAAGCTTTAAGTGAGTCTGCGAAAAAATCAAAGCCCATAAAAGTAAATTTAATATGACAATCAATATAGCAAATGCTCCTTGCTCTTGGGGTGTGGATTATGCTGATGATATTAATAATCCTGATTGGAAAAATGTTTTTAAACAAATTGCTGAAGCTGGATATAGTTATTGTGAAATTGGGCCGTATGGTTTTTTACCAAAAGACTTTCAAGAAACTCAAAATTTCTTAAATGATTTTAATTTGAATGTAGTGGGTGGGTTTATTTTTGATCATTTGCATCAATCTAATAAACATTCCATAATTAAATCAAAAATAATTTCTACATGCTCATTTCTAAAAAAACTAAATGGGAAAGTTTTTGTAATAATAGACCATATTTCTAAAGAAAGAATGAAAACATCAGGCAAAAGAGAAATTTCAGCAGATCTCCCTGAAGACGAATATAAAGCATTAGTAAGTTTTCTAAGTGAGATTTGTAGAATTGTAAAAGAAGAATATAATTTAATTCCAGTGCTTCATCCTCATGCAGGGACTTATATTGAGTATGAAGATGAAATTGACAGATTGCTTAATGATATAAATAGTGACTCTTTGAGCTTGTGTTTAGATACTGCTCATTTATCATATAGTGGTATTGATCCTTATCGCGCTATCTTAAAATATAATTCACTTGTAAAACACATGCATTTTAAAGATATTAAATTAGATATTCTAAATAATGTTTATGATCAAAATATTGATTTTGATACTGCGGTATCAAATGGAGTTTTTTCTCCATTAGGTAGTGGGATGATAGATTTTAAAAAAATATACAAAAACTTGTATGAAATTAAATATGATGGATATGCAACAATTGAACAAGACATTGATCCAACACTTGGGCTTAGCGCAATTGAGTATGCAAAAAGAAGTTTAAAACATTTGAATCAGTTTGAATAATATAATTAATATATTTATCTATATTCTAATTCTTTAGCTAATTTAGTGTAATCTTTCTCCATTTGCTTTAAGACTGATTTTGCTTTTCCACCATTAATTAAATATTCTTTTATTGAACTTCCTACACTTTCAGTTAACAAACTTACATATGGACTTACTGGATAGTCAGGTACTCCAGCATTTATATTTGCATTTAGTGCAGAAGCGGCTGGATTACTTTCAAGTTCACTATTGATCCATAATTCAAAATTAGAATTTGATGAAACATCATCAAAACTATACTTCATAGTATTCATAGCTGCGACAGCTTCAGATTCTACTACATATCTTGCTACTGTAAATCCCTTAAACCAAATCGTTGATGCAGGGGTGTTACCATCACTTAGACTCAATGCTGCATGAATTGAAGTATTGTTAGATTTTAAATTGTTGTATTGGGATGCCCAAAATATACCAATTGCTGAATTACCATCTGACCAACTCTTTTCTATCGAAGCAGTATCTGCCTCAAAGTGATCAGGGTTTGAATATGCTGAAACAGATTGCATCATTTCTAAAGCTTTGATTCCAGTTTTATTTCTAATTGCTATTTTTGGACTTTCAGGATCTTTAAATAATTCTCCACCTAAACTTAAATATAAATTTACAAACATAATTGCTAAATCTCTATCACTATTAAACATGCCACTAATTGGATATTCTATACCTGCGGATTTGAGTTCATCAGCAATTAAAAGTAGATCTTCATAAGTACTAGGAACAGACTTGTTATTTGAAGTTATAATATCATCATTAACATATATTTGTTTTGTGTTTTTAGAATAAGCAACTGCTATAGTATGTCTTCCACCAAGTTTTAACATTTGATCCTCAGGAAAAGTAATATTATTTGACTGTAAATAGTAATCCATTGGAGCTGCTAAACCTTCATATTGAAGAATGCCTATTGTGTCATTTTCTGAGACATATGCTGTGTACCTTGCTGGCGCTAATTTCATTTTTGTAACAAAATCAAAATATTCAATATTTTCACTTTGAGATAAGTCGAAAATTATTTCATCTGTAGAACAATCTTTTGATTTTTCTAAAATTGCAGATTCAAATGAACCGGTTCTTGCAAATAATCTCACTGCACCATCCTTTTTTCTCTCTAAATCCTTTATTTGAGTAAGATCACAATTAGCATAAACGGATAGATTAAAAATTAATCCAAATATTAGTGTAATATTTAAAAATTTGATGTTCATTATTCCTCCAGCAAAATCTTATTAATAAATACTTTAATTTGGTTAAAATAAAAAAAAAAGAAAAAAATAGTATTTTTTATAATTTTTAATAACTTTAATGCTCAAATTGGAAATATATTAAAATGTTGGCACTTTTATAGTTTTAGAGCTGGGTCAGTTAGCTCCATATCTGCTTCCAAACTTCTATCGGGATTTATGTTAATTTTAGACAAACTATCATGATAATATTTTACAGCTTCATCTGATTTTAAACTACTGTTAACAACTTGTTTCATAGTTTTAACCATTAAATGCTGATCTTCACTTAAATTAATTTTTCTTCCAAACAAAGCTACTCTAGCACCATATTTATGTGCCTGTAATATTAATTCAAAACAATCTCTACTAGTTCCCTGACTCCCCCCCAATATACCAACAACTAAGCCTGATGGATCATATGATGCTAATTCCTCCATTGCTTTTGGTCCATTATACTGAATTTTTAAAAAAAGAGGCCTTTCACTACCTATTTGCCCACTAACAGTTTTCAAGATGCAATCATTTACATATTCGCCCATTTCCTGAATAGATAAATTTATTACAGAAGAATTAAAGACTTCCAAAAAATGTCTCATATTGATTTCTTCAGCTTGAATTCTAAAATCTCTGTATAGGTTTAACATTGCGACATCTCGATCAACATTTTTATTAAATGTTATGGAATATAATCCAAGGTCTGCTAAATTTTTTGCATGTTTTAATTGCGCAGTAGCAAAAGGTCTTGATTCTTCTTTACTATATTCACCATTCCTTATCATTCCCCAGGTACACGAAGTATCATTTAATCTTATAGCAGGGGTCACAGAGTTGTTTTGAAAGATTTTTTTATTAATTAATCTTTCAGCACTTGTCATCGACATAAGCATTATGTCTACTTCTTCAGATGCGGTCATAGATTCCATTTTTTTTAAATAATGTTCATAACTTGCTGTTTTATTTGTTAAAGTACCATTATTTTCTCTTATATATCCAGGAGCTCTAATACCTGCAGCCATATCTGCATCTTTTGCATCTGCAATTATAAAATCAGATGCTTTATAGTTGGAAGAAATTATATTTTTTAACTTGATATCTAAGGATTTCACTTACACTACTCATAAATTATTATGTTAGTTTTGCAATATTTTATATATCATTATTAATAAATTAGTTAGTTAGTTATATAATGTGTAAGTAAACATATTTTTTTATGAAAATTTCTATTAATCATAGTATTTGCCCAAGTTTAAGTTATGAAAATTTTTTTAAATTAGCAAAAGATTTAGAAATACCAAATGTTGAAATAAGAAATGATTTATTAAATTTAAATTTTGACTTGAAAGCTATTAATGAGATTTCAGATCTAAAAGAGAAGTATAAAATTAATGTTATCTCCATAAACGCATTACAGAAATTTAATATTTGGAATAAAGAAAGAAAAGATGAGTTATTATTTTTGTGTAATGCGGCAAAAAAAATTAATTGCAAAGGAATAGTTTTAGTACCATTAAATTCTGGTAAATATTATGAAGAAGATCAAAGGCTTAGTTTATTAAAAAATTCACTTAATGAAATAGGTTTCATATTATCAGATTATGAAATAAAGGGATATGTAGAGCCTTTAGGATTTAAATCTTCATCACTAAGGTATAAGTCTGATGTTATTGATTTATTAGATACTATAGAAAATAAAAGTAAATTTTCTTTAGTGCATGATACTTTTCATCATACTGTTGCAGAGGATAAATCAATTTATGTTGAACATACCTCTATTGTACACATTTCTGGAGTTAAGAACTTAGTAGAAGAGTCATATAATTTTACAGATGAAATGAGAGAACTTATAGATGAATCTGATAGGATAAAAAATGTTGAACAAATTAATTTTTTTTTAAAAAATAAATTTAATGGTTTTTTTTCAATAGAGCCTTTTTCAGAAAAAATACAACAATCAAAGAATCATTTACAATTAATTAAGGAGACATTAAAATTTATTAATCAACATCGTTACTATTGATTTTTTGATTTAATTTTACCTATAAAAAAGTGTTTGACTGGTAAATAATTGAAAAAACATCATTTTTTAATATATATTATGTAAATATTTAAAAAAAATTATTAATTCATTTTATTTTTTTATTGCTTTCATTGCCTTTTTAGTATGATAATTAGGTAATTTATTCAGGGAGGAATAATATGAAAATTAAATATTTATTACTAGCTATAGCGTTTGTTTTAGGATCTTTTTCTGCAAATGCTGTAAAAATACCTGTAATTGTTAAAGATAGTACTTCTCCATTTTGGCAAATAGTTCTTGATGGCGGATGTACTGCAGGTGCAGAATTAGGTATTGAAGTTCCATTATTAGGACCAACTTCAGAAGCAGATATTGCTGGTCAAATCAACGTACTAGAGGATGCTGTTGCAGGAGGAGCTGATGCTATTGTTATAGCTGCAACTTCTTTTGAAGGTCTAGGTGCACCAATTGATGAAGCAGCTAAATCAGTGCCTGTAGTTGTTATCGACTCAATTGCAGATTCAAAAAATCACGCATCTTTCATGACTACAAATAATGTAGAAGGTGGAAGAATGGGTTGCCAACATATGGTTGATTTAATTGCTGAAAAACATGGCGCACCAGAAGGTGAAGTTGCCATCGTTAATTATGGAGCTGGACCAAGTTCACTTCGTGATAGAATTCAAGGTTGTAATGAAGTTTTAGACAGTTATCCTGGCATTGAACTTGTTGCTACAAAAGTTGGTGATTTTACAACAACTAGACAGTTAAATGATTCACTTGACTTAATTACTACTTTCCCAAATCTTAGAGGTATCTTTGATGATGCGTTATTTGGAGGTTTAGGAACAGGTCAAGCGCTTAAAGAAACTGGCAAAGCTGACGATATTATTGCTGTTACATTTGATAGTAGTGATGAATTAATCAACTACATCAATGATGGTACTTTAAAGGGTTTAATTATTCAAGATCCTTGGGGTATGGGTAATATGGGCGTAAAAGCTGCATTTGATGCATCTCAAAATGGAAAAGTATTAGCACCTTTCGTTGATACGGGAGCTACTTTAGTTACAAAAGCTAATATTAATGATGCTGCAATTGATGCTAAGTTAAATCCAAGTTTGGATTGTAAGCCGTAAGTTAAAATTATTTAAAACCCCCTTGAATTTTAGGGGGTTTTTTTTTAATAAGAAAAGATAAAATTATGGATTTAATGGAATTATTTACAGGCCCAAGAAAAGGGGCAGTTGCCGACCCTCGTGTTGCAAGATTAAGAATGTATTTAAATAATCTTGCTGTTTTTTTTCTAGTTTGTGCAATGTGGATTACTTTATCTTTGGTAACATCTACTTTTGCTACAACAGGTAATATTACAAACGTGCTTAGACAATCTTCATTATGGTCAATTATAGCAATTGGACAAACAGTTGTCTTGATTACCGCTGGTATAGATTTATCAATTGGATCTGTTGTTGGACTATCAAGTTGTATAGTAGCTCTTATGTTAAATAAAGGTTATCCAATATCTGTATCTTGTGTATTCACTTGTTTATGTGGTTTAGGTGTAGGGGCCGTTCATGCATTTGGAATAACTAAAGGAAAACTTCCTCCTTTTATTATGACACTCGCAGGTTTAACGACTTGGTTTGGAGTTGGTTTATTGATTACTGGAGCAATGCCAATTGGAAATTTACCTGCTGATTTCAAAAATTTTTCCAGAGGAGATGTTCTAGGCATTCCAAATCTATTTTTATGCGTAATAGGAGTTATGATTCCAACTTATATTATTTTAAATCACACTCGTTTGGGTAATCATTTATATTCAATAGGAAGTAATCGTCCTGGAGCAGAGTTAAATGCTGTACCTGTTACAAGAACTATATTTTTTGCCTACATGTATTCTTCTTTACTTGCATCAATTGTAGGCATTCTAGTTGCGGCAAGGCTTAGTTTAGGTATAGCATCCAATGGGTTTACATGGGAACTTCAAGCTGTTGCATCTTCAGTTATAGGTGGTACTAGTCTTTTTGGAGCTGTCGGAGGAGTCTTTGGTCCAGTACTTGGTGCAACCGTTCTTTCAACAATTAATAATGGTGCTAACCTCTTAAATGTTCAACCTTATTGGCAAAGAATTTTAACAGGTGTAATTATTGTTGCAGTTGTATTCTTTGATCAGTTGAAAAAAAGAGGTAAATAGTAAATGACAGAAATTGTCAATTTATCAAATATTTATAAAAGTTTTGGAGCTGTTCAGGCTCTTATAGATTTTAATTTATCTATAAATGAAGGTGAAATAGTTGGTTTGATGGGTGACAATGGAGCTGGAAAATCTACTCTTTTAAAAATATTGGCTGGAAATTTTTTACCAACATCAGGTAATATAAATTTTAATGGAGAAGATGTTGTTTTTAATAATCCAAAAGATGCAAGAAAAGCAGGGGTGGAAGTTGTTTATCAGGATCTAGCCTTATGTGATCATTTAACTGCTGCTAAAAATATTTATTTGAGTAGAGAGGCTAAAAGATTTGGTTTTTTATTAGATCATAAAAAAATGAATGAGACTTCTCAAAAACTTTTAGATGAATTAAATTCAAGTGCAAGACCTGGAGATGTCGTTACAGGAATGTCTGGAGGGCAAAGACAGGCAATAGCAATTGCTCGAACAAGATTATCTGAGCCTAAAATAGTTCTAATGGATGAGCCTACTGCGGCAGTAAGTGTAGCACAAGTTCCTGTAATATTAGATTACATTAGGAGTCTTAAAAAACAAAATCATTCAGTTCTTCTGATAAGTCATAGATTGCCTGATATTATGGAAGTTTGTGATAGGATTGCAGTTATGCGTCTTGGAGAGAAAGTTTGTGATAAAAATAAATCAGATTGCAATCCTGAGGAAATAACAGGGTTAATTACTGGTGCAATTAAAAGTGCCTAATTGAAATTTATAATAAAAATATAATTTGAACTTATGGAAAAAAAAATAATCTTACCTAGACTTGGAGAAACAATGGAAATAGGCACTATCTCTAAATGGTTAATAGAAGAAGGTGATGAATTTAAAAGAGGCCAAATTATAGCTGAAGTAGATAGTGATAAAACTACAGTTGAGTTACCTGCTTTAGAAGATGGAAAACTCACTAAAATACTTTCCAAAGAAGGTGAAGAAATAGAAGTGGGCAGTGATATTGCTATTTTTGAGTCAGTCTAGATTTATTTATTTCTTTTTCAGTAGGTGGGTAACAACCCTCTTTAGTACAACAAATTGCAGCAGCCTTACTTGCGAATTTTAAACATTCTTTCCATTCATATTTTGTTAGGTTTAATAATTTATTTTTACTTAAATTTTTATTTTTATATAAATAGTTTATTACTGCAGCTTGATAAATATCTCCAGCACCAACTGTATCTTTTATTTTTACTTTGTATGATCTAATATAAATTTTAAAATTTTTAGTATATAAAATTGATCCGTTTTCTCCCATTGTAAATATTACAAAAAGTATATTATTTTTTTTTATCCAGCTTGGAATTATTTTATCTGGATTTTTTTTACTATTAATATAATTAAAATCTTCATCACTTAATTTTATAATATCTGCTAATTTCAGGAACTGATTAAATCTTTTTAAGAAATTTTTTTTATTTTCTATTAATGATCCACGGACATTAGGATCAATTGAAATTAAAGAATTATTTCTTAAACTTTTAATCATTTTAAAATATGTTTCAGATCCTGGTTTTAGTACAAGGGAAATTGATGAAAAATGTGCAAGCATTATTTTTTTTAATACAGTACTTTTAAAAGAATAATGTGTTAAATTCCTATCTGCAGTTTGGTTTGCATAAAAAGCAAATTCAGGTTTTTTTTTATTACTTATAAAGCCAAGAGTTGTTTTGTCTGAAGTTTTTTGAATTAAATTAGTTTTCACATTATGTTTTTTTAAAAAACTAATAATTTTTTTTCCAAAAAAATCATTCGATATTCGTGAAAAAAAATACACTGGAGTTTTCATTGCACCAAGTCCTATCGCAGTGTTTAAAGGTGATCCACCTACGCAAGCTTTAAATGACTCAGAGTCTTCTGAGTTAGGAACAAAATCAATTAAATTTTCACCTGAACAAATTATCATAATTTTTTTTAAAGATGTTTGTTTTTAACATAATAACATATATAAAATTATAACAAATCATGTCTAATACTTTATTGCCTAAATTATACAAAACTATGAAGAGAATAAGAACTTTCGAAGAGAGAGTCTCTGAGTTATTTATCAAAGGTGAATCTGCAGGAACAATGCTTCATCTTTCTATTGGTGAAGAGCTTGGGCCGGCATGTGTTGGAACAGCGATGCAAGAAAATGATACATTCACTACACATCATAGAGGTCATGGAATTTTTGTTGCTAGAGGAGGTGACCCAAATAGGATGCTAGCTGAAATAGCAGGAAAAAAAGATGGCTATTGTAAAGGCAAAGGTGGCTCAATGCACATTGCCGATATGACACTAGGTCATTTAGGTGCAAATGCAATTGTTGGGGGCGGAATACCTACTGTTGTTGGTGCAGCTATGAGTTATAAATATTTAAAACAAGAGCGAGTTTCAGTTGCATTTTTTGGTGATGGAGCGATGCAACAAGGTATACTTTATGAAAGTATGAATATGGCATCCCTTTGGAAATTACCAGTAGTCTTTTGTTGTATTAATAATCAATATGGAATGGGAACCAAAATTGAAAACGCAGTAGGCGTCAAAGATTTTTCTAAAAGAGCTGAGTCATTTGGATTAAATACATTACATGTAAATGATTTAGATGTTGAAAGTGCATATCATAAATCAAAAGAAATAATTGACTCCGCCAGAAAATTTAAACCTGGTTTTATTGAAATAGAGTGTTACAGATTTTATGGTCATGCAAGAATGGACAAAAGTCCATACAGGGATGAATCTGAAGAAAGTGAAAAAAGAAAACTTGATCCTATATCTTTTGCAAGTAATCAAATGATAAAAAATAATATTTTAGATGAAGCGGATATCAAAAAAATTGATAATGATATTATGATTGAAATGGATAAAGCTATGGAATTTGCAATTAATTCACCAATCAATGATGAAACAGAAATATTTAAAGATGTTTATAGTGAAAATGACCCTCTACCAGTAAGCTTAGATGAAAAAATTAATAAAATTTTAAACAACTAAAATTATGTCAGATCTTAATAAAAATTATTTTGAAAAAATCACTTATAGAGATGCTTTACGTTTAGCAATGCATGATGCAATGCAAGAAGATAAAAATATTATAATTATGGGCGAGGATGTAGCTAATTACGGTGGTGCTTATGGAGCTACAAAAGATTTGTTAAAATTATTTGGAAAAGAAAGAGTAATTGATACACCTATTTCAGAACCTGCGATAGTGGGTGCAGCTGTGGGTGCAGCAATGTCTGGTTTACGTCCTGTTGCAGAGTTAATGTATGTAGATTTTTTTGGGATGTCCATGGATCAAATTGCTAATCAGCTGGCAAAAATACGATATATGTTTGGTGGACAAATTAGTGCACCAATGGTTTTAAGAACACAGGGTGGTACTGGGAGATCTGGAGGTGCACAACATTCGCAAAGTCTGGAATCATGGATAATGCATACACCCGGCCTTTTTTTAAGTATGCCAGCAAAACCAAATGATGCATATCATTTACTAAGACATGCTCTGAAAATTGATAATCCTACAATATTTATAGAGCACAAACTTTTATATAATACTACAGGCACACTAGATAAAAATGATATTGGAGCACCATTTGGGAAAGCTAATATTTTAAGAAAAGGAAAAGATGTAAGTATAATTTCATACTCACGAATGATAAATTATGCTGAAAAGGCCGCTGAAATATTAGAAAAAGAAAATATTAGTGCAGAGGTAATTGATTTACGTACTCTTTATCCTTTGGACAGAGAAACAATTATTACTTCTGTTAATAAAACAAAAAGAGCTCTTGTCTTAAGTGAGAGTTATTACACTTCCAGTGTTCCAAGTGAAATTACATCAATTATTTTTGAAAATTGTTACAAAGTTTTAAAAAAACCTGTAATTCGCTATACAGCTGAGGATACACCTGTGCCTGTAGCACCTAATTTAGAAAAAAATTATATACCAACAATAGAAAAAATAGTCGAATATACTAAAAAAGTCTGTAATTAATATTAAGTTAAATAATTTTATAATATGAATAAAATATTAAAATTTGATATTTGTGTCTGTGGGTATTCATTCAAGGATACAATTTATGAACTTAATAGTTTCCCAGAAGAAAATTCTAATAAGTCATATGATGCCGTTGTTTCAAATAAATTTGGTGGTGTATTTAACACATTAAGAGCTCTTCGTTTTTTAAACAAAAAAATAAAAATTAAAGTGTTAACAATCCTCGGTAAGGACGAAGATGGGAAACAAGGCTTAAAAGAAATAAAAAAACTTAATATTAATCATCATTCAATAGTTTTTAATAATAGCACAAGTTCATCACTTAATATTATAAATAAAAAAAAGAATACAAAAACTTTTATAGTAAGATTTAATTCAAAGAAAATTCACAATATTGGTAACATTGAAGATTCTAAATGGGTTCATTTTATGTATTTAGATAATATTGAATTTATAAATCAGTTTAAAAGAATTGTTTTGAATAAAAAAAAAGGTCAATTTTTTTCAGCTGATCTCTCTAGAAGAACTATTTCAAAATTAGATTTAACTAAATATTTAAATAAATTAGATTTTTTAATTTGTTCAACAAAAGAATTACCTTCTTTATTTAAATCAAATAGGTGCAATGAATTTAATCAATATTCTATGCAAAAAATTAAAAAATTATCTAAAAAAATTAAATATATAGTTGTGCATAATAAATTTAAAAGTCTCGGGTTTATTGATGGTACATTAATTGAAGTTAAGAATAATAATCTTGTGAATAATAAAAATATAAATATTACAGGGGCTGGAGATACTTTTACAGCAAGTTTAATAAATGATTTTATTACTAATAATAAGATTGATAATAAATCAATTTCTGATGCTCATAAAATTGCGTCTAAGTTCTGTATGGGTAAAATCAAAATATAGCAATTATACATATTTTAAATATTGATTTTTTTTTAATATCTGCTTTTAATAAAATATGTTTAACTTTTCTTTAATGGGCGCTGGTAGAATTGGTAAAATGCATGCTGGTATAATAGATGCCCATCCTGATTGTAACTTAAAATATATTTATGATATTAATACTGAATTTGTTAATCAACTAGCAAATAAATATGGTGCTAATATTGCCTCTTCTCCAGAACAGGCTTTAACAAGTAACGAAATTGATGCAATTTTAATAGCTTCAGCGACTCCCACACATACTGAATTTATAACTAAAGGGTCAATGGCAAGAAAAGCAATATTTTGTGAAAAACCAATTGATTTGGATATAAAAAAAGTTGATGAATGTAGAGATGCTATTAAGGGTACAAGTGTTCCTATTCAAATTGGATTTAATCGTCGTTTTGATAATAGTCATAGTAAACTTCAACAGGCAAACATTAATAATGAAATTGGTAATCTGGAAATGCTTATTATTACCAGTCGTGATCCAGAACCACCTGGTTTAGATTATTTAAAAGCTGCAGGAGGTTTTTTTAGAGATACAACTATTCATGATTTTGATTTAGCGCGTTTCATATTAGGTGATGACCCAATTATTCAAGTTTCTGCATTTGGGAGCCAATTAATTAGTGAAGATGTTAAAAAGGTAAATGATCATGATACTGCTATGTTTATTTTAAAATCTAAAAGTGGGGTTTTAATTCATATAAATAATTCAAGAAGAGCAGTATATGGTTATGATCAACGTGTAGAAATTTTTGGAAGTAAAGGTATGATGATATCAAATAATCAAACCCCAACCTCAGTTCAAAAATTTTCTGAAAAAAACACAGAGTCTAAAGATCCAATTCATTACTTCTTTATCGAAAGATATGAGCAAGCCTACAGAGACCAATTTAATGATTTTGTTGAAACTATAAAAAATAATAGTAATCCAAGTGTCAGTTTTGAAGATGGTCGAAATGCTTTAATTTTAGCTAATGCAGCATACGAGTCATATAATTCTGGAAGAGTAATTGATATTACATATGACTAATAAGTATCTTCAAGATTTAAGTACACAATATAAAAACAAAGTCGTTATTGTTACTGGAAGTACCCAAGGAAGTGGTGCTGAAGTTGCAAAATTATTTGCACATAGAGGTGCTGAGGCCATAACGATTTGTGGTCGTAATGAACAACAAGGCTTAGAAATAAAATCAGAAATTGAATCTATTGGAAGTAAATGTATTTTTGTAAAAGCGGATTTAAATGAAGCAGAAGAATGTCAAAATATTGTAAAAAAAACAGATACTGCTTTTGGAAAAATTAATTCTCTAATAAATGTTGCTGGTTTTACTGAAAGGGGTACCATTTTAAGTACTACATTAGATAACTACAATAGAAATTTTAATATCAATACAAGAGCACCTTTTTTATTAATGCAAGAGTCAATAAAAATAATGATAAGAGAAAAAATCCAAGGAACAATATTGAATGTATTATCTATGGCTATGTATAGTGGAATGCCTTTTTTAACTGCGTACAGTGGATCTAAAGCAGCTCTTGCAATTATAACTAAAAATGTAGCAAATGGTGTTTCAGGGCATAAAATTAGAGTTAATGCATTAAATATAGGCTGGACTGATACACCAGGTGAAGACACAATTCAGAGAAAATTTCACGAGGGTGGAGATGATTGGCTTAAAAAAGCAGAAGCTAAAGTTCCTTTCAAAAGACTAACAAAACCAATTGATGTTGCAAGAGCAGCGGCTTATTTTTGTTCTGAAGAGTCAGGACTTGTTACAGGGAGTATTATTGATTACGATCAAACTGTTAATGGCTGGCACTCGTATTCAGCTTATGATACTTCTATTTTAGATGACTCTTTACTTGGAGAATAATTAATTAAAATTTACTTATTCGATACCCAGTAATTTTTTCCTTTCATCGGCCCAAGTTCTTATAAGATTATCAGCAGCTAAGCAGATGAAAGAAACAAATATACCTAATGTTAAACCAATGCCCGCCCCATTTGGTCTTGATAAACATCCCATAATGATTTGACCTAAATCTTCTGTTCCAATTAAAGCACCTAAAACAATCATCATTAATGCAAAAATTAAAGTTTGATTTATACCCAGCATAATATGAGGAAATGCTAATGGTAATTCAATAGATTTCCATCTTTGAAAATTAGACACCCCTGACATAGATGCAGCATCATGTAATGAGGATGGTACACTTCTTAGTCCTTCTACAGTATATCTTGTTGCTGGGACTGATGCATAAGCAATAGCAGCAATCATAACTGAAGTGTCAGTAATCCCAAAAAGAAGAATAACTGGTATTAAATAAATAAATGAAGGAAAAGTTTGAAAAAAATCACAAACACCAAGAATGAATTTAGCTGAAATTTCATTACGAGCACACAGTGAACCAGTTACAATTCCTAATATAGCAGATACACCTACTGCAAAAGTAGCCATATAGGCAGTAATCAAAGCTCTGTTCCAATATTCAGATAATGCTATAAATAAAATTAGAGCGCCAACTATTATACAGGATCTGATTCCACCAATAATGTATCCAGCCCCCATTACTAGAACAAAAGTAGACACTACTGGCATTCCAAGATAAGCATCTCTCATGACAAAAAGAACATTAGTTATTAAAAATTTATTAAAAATATTTAAGTAATAGAAAAATGTTTCCCAAATCCAATCTACACCAGCATCTAAAATTGGTGCAATTGTTAAACCTTCCCCAAAAGGTATTAAATATAAATAGTTAAACCCTTCTTCAAAATAAAAAGCACTAAAGTAGGCTATAACTCCTAAAATTGCTGTCAGTAAAATAAAATAAATTGTGGCTAGATTTTTTTTGTAAAAATTTAAATTTGCAAAATAATCTTTTTGTTTATTTGCCCATGCTAATGATAATTTATCTAATACAACTGCAATTATAACCACGCAAATACCAATTTCAGCAGCTTTTCCAATTTTAAGACCATTTAAAGCGACTTTTAAATTAAACCCTAAACCCTTTGCACCAATAAAAGCTGCTATGGTTGTCATTGCAAGACATTGCATTATAACTTGATTTACACCAATTAAAATATCCCTTCTTGCGGTTGGAATTAAAACTCTAAATAATAACTGAAATCGATTACATCCACTCATCAAACCTGATTCTACAACCTCTGGAGATATTTTTTTCAAGCCCAGAATAGTTAGGCGAATCATTGGAGGGGTAGCAAATATGATTGTTGCAACAGCACCAGCATGATCACCTATTCCAAATAATACCAAAATTGGTACAAGATATGAAAAGTGCGGCATTGTTTGCGCAATATTCAAGATTGGTTGGAGAGTTTTTTCAACTTTTTTACTTAAATATCCCAATATGCCAAAAGATAATCCTAATACAAAACAAATTGGAGCGGTAACTAAAACAAGAGATAAAGTTTCCATTGTTGGTTCCCATTGACCAAAAATAGAGACATAGAAAAAACCTATACTAGCAATAAAAGCTAAGCCTAATCCTTGTAATCTATAACCAAGAATAAATAATCCTATTACAACTGCAGTCCATGGAACGGCAGGAAGATAAAGCCATTTAAATTCTTTGAAAGTACCACCAGTAATTGATCCTATTGTTTGAAGTCCACCTAGAAATATCTCTCTTATAAATATAATTAAAAATAAGAGAAAATCTGCAATTGATCTTGTTATTATTCTAAAAATAGGTTTGTCTTCATACATTTGCCAATCAGGATCATAAACTGGAACAGTAAGCCATTTAAACATTAGATTATCCAGTAAAGTATTAATTAATAATGGAATATCTTTTAAGAGTGGTGGTAATCTCCATAATAAACTATTTTCATTCTCAGGTACTAAAAAATATAAAAGTAAGAAAACAATAAATAAAAAACTAAATTGTTGTGGTCTGGAATTTTTAAAATTTGTTAACATTGACTATTATTATTTTCCAAAAATTACTTTTATTACTTTAGTAGGATTTAAAGAGCCGACAATTTCATTATTATTATCAACTACAGTTAGTATTTCTTTGCTGTTAAGAATTGACTCAGCTAATGTTTCAATAATTGCATCTTTAGATACTTTAGTAGAACTTGAATTATTTGAATCATAAGCATCCATAATAGATTCAATTTTAAGAACTTTTTCTCTAGGTACATCTTCAGTAAATTTTTTTACATATTCAGTCGCTGGGTTCAATACAATATTATCAGGTGTATCTAATTGTTCAATTATTCCATCTTTCATAATTGCAATACGATCTGCTAAGCGAAGAGCTTCATCAAAATCATGTGTAACAAACATAATTGTTTTATTTAAAACTGCTTGTAATCTTAAAAACTCATCCTGCATTTCTTTTCGTATGAGGGGATCAAGAGCTGAAAACGGTTCGTCTAAAAACCAAATATCAGGTTCTACTGCTAGTGAACGTGCAATTCCTACTCTTTGTTGCTGCCCTCCTGAAAGTTCTCTTGGAAAATAATTTTCTCTACCTTTTAATCCTACTAACTCAACCATCTCTAAAGCTTTTGCCATACTTTCTCTTGTATTGGTGCCCTTGACTTGAAGAGGAAAAGCAATGTTTTCAATAACAGTTTTGTGAGGTAGGAGAGCAAAACTTTGAAACACCATTCCCATTTTATTTCTTCTTAATTCGATTAATTGTTTGCTATTCATTGATAACAAATCTTCACCATCAATAAATATTTTTCCAGCAGTGGCATCTGTAAGTCTTGATATGCATCGAAGTAAGGTTGACTTTCCTGAGCCTGATAATCCCATGACTACCATCATTTCACCTTTTTGAACTCCAAAAGAGGCGTTATTTACGCCTACAATACAACCAGCTTCTTGAAAAGTTTTTGCATCAACTTGTCCATTTGAATTTTCAAGAAGTTTTAAAGCATTATTTCCAAAAATTTTATAAACAGATTCACACTTAATTACCGGTGTATTACTAGAGTTATCTGATGATTGAGACATTTTTGAACAATATTCTATTTTAAACCTAAATAAAATAAAAAAATCCCCCCTTTTTTTCGGGGGGATTTTATATTAATGAAAATTTTTTAGTTTTTCCAAAGATCAATAAGATCTCTATGTTGAGCAATAAATTCTGTTGCAGCAGCAGCATGATCCATGCCTTGGCTATCAACTAAATCTGCCATCAGACCAATTTGTGGAGCTGTGAATGACATTTTTGTATAAAATTTATATGCATCTGGATGTGTAATAGGAAATTTGATGTGAGCAGCTTTTTTAAGCCACCCTTTTGGAGAACCACAACCTGTAGTCTCAAGAGTTCCTCCATTTTCCAATCTGCATCCTTCAAAGTATGGTGGAAAATCAATAAATGTAAATCCTGCTGCATCTGTAAAGTTCGGAGACCAGTTGAATATAACTGTTCCACGACCTTCTGCTTTTGCTGCTTTTAATTCTGCCCATAATGCATCTGCACTTCCAGCAAATTTAACAGTCCACAAATCATCAATTCCTAGACCTTTAAGTCTGTTTGGCATAACGTCAGTGTGCCACTCATAAGGTCCTTCTAACCAACGACCTTTTCCATCAGAGTCCGCTGTAGCAAAATTAGCTGCACATTCAGGTGACTTTAATGCTTCCCAATTAGGTAATCCAGGACATAGTCCTTCATCAATTACCCAGTTAGGTACACCCATTTCCTCAAAAGTGATTAAGTTATGACTACCCGCATCAATTAAACCACCTTTATCCATTGCAGCATAAAAAGGAAGAGCCATAGTTGACTCCCATGTTTCGTGTGCAACGTGTAGATCGCCAATTCTTACTGCTTCATATCTTGAAGCTGACTCAGCTGGAACTAGTTCAGCTGTATGACCCATTTCTTCAAATACTTGAGCCATAACATTTGCCATAACTATTTGACTTGACCAGTTTAAAACTGGTATTCTAATTGGATCAGCTGCTTTAGCAACACTACTAAAAACGAATAGCGATGCAATAACAGCGATCTTAGTTATAAATTTTAACATATTTCCTCCATATGGGTTTTGTTAAATATATATATTTAACTAACAACTAAAGGGTCTAATAAATAAAGCAACGCATTTGTTTCATATTTTGAAATAACTTTTTTCTTTAAAAACTTAATTATTTAAGAGATAATCAATTTTTATTGGAGGATACATGACAAAAGTAGCAATTATTGGATCAGGACCTTGTGGATTATCAATATTAAGAGCTTTTCAGCAAGCAGGGGAAAAAGGCAATGATATTCCAGAGATTGTTTGTTTTGAAAAACAAGAAGATTGGGGAGGTTTATGGAACTATAGTTGGAGAACTGGATCTGATGAATTTGGAGATACAGTGCCAAATAGTATGTACAGATATCTTTGGTCAAATGGTCCAAAAGAATGTTTAGAGTTTGCTGATTATTCATTTGATGAACACTTTAAACAACCAATACCATCCTTTCCTCCACGAGAAGTTTTATACGATTATATTTTAGGTCGTGCTAAAAAAGCTAATATAAAAAAATATATAAGATTTAATACTGTTGTAAGTAATGCTGTATTTACGGGAAATAAATTTGAAATTACTTCATTAAATAAAAAAGAAAATAAAACTACAAAAGAAGCTTTTGATTATCTGGTTGTTGCTACAGGACATTTTTCAGTTCCATACATACCATACTATGAAGGAATGAATTCTTTCCCTGGAAGAATATTACACGGACATGATTTTAGGGATGCAGAGGAGTTTAGGGATAAAGATGTTGTGGTATTAGGTAGTAGTTATTCAGCTGAGGATATAGCTCTTCAATGTTATAAGTATGGCGCGAAGTCAGTAACCATTGGTTATCGAAATAATCCCATGGGCTTTAAGTGGCCAGAAGGAATGAAAGAAGTTCATTATTTAGATAGATTAGATGGTAAAAAGGCAATTTTTAAAGATGGACATGAGCAAAATACTGATGCAATTATTTTGTGTAGTGGCTATCTCCATCATTTTCCTTATCTTGAGGATGCTTTAAAACTTAAAACAGGCAATAGATTATATCCGCCTCAACTTTACAAAGGTGTTGTTTGGCAAGACAATCACAAAATGATGTATCTAGGAATGCAAGATCAATTTCACACTTTTAATATGTTTGATTGCCAAGCTTGGTTTGCTAGGGATGTAATTATGGGTAAAATTAAAATGCCTAGTGACGAAGAAATTGAAAAAGATATTAATAAATGGGTATTAGAAGAAGAGGCTTTAGAAGATCCAATTCAAATGATAGATTTTCAAACTGAATACACTAAAGATTTACATTTAGCATCTGATTATCCTGAAATTGATTTTGAGTTAATTAGAAAGCATTTCAAGGATTGGGAACATCATAAAGAAGAAGATATTATGACTTATAGAAATAACTCATTTTCTTCAGCTGTAACAGGAACGGTAGCTCCAATACACCATACACCTTGGGCAGAGGCGATGGATGACTCAATGAAAACATTTATGAAATCTAAATAAATTTAGTCTTCTGAATAAATATATTTTCCTCGATGTGTTACAACGCTAGTACATCCATTTTTTGTTGTGCTGTAATGTGAAGAACCTGAAGAAAGTTGAACAAAATCTCCTTTCTTATAAATATACCCATCGGAGTCAGTTAAGTCACCTTCTAAAATAAAAAATTCTTCTGGACCGGTGTGCTCATGAGCTTTTGATTTAGTATTTGGTTCCATTTTGTAGAGGTAGGAACCTTCCCCCTTAGTATGATCATAACTTAAATTAAACCAATAAATATTACCTGGCTGATCTTTTGATTCATCTTCAAGCAATTCCCATTTTAAGCTTTGAATATTAAATACTTTTCTTAAGTCTGACAAATTATTCATTAAAATTAATTCTAGTTAAGCTCTAACTTTACTTTTTGTAGGGTCATAAAAAGGAAAAGGCACAACTTTAGCTGAAATTCTTTTTTGATGACCATCAAGCTTACCAATTTCAAGTTTTGTATCAAGCTCTGATGAACGAACATCAATTCTGCACAAGGCAATATTTTTATTTAACGTTGGAGAAATTGTTCCACTTGTTATGATTCCAACTTGAGCTCTGCCACTATGCACACAATCACCGTGATTAACTTTTTCATTACCTTCAATTTCTAACCCAACTAATTTTCTATGAGGATGTGCTTTTCTCTCAATTAAAGCTTCTTTACCTATAAAATTTTGCTCTTTAGTTTTAAGAGGAACCGTAAAGCTTATCCCAGCTTCAAAAGGATCTGTTTCATCACTAAATTCATTACCTCCTAGAATTAAACCTGCCTCAATTCTAAGTATATCAAGCGCTTCAAATCCCATTGGTGAAATATTAAATTCTTTTCCTGCATCCCACACTGCATCCCAAACTTTAGGCGCATCATTAGGGTGGCAGTATATTTCAAAGCCTAGCTCACCTGTGTATCCAGTTCGTGATAACATAATTGGAATTCCTTTATGATCTCCAATTCTACTAATAGTAAAATGAAACCATTCTAAATTATTAACATTTGGGTGGGCAGGAGGAGTCCATATAATTTTGGATAACACTTTTCTACTGTTTGGTCCTTGCACTGAAATATTATGTAGGTGATCTGTTGAGGACTTAATATTTGTATGGAGTTTTAATTCTTCACTTAATTGAGTGAGCCACTCTCCTGAATAATCACTACCGCAAATCCATCGAAAATTATGATCTCCTAATTTGTAGAGGGTACCATCGTCAATCATAGTTCCATTTTCGTAACACATTGCTGAATATACTACTTGACCAACTGCTAGTTTTTTTATGTTTCTTGTAAGTGCTACATTAAGTAATTCTTCAGCATCAGGTCCAAGAACTTCAAACTTTCTTAATGATGATAAGTCCATCATGACTACATTATTTCTACATTCAGTGTATTCTCTAATAGTTCCAAAATTATTAAATTTATTAGGAATCCAAAAACCTGAAGAGTCCATCATATCATTTGTTAGTTTAGATGTTCTTGGATGAAAACCTGTTTCTTTTGTTAGCATAAAATCACTTCCAGCATTTTTTCTATAACCAATAGATTTTGCAAATCTATTTTTTTCTGAATAAACTCTAACGTATATGTCTGTAGGGTTCCAGTCATTTGCAGTATCAATATCATCAGGGCATGATGATGACACACATACAAGATCTTTCTGTGCTTGAAAGAGGACGTAATCTCCAGGACGAGACCATGGCATGTCAGAAAATATTACATTGTTCGCATCTATCCCAGTATTAAAAAATAAATTAATAGCCGCCCAACCATTTCTTTTTTCAACTCCATATTTATCTAGTGCGAAATTAAAATTATCTGAGCAATTTATATGACCAAAATATCCTTGATCTTCATATAATTTTCTTGTGCAAGCTGTTCCAAAAGTGTCATGCCTACCAATAGTGTCTTGTACTACCTCGACCAGAGGTTCTAAATTTTTATCAAAATATTTTGAGTGTAAACCGGGCATTGCATACGAACCACCTAAAATAGCTCTACTTGCTGTAGTATCAATTGAGAGCTCATTACCACTTTGAAGTGCATTACTATCAAAGGCCATAAAGTCAGAGCACTGTCTTCCAAATAAATCAATAATTTGAATATAGTCTCCTTTTTTAATTTCATAAGCACTTGCAGAACTATCTTTTATTAAAATTTCTTCTTTAGGTGAAGCTAGTGGATCAGGTAAAATTCTCTCTAATTTATTATTTTTTGGATTTATTCTTTTAACTATAACTTCGATATCAGAAGGTGGATTTTGATTTCCAACAATCATATTTTCGCCAGGACAGGCTAAGATAATAAAACAATTTTCATTTATTGTGATATTTTCACTATCATTTCTTTTAGAATTTTCATTAAAATACAAAGATGAACTAAATTTATTAAGATTAATTTTTTTATTCTTTAATTTTTGAATTAAAAATAATTTATCAGAACTGCTATTTAAAATTTCTTTCAAAAAAGAATTTTCTATTTCAGGTTTTTTATTAATGATATTTTGATTATTATTTCCTTCACTATCAAAAATAGTTATTTCACAAATTTGATTACCTTCTAAATTTTTAAGATATAAGTTGTCACCCTTATCTAAGTCTATACCAATTAAACCTTGTCCTTTAATAATGTATCTCTCCGTATCTTCAGGAAGTCCGTAAGAATCTAAGACAATAGGATTTGATCTTCTTACTGGATATTTGCTAATATCAATATTCATAATTTAATTTACTTTTTTTTAATTAATTCAAATAGTGAAAATTATCTTAATATATCTCAAATAAACTTCAATTTATTTTGAATTCTTCATCAAAAGATTCATTAAATTTTGTTAAATTTTCCGCAGTATAACTCTTATAATCAAATTCGATATTGGAGGTAATCTCAGAAACCATACTCCACATAGTTTCTCTCAACAAGGAAGCAGATTTAATAGCTTTATATTTTATAAGTAATTCTGTTGATAATTTTTTTTCAAAATAATTTTCTAGTAAATATTTTTCTTCATTCTCATTAAAATCATTATTAGAAGCTAGTCCCCCAAGGTCAAACAATGGTGTATTAAATCCTGCATATTCCCAATCAATCAACCATATTTTTTCTTGATCTTGAATAAAATTTGCTGGAAGCAGATCATTATGACTAAATACTATTTCAAAAGGAGATGATATACTTTCTAATTTAACAGCTTTATTTAGAAGATCTGGAAGAATTTTTATGTATGAACTTTTATGCTCATCTAAAAAATTTTTATAATTTTTTATTACATGAAAAACCCAAAAAATAACAGATTGACCTATAAGTTGATCAGGGATTTTGGTATGAACTTTTTTTATAAGTTTTGTTATATTATCTAAATTTTTTTTAATATCTTCAGACTCAAAAGTTTTACCTTCAACATAGTTAAAAACTTGAATTGATTTCTTGTTAAATAATAATTTAGGACAAATACCAATTTTGGAAGCTGCCTTGCTTGCCTGTACTTCATTTGATCTAAAAACTAAATGTTCTGGTATATCATCACCTATTCTTACAAAATATTTTCTAGACCCATCAACAACAAGAAAGTTTTTATTTGTAATTCCACCTTTAATGGAAGAAATATTAATTTTACCCTTCCAAAAATTAATACTAGAAATTAATTGAATGCTATTTTTATCCATAAATTATTAATTATATTATATTTTAAAATAAATAATTTACTATTATTCATATATATTTTGCATATAAATTTATTATGACGCGTAATTATTTAAGTGGTTCAATAAAAAAAGCTTTAGCAATAATAGAATGTGTTGGAAAATCACCAAAACCTCTAAAAGCTAGCCAAGTTTCCTTAATGACCAAGTTAGATAGAGCCACTGCATTTAGAATTTTAACCTATCTCACTAGCCTAGGATATATTTTTAAAGATACCTCAAATAATCTGTACTCTTTAGGGCATAAAATTTTTGAGTTTGGTGATAAATCTGATTTTCTTAAAACATTGACAACTTTATGCTTTGAGCACATTAAAAATTTATCACACGAAACTAATCACATAACTTATCTTGCAGTCTTAGAAGGTCCTCACATTGTTTATTGTGATAAAGTTGATCCACAAGGTGAAAATGCCCCAAGAGCTTTTAGAATGAGATTAGACGCCCATAGTTGTGCACTTGGAAAAGCAATTCTTGCTTATAAATCAAGAGATGAATTAAAGGAAATTTATAAAAGTTATACCCTTCATAAACATACTTCAAATACCATTACTACTTTAGATAAGCTCTATATAAATTTAGAAAAAGTAAGAAAAAAAGGCTATAGCTTAAATGAAGCAGAAACATTTGATTATGTTTATGGAATAGGAGCCCCAATAATGGATTCTCAAAAAAGAGCGATTGCAGGAATTGCAATTTCTGGAACCAAAGGAAGTATAAATGTTAAAACTGTGGAAGATTTGGCATACAGGGTAACAGATACAGCGAAATTGATATCAAAAAAATTGATTGAAAACTAAGATGTTTCAGTGCTTGAAACAATTACTTTAAGCTATATAGAGTTTAAAATAAACCTTCAAAATTAAAAAAATTATAGGAAAATAAAGATATGGCTTTCCCGGAAAAGGTAGATTACGCAATTATAGGTGCAGGAATTCATGGTCTAAGCACTGCTTGGCATTTAGCTGCCAAATTAAAAGCTAAAGGTAAAGGTGATGGCTCTAAAATAGTTGTTATTGATAAAGACTCGATTGCTGCAGGTGCAAGCGGTGTTGCTTGTGGAGTTGTTCGTAATAATTATTACCAACCTGCTATGAGGGAGTTAATGGCAATGTGTGTTGAAGTATGGGAGAGTGATGCAAAAAAATTTCATTATCATGATGTAGGTTATATGCAGATAAGTCCTGCGTGCATGGAAAATGATGTTGCTGAAATTTATGCTCAGCAAAAAAATATTGGATACGACTCAGTTTTTATACAGGGTGAAAAAGACTCAGAAAATTATATGAAAAAAATGTTTGGTGATTGGCAAGCAAAAGGTATTACAAGTGTTTTGCATGAAAAAAGAGGTGGATATGCAAATAATACATCAGCTATTTATGGTTTAGCAGATAAGGCTGAGGCAGAAGGTGTTCGTATTTTAACAGGGACAACAGTAAAGGGTTTTCAATATGGGTCTAATTCATCTGCTGTTACGGGAATTGAAACTGATAAAGGTTTAATAAAGTGCGATCAAGTAATAGTTGGACCAGGGCCATGGGCAAAGTCTTTTTGGGATATGTTAGATTTGCCAAACAAAATTACCATTAAAGGTGAAGATGGAAACATTCATAAAGATTATCCAATGTGGCATTATTGGATGCTAACTGAAGGAGTTCTTAGAGTTGATCCTAATTTTTTAAAAACTGACGACGGCAATATGCCTCCTGTTATTCATGTTGATACTGATGCACCTCTTTATTCAGACAGTGATAAGCAACATCTTATCACAGATAAATTGTGGGGAATATATTATAAGCCAGATTTTCATTTTGGAGGAATACAAGGTGGATCATCTCCTTATAAAGTTGGAGAACCTGGAGGAGAAGGGGTTAATGTTGATCCTTATGGAAATAAATCAGAAGATTTTGTTATTACTGATGAATTTGCTGATATGTGGAGTTCAGCTTTGGCTTTTTGTCATAAAAGATTTGAAGGAAAATCACACCTATTCAAAAAAGATGGCGGAGGCCTTGGTTGTTTTACGCCAGATTGCTTTCCTGTTTTTGATCAATTCAGAGAAAATGTATATTTAATTGCTGACTCTAATCATGGTTATAAAATGATTGGTGTGGGTAAATTAGTAGCTGACGAAGTTTTAGGTGAAAAAAGCTCATTATTAGAACCTTTTAGGTTTTCAAGATATGAGCAAGGAAAATTACATCCAACATCAAATAGTCCTTTTCCTTGGAGTTAATATGATGTTGTATAGTTTTTATAATTCAATTGGGGGGAAATAATATGAGTGATTTAGAAAATTTTGTAAATCAACCAGGCAGAGATAAGTTAGTTAAAGATGTAAGAAATAAAATAAAAGAATTAGGAATTACTTATATCTATTATCAATTTGTTTCTGTAACAGGAAGAATTGTGGGTAAAGGTGTTCCTGCAGATCATTGGGAAACTTTAGCAGAAAAAGGATTTCAATTAGTTTACGGTGCTACAGCTAATTTATTTGTAGACAGGCATGGTGAATATATTGGATATGGACCTGAATCGTCTGAACTTGTAGGTATTCCTGAACCTGATACATTTGTGCAATTGCCTTGGGATAAAAGAGTTGCACGTGTATGGTGTACTTGTTTTAGAAACAGAGAAGAAGATGAAAATCCTGGAGGACATTTAACATCTGATTGTCGCGGTAATTTAAAAATTTTCCAAGATCAATTTCAAGAAAAATTTGGAATGAATATGCGTGCTGGTACTGAGCCAGAAATGATGTGGTTGACTAAGAAAGATAATGGAGAGCCAACAGGAGATGGATTTTCAAGACCTTATTGTTATCATATTGACCAATTTGAATCTCTAAGACCTGTATATATGAAAGTAATTGAATATTGCCGTGCTATGGGTCTTGATGTTATCCAAGGGGATCATGAAGATGCGCCTGGTCAATTAGAATTAAATTTCATGTATGATGATGTTTTAAGGAATGCTGATAGACTAACAACTTATCGACAAATTTGTGCTCAAGTTGCAAGAGAATTTAATTTAATTGCTTGCTTTATGAGCAAACCTTTTATGGGTGTTTCTGCGAATGGATGTCATACAAATGTTTCACTTTGGAAAGGTGGAGAATTAAAATCAACACCTATTGGCAACAATCCACTACCAGGTATGGATCAAGTTTTTACCCACATTTCAGGAGGTGAAAATATGTTTATGCCTGATCCAAAAATAGATCCGGTAAAACCAGGTCCTGTTGGATTAAATAGTATTGCTGGTTTATTAAAACATTTACCTGCTTTAACTTGTTTAGGATCTCCAACAGTTAATTCTTATAGAAGACTTTGGGATACAGGTTTCTGGGCACCAGTATATGCAGATTGGGGATATCAAAACAGAACCTGTAGTGTTCGTGTTTCTGCTCCTGGTCGAGTAGAATATAGATCAGTAGATTCATCTCATAACCCATATCTAATGGGAGCAGGTATTTTAAAAGCTTTTGAAGATGGCCTAGATAATAAAATGGATCCAGGAGAACCTGAGAAAAAAAATATCTATGATGCAATGAAAGAAGGAAAAACAGTTGATAAACTTCCTTTAACTTTAGGAGAAGCTATTGATCGATTAGATAGTGATAAAGTGGTTAAAGCCGCATTGCCTGAAGATATGCTTCGAGTCTTTATGCATTATAAAAAAGATGAGTGGGAAAAATTCCTTTCTGCAGTTACGCAATGGGATGTTGATACTTACCTGGACGTATTGCCATAATCTAAGAAAGGATAATTAGTATGTGCGGAATTGCTGGAATAATTCACAAAGGTAAATCTACAAATGTAGGTGGAGAAATGCAAAAAATGTTGCAATCTCTTAAACATAGAGGACCAGACTCAACTGGCTATGCTTTGTATGGAAATGGTGAATCGAATAATTATATTTTAAGGTTTAAGGTTGGTGAAAATGTCAAAGAAGGTAGTTCTGCGGTAATGGAGGATGAAAGTGTCTACCAAGAAAGAGTAGAGCAGGTAAATTCAAAAATATCTACTTCAGGCGCAACTCTTCATAAAGAAGAGCAGATCACTCCATATTCTTATAGATATGTAATTTCTTATGATGGAGATTTACTTGATTTAGCTAAACAAATTGAGTCAGTTGAAATGACAGAAATTTTATCTTTAGGTAAATCACTGGAATTAATAAAAGATATTGGTGATGCTTCAGTTGTTGCTGAACAATATGAACTTGGTGATTTTGCTGGAACTCATGGTATTGGGCACACAAGAATGGCAACTGAGTCTGGTGTCGATATTCGTTCTGCTCATCCATATTGGGCGTATCCATTTAGTGATGTATCTGTTGTGCATAATGGTCAATTGACAAATTATTGGAATAATCGCAGAGCTCTTGAAAAAAAAGGAATGCGCTTTATGTCTACTTGTGACTCTGAGCTAATCGCAGTTTATCTGGCTGATAAAATACGTAATGGAATAGAGTTAGAAGAAGCGATGAGAGGATCCTTAGATGACTTAGATGGCGTCTTTACATATTTAGTCGCAACGAAAGATAAATTAGGAATGGCTAAAGATCATATGGCTGCTAAACCAATGGTCTTGTATGAAAGTGATGATCTGGTAGCACTTGCTTCAGAAGAGGTTGCGATAAGAACTGTTCTTCCTGAAGAGATTGACACTTATGATCCTTATGAAGGAGAGGTAAAAGTATGGCAAGCATAAAAAAACATAAATCTACTGAAATGGGTTTACATGATGAAGTTTTAACAGGCCGTACTCAACAAGTTTTTTTTAACCCAGAAGAGACAGAAAATTTCTTTTATCATGATGCCCATAAAGTTGACTTTAATAAAAGAACAGAAATTGATGCAAATAATTTAGAATGTATTGATATCAATAGAAAAATTAATGAATTAATGGCTAAAGGCTATGGAACAATTGTCATAAAAAATCCTGGATCAAAACATAGTATAGGTGTTGGAATTTTAAACAAACTGAACTTAATTATAGAAGGCAGTCTTGGATATTTTGGAATAGGTTCAGTTGACGGTCCTGTTGTAAGAATTTCTGGAAGAGTTGGCTGGTCTTGCGCTGAAAATATGATGGCCGGTAAAGTCGTTGTAGAAAAAAATGCTGGATCTTGTTTTGGAGCAGCGATTAGAGGTGGGGATTTAATTTGCAAAGGAAGTGTTGGCGCTAGATCAGGTATTGATATGAAAGGCGGCACTATTATAGTAGGTGGAGATGCCGGAGCTTTTACAGGCTTTATGATGCAACGAGGAAGAATAGTAATTCTAGGAGATGTTGGTCCTAATTTAGGTGACTCACTTTATGATGGCACTATTTTTGTTGGAGGTTCAATTAAATCATTGGGTGCTGATGCTGTTGAGGCAGAGCTAACTGATTTAGATATAGCTTGGTTAAAAAGAAAGATAAAAGTTTCCGAAATTGATAAAAAAATTGATTATAAAAAAATTACAAAAATTGTTTCAGGAAAAAAATTATGGAATTACGATAATTTAGAACCAACTGAGAGAAAAGGTGCAATTTAGAAAGGATTGAATAATGGCTAAAAAAAATAAAAAAAATACAGATAAAAGTTTATTAGGTCGTAATTCAATTTTTACTCCTGATGTTATAAACGATATTCATATTAAGTCGCAGTTAGGAAGATACCGTATGCGTGGTATGGCTCTTATGAAAAAAATACCTCACTGGGATGATTTAACATTCTTACCTGGCACTCTTACTAGATTTGTAATTGAAGGGTATAGAGAGAAATGTGAAACAAAGACTGTAATTGGCCCAAGGTGTAAAAACCCAATAGAGTTAGATATACCAGTTTATATAACTTCAATGAGCTTTGGCGCTTTATCTTATGAAGCAAAAACTGCACTTGCAAGAGGAGCAACAATGGCTGGAAGCGCAACATGTTCGGGTGAAGGTGGAATGATTCCAGACGAAAGAAGATATTCTCATAAGTGGTATTATCAATGCATTCAATCTCGATATGGATTTAATCCTCACCATGCTCAATTAGCGGATGGAATAGAAGTATTTATAGGACAAGGTCAGAAAGTTGGAATGGGTGGTCATTTGATGGGACAAAAAGTTACTGACCAAGTTGCTGAAATGAGATCTTTACCCGCAGGTATTGATCAGAGATCACCAGCTAGACATCCTGACTGGTTAGGACCAGATGATCTGGCATTAAAAGTTCAGGAACTTAGAGAATTAACTGATAACCAAGTACCTATTCAATTAAAACTTGGTGCAGCTAAAGTTTATGATGATGTTAGAATGGCAGCTAAATGCGATCCAGACTCAATTTATTTGGATTGTATGGAAGGCTCAACTGGTGCAGGTCCTCATATTGCTGCAGCTAATACAGGTATTCCTGGTATAGCAGCGGTAAGAGAAGCAAGAAGAGCATTAGATGATGTAGGAAAATCAGGAGACGTTACTTTAATTTTTGCAGGTGGACTTAGAGATGGGGCAGATATGGCAAAAGCTTTAGCACTAGGCGCTGATTGTATTTCTGTTGGCACAGGCGCATTAGTTGCACTTAATTGCAATAAAGATATTCCGGAAGCTGATTTTGAAAAAGAATTAGGTGTAGAGGCCGGGTACTGTTATCATTGTCATACAGGAAGATGTCCGGTGGGTGTTGCAACACAAGATCCTGAATTAAGAAAAAGATTAAATCCAGATGATGCAGCGCTTAGGGTTTATAACTATTTACATGCGATGACTTTAGAGGCTCAACTTTTAGCAAGAGCATGTGGTAAAACAAATATTCATTCATTGGAACCAGAAGATCTTGCCGCATTGACTATGGAGGCATCTGCACTTGCAAAAGTACCACTTGCAGGAACAGACCATACTGTAGGTGTTGACAACTTCCATTCAATTTAGGAGATAAGTATGGTTAAGAAAAAAAATAAAAAAACTATAAAAAAGAAAGCTAAATCTTCTAAACAAAAAGATAAAGGCATTAAAACTGCTAGAGAAAAAATGATAGGTCAGCATATTGGCTATCGCTATGATGTTAACTTATTACCTGATTACAATCGATTAACTCCCTTTTTAAAAAAATATATTGAGCACATGGGTTGGGATGATCTAAACTGGCTGGAAGATGTTCATATGGGTTACGAAAATGGTAAACCTGCTGTGTTTGACAGAAATATAAATGGATGGGTTACAACTCCGCCAAAATTAAAATTGCCAAAAGATCAACAAGATCGAGATATGATAGCAAGAGAATTATTAATAAAATTTCAAATGTCTTCAAATCACCCTCTTGTGGTATTAAAGAAGGCATATAAAAAATTTAATTAAAATTTTTTAAAAGTTAATAGTAAAATTTTTTATATTTAGCTCTTGCTTTTATAAGATTATATATATTTATGTATTGAGTTATTTTAATTTATAATTTTATGTGCGGTATAGTAGGTTTATATTTAAAAAAGAAAAAATTGCATAAAAAACTTGGATTTTATTTAAGTGGTATGCTTGATAATATGTCATCAAGAGGACCGGACTCTGCAGGTTTTGCAATATATAATAATAAAGAATCAAAAAAATATTATAAATATTCCCTTTGTTTAAATAACACATTATCAAGTGATTTTGAGCAAGTTGTTAAACAAAAATTCAAAGATATCACAATAAAAAATATTTCAGATCACATAGTTGTTCAAACAACAACTACACCTAAAAAATTTATTTCTTATATTCATAAAAATTTTATTCCAATTTCATTGGTAGGTTATGGAAGATCAATTGAAATTTTTAAACAAGTTGGAAATCCATCAGAAATCGTTAAAAAATTTAAGCTAGAAAATTTTTCTGGCTCACATGCTATCGGTCATACTAGAATGGCAACTGAAAGTGCAATAACAGTCGATGGGTCACATCCGTATTCAACTGGAGAAGATGAGTGCTTAGTTCATAATGGCTCTTTATCTAATCATAATAATCTAAGAAGAGAATTAATTAAAAAAGGTAAAAAATTCGATTCTTTAAATGATACTGAAGTAGCTGCAGGTTATATCAGCCAAAAATTATCAGAAAATAAATCAATGAAGAAAACTTTAACAGAATCTCTAACAGATTTAGATGGTTTTTATACTTTTATTGCTGGTACTAATAAAGGATTTGCTGTCTTAAGAGATGAAATTGCTTGTAAGCCTGCTGTCATAGCAGAAAACAATGACTATGTTGCTGTAGCTTCTGAATTTCAGGCTATGGCTCATCTTCCTTATGTCAATAAATCTAATATTTATGAACCAAAACCAGGAGTTGTATATACATGGGGAAAATAGAAAATTTAGATTTTAAAAAAAACACTTTAAGAAAAATAAATAATTATCTTCAAAACATTAGTTATAAAAATAACAAAAGAGAATTTACTGTAAAAAATCCAAGTGGTCATCATGCTTTATGTGCAGGATTAACTGAAAGCATATCTGTAAAAATAAATGGACATGTTGGATATTATTGTGGAGGTATGAATCAAAAAGCACATATTACTATTAACGGTAATGCTGGCACTGGCTTAGGTGAAAATATGATGTCTGGCTTAATTCATGTAAAAGGTAATGCTTCGCAGTCTGCTGGCGCTACTGCACATGGGGGGACAATTATTATAGATGGTGATACTAGCTCTCGCTGTGGTATTTCAATGAAAGGGATTGATATAATTGTTAAAGGGTCTGTAGGTCATATGTCAGGATTCATGGCTCAATCAGGAACTATGCTTATTTGTGGTGATGCTGGTGAAGCACTTGGTGATAGTATCTATGAGACTGTTATATATTTAGCAGGCAAACCAAAGAGTTTAGGTGTGGACTGTGTTGAAAAAAAAATAAATAAAAAAGATATAAAAAAAATTGAAGATTTATTGAAAATTGGAAAGATTAAAAAATATAAAGTAAAACATTTTAAAAAATTTGGATCTCAGAGAAAACTATATAATTTTAATATAGATAACATCTCTGATTATTAGTATGGCAAAAAAGAAAAAAAATATATTTACAAGTCCACGCAAATCATGGACTTTTGATGATTATACAAATTCAGAAATAAGAAGAGCAGCCGCAACTGGTATTTATGATATTCGTGGTGGTGGCTCAAAAAGAAAACTACCTCATTTTGATGACCTACTTTTTTTGGGAGCCTCTATGTCTCGATACCCACTTGAGGGTTACAGAGAAAAATGTTTAACAAATGTTGTTTTGGGATCACGTTATGCAAAAAAACCTTTAGAACTTGATATTCCAATAACAATTGCAGGTATGAGTTTTGGCGCATTATCTGGCCCAGCTAAAGAAGCTTTAGGTAGAGGTGCATCTATAGCTGGAACATCAACTACAACTGGAGATGGAGGTATGACCAAAGAAGAGAGAGGTCAATCTAAAACACTTGTTTATCAACTTCTTCCTTCTCGTTATGGAATGAATCCTGATGATTTGAGAAAAGCTGATGCTATTGAAGTTGTTATTGGTCAAGGAGCAAAACCTGGTGGTGGAGGTATGTTATTAGGCCAAAAAATTAGTGACCGGGTGGCAGAAATGAGAGATCTTCCAAAAGGGATCGACCAAAGATCAGCATGCCGTCATCCTGATTGGACAGGCCCTGATGATCTAGCGATCAAAATTACTGAACTCAGAGAAATAACACAATGGAAAGTGCCAATTTTTGTTAAAATTGCAGGAGCTAGACCGTATTATGATACTGCCTTAGCTATAAAAGCAGGTGCTGATGTAGTTGTACTTGATGGTATGCAGGGTGGAACAGCAGCTACACAAGAAGTTTTTATTGAAAATGTTGGACAACCTACATTAGCTTGCATACGTCCTGCAGTTGACGCTCTTCAAGATTTAAATATGCATCGAAAAGTGCAACTTGTTATTTCTGGAGGTATTCGAAATGGAGCCGATGTGTCTAAGGCACTTGCTTTGGGTGCAGACGCTGTGTCAATTGGGTCAGCAGCTATGATAGCGATTGGTGATAATGATCCTAAATGGGAAAAGGAATATAAAAAACTTGGAACAGTATCCGGGGCATATGATGATTGGCATGAAGGCAATGATCCTGCGGGTATATCTACTCAAGATAAAAATTTAATGAAAAGATTAGATCCTATTAAAGCAGGTAAAAAATTATCTAATTATTTAAAAGTTATGACTTTAGAAGCACAAACAATAGCAAGGGCTTGCGGTAAAAATAATTTGCATAATTTAGAACCTGAGGACCTTTGTGCTTTAACTGTTGAATCTGCTGCTATGGCTCGAGTCCCTTTAGCTGGTACGAATTGGATACCAGGTTTTGATAAATAATTTTTAATTTATTATTATTTAAATTTATGTAATTTTTTTTATTTCAGTTTTTATTGGACTAAAGAGAATTATTTCAATATTTTCATTTAAATTAGGATTAAAGAAAAAATTATGAAAAAAAGTATATTTCCATTTTGCATCATTTTTTTTTAATTTTTTAATATTAACAGGAAAATAAAAACCAGTATCTCTTTCAAAAAATTGTGTATTTAATTTTTTTTTCTTGATAATTTTTTTATATAATTCTGAATTAACATCAAAAGTGGCAGTAAAGGAACCATCAAAGTTAGTGGGGGTATTGTAATATTCTGAAGAAAGAAGTTTTACAATTTTATCAAATCTTATTTCAGGTTCATTGGTTTGTTTAATCATAAATTCAAACATTTTCGCTGAATCATTGCAGTTTTTTTCAAGCAGTACTGATCTAATACTACAAAGCTCTTGATTTGATTTAATTTCTGATAGATTTGCTACTGTTCCTTCAGATGGTTTTCCACTAAACATTCTGAAATTACGTTGGCGAATACTGCACTGCCAAACAACAAAATTACTCCAACCAATCTTTGACATGTTTAATTTATAAATTTAACAATCTAAAGTATTATCTCTTTCCCATTGAGTTATTATATTAGATTTATTTGATTTTGATTTTTTGAAGCCAATTCTCTTTTCTTGAGATGAATTATACTTTTTAATTTCTCTATTTTTTAATGTTATGTAAGAGTTAATGACATCTTTACCAAAAGCAGACTTAAGAACTGTACTTTTATTTAGATTACTTAATGCCTGATTTAAACTTAATGGTAATTTTTTTGCACCTTTAACCTTATGAGCTTCTTCATACATATTAACGTTAATAGGTTTACCTGGATTTCTTTTTTTATCTAAACCATCTAATCCTGCAGCAATAATTCCAGCTTGTAATAAATAAGGATTAGTTGCTCCATCCATTAATCTTAATTCAAATCTACCGGAGCCGGGAACACGTATCATATGAGTTCTATTATTACCAGAATAGGTAATAGTGTTAGGAGACCAAGTAGCTCCAGAATCAGTAACAGGAGCATTAATTCTTTTATAACTATTAATGGTTGGATTAAACCACGCAGTTAAAGCTTCAGCTGAGTTCATAATTCCACCCATAAAATGGTATGCAGTTTTTGATAAGCCTAATTTATCTTTTTTATCTAAAAATAAATTTTTACCTTTTTTATCCCAGATTGATAGATGCGCATGACACCCATTTCCAGTTTTATCTATAAAGGGTTTTGGCATAAAGGTAGCTCTTAAACCTACTTTTTCCGCTAAAGTCCTAACCATGAATTTAAAAAAAACATGACGGTCAGCCGTTTGTAAACAGTCCGAAAAATCCCAATTCATTTCGAATTGTCCATTAGCATCTTCATGATCATTTTGGTAAGGACCCCAACCAAGCATAATCATTGAATCACAAATACCTCTAATTAAATCATACTGACGCATCAACGCAGATTGATCGTAGCAAGGTTTATCTGCAATATCTTTTTGATCTGCAATAGAATCACCACTTGGAGAAATTAAAAAATATTCGCATTCAACACCACTTTTTAAGTGCATATTTTTCTTTGCTAATTTATTAATTTGATTACGCAACATAACACGAGGAGAGGCATCTACTGGCTTACCATCCATCCATAAATCTGCTGCTAACCAACCAACATCCATTTGCCATGGGAGTTGTATAAAACTATTAGGATCAGGTATTGCTGCCATATCTGGGTCAGATGGAGACATATCTAAGTACGTAGAAAAACCAGCAAATCCTGCTCCTTCTTTTTGCATTTCTTTTATAGATTGAGCAGGGACTAATTTAGATCTAAGTACTCCAAAAAAATCTACATAACTTATTAAAAAGTATTTTATTTTTTTCTTTTTTGCGATCTCCGCCAGATTTATAGCCATTTTATCTCCTTAAGTATTTAAATAACAAATTATTAAACCTCAAATAATAATTAATAAATACATTTTTTATAAAACATTTAATAACTAATGAATAATACTTTTTACTATAAATATCCAAATGAAAGCAATTATACTAAATCTTATAGCCTGGGGTACACTACCTATAATGGACGGTATGGCAAAATATTTGAGTACTGAGATGCATTTTGTAGAAGTTGTATGGGCACGGTATTTTTTTATGGTTCTAATAAGTCTTCCAATAACATTTTTATTTTTAAGAAAATATCTTACGTGGCCGCAAAATTTTTTACTTCAAATTTCTAGAAGTTTTTTCTTGTTTTTATCAACTGTTTGTTTTTTTTATGCTATTTCTGTTATTTCCTTAGCAGAAGCATTAACCTTGTCTTTTGTTGCTCCAATTATTGTCACAATTTTATCTGCTTTGTTATTAAAAGAAAAAGTAGGGGTTCATCGATGGAGCGCAGTATTTGTAGGATTTATTGGCGCACTTATTATTATTCAACCTGGTTTTATAACAATTAATTTTGCTTCATTAGCCAGTCTTGGAGCAGGAGTATCATATGCATTTTATCTAATTTCAACAAGAAAACTTTCATCTTTTGATAACCCATATATGACATTAATATTTACTGGTGTCTTTGGAGCTATCATCATTAGTTTTGTAGTGCCTTTTTATTGGATAATGCCAAATATTAATCAATGGTTATTGATGATTGGTTTAGCAGCAGTTGGAACTTTTGCTCATTTTTGTTTAATCCTATCATTAAACTATGCTGAAGCATCTAAACTTGCCCCTTTAGGTTACTTTGAAATAGTTAATAATATTTTAATTGGCTATTATTTCTTTGGCGACTTTCCAAACAAATGGTTATGGTTAGGTCTATTTTTTATCGTATCAAGTGGAATTTATATTTCAATAAGAGAAGCAAGAAAATTAAATTAATAAAAAAATGAATTTAACAGATAAACAAAAAGGAATTTTTCTATCTTTATTTGGTGTACTAATTATTACTCCAGATTCTTTATTTATACGTTTAATCAATATTCCTTCTTGGGAGCTACTTTTCTATAGAGGACTAATCCCTTCCTTTTGCTTATGTATTTTCTTACTCATTTATTATAAAAAAAATTTTCTTCATGCTTTATTAATAACAGGACTGCCTGGTTTATTATATGCTGCCTTAATTGCATTAGGTAACACTGCATTTGTACTATCCATTCAAAATACAAATGTAGCAAATACACTAATCATGATTGCATTAACTCCTTTTGCAACCGCCATACTAAGCTCAATATTTATAAAAGAATATCCAAGTAAAAGAATGTGGGTAACAATTATCGCTTGTTTTGCAACTATATTATTTATTTTTTATGAGTCCTATCAAGGGGGACGTCTTTTTGGAGATTTTTTTGGATTGCTAACAGCGATTTTTATGGGTGGTGGTGCTGTTGTTATTCGCTATAGTAAGTCATTTGACTTTCTTCCTTCTCTTTTAATAGCTAAATTATTTACTATTTTTATAGCGTTTGCATTTATTGATTCATTTCCTGAGTCACTTTTAGTTAGTTCAGATCAATTATTCTTTATTATTATAATGGGATTATTCCTACTTATTCCATTAGCATGTATAACTATTGCCCCAAGATATATTCCAGCATATGAAGTTGAAATATTTTTTATTCTAGAGACTATTCTTGGACCAATTTGGGTCTGGCTAGTTATTCATGAACAGCCATCACCAAAAACAATAATTGGAGGAATTGTTATAATATTAATTATTTTTACCCATACTTTATTTGAGCTTAGAGAAAATAAAAAAAATACTCAAAATACATAAAAATGGCCAAAATTTGGGAAAAATATACCCATAATTCACTTAAAAAAACAATAATTTACTGTTGAATCTTATAATAAAGGTCTAGATAGAACTCATAATTTATCGTTCATCTCATTAATTGAGTGAGACGGAAGTAGGTAAGATCCGAAGGAACGCGGTTCATTTGTTTTTTCTTTTTACTTCCTTTTTTTTTGATGAGTTAAACGGTTATTTTGAATTTAACTCGTAAGGAGGCAAAATGACGTTGGAAGAATTAAATGTTTTTGTCACCACACAAGCAAACGTAGGCATGGAAGCTTACTATTGGTGGTGTACTGGACTTATGATTATTATTCACGTTGGTTTCTTAATGTATGAAGTAGGCGCTACAAGAATGCAAAACGCTGTTTCTTCAGGTGTTAAAAATTTATTAGCATTTGCATTTATGATACCAACATTTTGGCTATTTGGATGGTGGATCTATTTAGCTTTTCCTGGAGGATTTGTACCTATTGATTTAGAAGGATACGGAGTTCCATGGAATGTTTCAATGGGACCAATGCTAAGTGACCAGGCTACCGGTGTATTCTGGGCTGCATTTACTCTATTTGCTTGTACTACTGCTTCAATTTTTTCTGGAGCTGTAATTGAAAGAATTAGAATTAGTGCATTTGTATTCCTAGCAGTTGTATTAGGATCTGTCGTTTGGATTTTAGCAGCTTCTTGGGGATGGCATCCAGATGGATGGCTTGTAACGGGCTGGGGATTCCATGATGTAGCGGCCGCAGGGTGTGTTCACACTGTTGCAGGACTATTTGCATTTGGGGTGCTTTTAAACCTTGGACCAAGAGTAGGAAAATATAATGATGATGGCTCTATGAATGATCTTGAAGGTCATAGCTTAGTTCTATCTTTTGTTGGCTTATTAACTTTGATTGTAGGTTTCTTTGGATTCCTAGGAGCTTGTTTAATTTGGGCAGGATCAGATTTTGGAGGTTGGGTAAATATTTATGGTGCACCAGCTACATTATCTTCTTTTGCATTCAATACTTTGATGGGTCTAGCTGGAGGCATGATAGGTGCTTTCTGGTGGAGTAAAGGAAATCCTTTCTGGATGATGTCAGGTGGACTAGCAGGTATATTCATATGTGCTGGTGGTCTTGATATTTGGTATCCTGGTTTCGCATTTATTCTTGGAACAATTGCAGGATGTGTAATTATTCCAGCAAACAATTGGCTTCATAACACTTTTAAAATAGATGACTGTGTAGGAGCAGTATCAATTCACGGTGTTTGTGGTATTTTAGGTATGTTGTGTGTAGGACTTTTTGCTTCTGGATTTCCAGCAGCAGGAGATATTCCAGCTTCAAATCTAACTGGTCAAATTGTTGGGGCTATTGTAATGGCTTTAACTGGATTTGTGCCAGGCTATGTTATTTCATATATTATGAAATTGGCTGGCTGGTTACGTGTACCAGATCACATTCAAAAAGCAGGTATTGATAAAGCTGAGCTTGGATTACAAGCTTATAACCAGTAACAGATAGAAAGGAACATATTATGAATACATTTCCTGGAGAATCAGCAAGTTGGGAAGGTGTAGATGCTTATTTTACATGGGCAGGCTCACCTGGAATGCTTGTTCTGTTTACTTTAGTTGCAGCAGCTATATGCTTAGGTGTAATTATTGCAGCGGCAAGACATGAATCTGAAATAGCTGATAATAACAAGTAAATTTATTTTATAAATTACAGGGGCAGTATTTTTTACTGCCCTTTTTTTATTTATGAATATAAGATCAGTAACTTATTATGAATTATAAAATTATTGAAAATTTCTTAAGCAATATTTATCAATTAGGTTTTGAATATAAAATAATTGTAATTATTTTATGGATTGTCATAATGTTTATATTACTTAGAAAGTTAGCAAAAAAAGATAATGAATTTTATTTAAAAGATTTTTTTAAAAAGAAAAAATAATTAAAATTTATTTATTGTTTAGATACAGTTACAATAGATATTAAAATTAACAAAATAAAACTTATTAATCCACAAAAAACTGATCCAAATAAAATAAAAGAAAGAGTAAGCATAAAGTTACCACTGTCTATTTTATTAAAAAAAAATGGTGTTTGTAAAGTCTGGTCTATAAGGCATAAAAAACACAAAACCATTAAGCCGGTAAAAAAACCTCTTTTATAAAATTTAATCCACTTTTCTTTAATTAATTTTATATTCATTTAGTTATATTACACGAAATTGAATTTAAATCATTATTCTAAAAGATCATTAACTGCCTGATCTAAAGCAGTTTCAAAACCTTTATCATTTCCTGGATTAGCAACACAATGCCCCCAGACCGAGTTATAAGTTCTCAATTCAGCGTTTTTAATATGTTTTGCTTCAAGTTCATTATCTTCAGGTGGAAAATATAAATCATTACTACATGGTATAATAATAGTTTTTGCTTTTATATTTTTTAAAGCCTCTATAAAATTACCATTATATTGTTTTCCAATAGAAATATCTCCTTTTTGCCATGTTAAAAGTTTTGTTAAAAGATTATTTGCATCCCAATTTTTAACGTGATCATTTTCCCAATCAACCAATAATTCTTCCACATTTTGATAACCTAAATTTTTATATTTTTGTTCTCTAAAGAATGTTTGTGAAAAAGCCCAACCTGCATAGACTCTTCCAAAGGCTTTTAGTCCTCTAACTGGAGGCGATGTATAATCACCATTATTCCAGGCAGGATCAGCGCAAAGAGCAGCTTTTACACCTTCTAAAAAAACAAAATTATGCTCCGATGTTTTAGCTGAAGCACAAAAAGGTAAAATAGCATTCACCATCTCTGGGTATTGAGCAGCCCATTGATAGGATTGACAGCCTGCCATTGACCATCCAGCAACTAAAGCAATTTTGCTAATGTTAAGATGTTCTGTTAATAATTTATATTGGCAAGCAATATTATCAAATAGAGATATTGTTGGAAATTTGGATCCTTTTTGATCTATTTCTGCATTGCTAGGAGATGTAGATAAACCATTACCAAATAAGTTTACGGATATAATAAAATGCTTTTCTGGATTTATAGCTCTATTAGTTCCAAAGAAACCTTCGTTTCTATTATGAGTACCAGTATAAAAAGTAGGTAAAATAATTACATTACTTTTATCTGAATTTAATGAACCGTATGTTTTATATGCAAGTTTAGCTGAAAGTAAAATTTCACCTGATAAAAGCTCTACATTGCCAAGGTTATAAATTTCATAGTCAATATTATTCATTATAAGAAAATATAATCTATTTTATATGTTTTAATATAACCTTAGATATTCTTTAACTTCCCAATCTGTAACAGCTTGATGATATCTTTCCCATTCATCATTTTTATATTGAACATAGGAATTTAACATCACTTTACCCATTACTTTTTCTGCAATTTTATTTTTTTGTAAAGCTTCAGTAGCTTGAAGTAAATTTCTTGGAAGACGTCTTATGCCAAGCTTTTTCATATCTTCAGTTTTTAAAGCGTAGAGATCAAAATCAGAGGGTTTCCCAGGATCAGTTTTATTTTGAATACCATCTATTGCAGCTGATATAGTCATACCAAGTGCTAAATAAACATTCATTGTTAAATCAGCCGCACGGTTTTCTATACAGTATCTATTTTGTGGTAATCGAAATTGTGCTGAGCGATTATTATGACCATACGTAATATTAGTTGGCGCCCACGTATGAACTCCGCCCTCAAAACCACCTACAGTCGGTACTAACCCATTATATGAATTTACTGTTGGACAAGTTATTGCAGTGATAGCTTCTGAATGTTCAAGCAATCCACCAACTGCATGCATTGCATCTTTAGACCATTTATCACCATCTTTAAAAACATTTGTATTTTTCTTTATATCATTAAGTGAAAAATTTATATGCCCTCCTGAACGCCAATCACCTATAGTTGGTTTTGGCATGAAGGTGACAAACATATCATGTTTTTTGGCCACTTCTTTTAAAAGTATTTTTAAAAATACTAATCTATCTGCCATTTGTAGAAGATCAGTATAATGAAAATCTAATTCAAATTGAGAATAAGCACCTTCAGCAACAACATCGTGTAAGTCCCATCCTAACTCACCTAATATATCCATCATTTCTTTTAAAAAATGCATTGAATCTAAAGAATATTCAACATCATAGCCAAATGCTTGTCTTCTTGGTTGAATGCCATGAGGGGGATCATTATCTATTGCCTTAACAGGCTCACCTTTTTCGTTGTATTTCATTACAATGAACTCAGGCTCTATGCCTGCAAAACCTTGATACCCTTGTTCTTGTTTTTCTTGAATAATTTTTTTAAGAGCTTGTCTTGGACAAACATTGTAGGGAGCGCCTTCCCAAAACAAATCAGCAAATATTATGGCTGTTGTTTTATCCCACGGACAAACATATACAGCATTAAGATCAGGAAGCATTATTTGATCAGGATCAGCGGGTGTTAATTCAGGAACAAAAGATACTGAATGAACTGCAAATTGTGGACCTTTACCCATACATAAAGCTTCAAAATCACTCATAGGAACAGGTTTGGTTTTTGGAATCCCATGCATATCAATCCAACTAGATAAAACATATTTAACCCCTGCATCTTCAAGTCTTTTTTTGGTCGATGCTATTTCAGGTTTATTTCTTTCTATAGCCTCGCTTAAGCTTTCATAATAAATTTTGCTCATTATTTATCCTTCCTATAATTTTTTTATTCTATACCCATATCTTCAGGATCAATCCCTGGTACATGCGTAAGTCCAGCTTTCTTTTTCCAATCATGAGGATAGGCTGCGTAGAAAATCACACATATTTCATCACATTCATATGCAATATGATTGTCTTTTGGTACATATAAAACGTCTCCTGGATTACAGACATATGATTCTCCATCACAAGTAAGTCTGAATGAACCTTTCATACAATATATAATTTCATCACATGTCAAATCCCATGGTACTGATATTTTGTTTAGAAAATTTAAACCTCCACACATGGTGTCACTGACTTTTGAAGTTACAAAGGGCTTAATATAAGTTTGACCCGGCTCAAGTGTATGTAATCGGTGTTCTATATCTGAAAATTTGTATAATTGAGGTTTGTTACCCATGATCTACCTTTCTTTATGATGTTTGTATTTTTTCGTTTAGCTCTACTTTGTAACCATCCGGATCTTCACAAAATGCTATTACTCTAGTTCCGTGCTTCATTGGTCCTGGCGGTCTTGTAATTTTTATTCCTGCTGCTGATAAACTTTCACAGGCTTTATATACATCTGGTGTTTCAACACAAATGTGGCCCCAACCATTACCCTTTTCATAAGGTTCTGCTTGATCCCAATTATAAGTTAATTCTAGAGTTGGGTATTCTGTTTCTGGACCATAACCAATAAAAGTATTTGTAAATTTTCCGTCTGGATAATCAGTTTTACGTAAAACTTTCATGCCTAGTATGTCACAATAAAATTTTAATGATAATTCAAGATTTTGAACACGCATCATAGTATGTGCGAGTCTAAAACCAGAGGAAATTTCATTATCTGTCATTTTTAACCTTTTTTTTAATTTTTTTTGTTTTGCTTAAAGATTTAATCATAATTTGTTGAAATGCGCGAACACTATTTTCCCAATGAGGGGATAATAATCCACCTTTCTTAGATACGGGAGATGACCTACCTAATTGAAGTCTTTCACATATTTCATGATCTTCTTTATGAACTTTCCACCAAAGATCCTTTACACCTTTAATCTGACTTTTTGTAAGATTATTACCTTCAGTTGTATAAATAATTCTTTTTTGATGAGTAATGCCGGGTTCAATTGGTAGATTCAAATGAACACCTATTTGTCCAGGGTAATATGTCCCAATAATAAAATTTGGAAATAAAGATAAATATTTAGAACTTACTGCCAAGCTGTCTGCAGAAGTGTTCTCATTTTTTAAATCAACAGCACTTCCATAACATCGTCCATCAACTAAAGTGTAGTGATCTTTAAGAGGTTGACTTGTAGTCGTTTTGTGCACAAACTGAACATGATAAGGCTCTATAAAATTTTCAATTAAAAATTTCCAATTTGTGTAAACTTTTCCAAAGTCCAATGTTGCTACTTGTTTTATTTTTTTTAAGTTAAAATCTTTAAGTTGTTTGATTAATGGTGCGGCATACTTTTCAAATGGTAATGCATTGTTGTTTAAATTGATAAAAATCCAATCATTCCAGATTTTAATTCTTATAGATTTTAATCCATTATTTTCATTTTTAAATCCTTTTGGTGTATGATTATTTGTTCCTCCAAAATGAGGCGCTCTAATCAGATTGCCATTTAAGTCATATAGCCATGCATGATATGGACAGCTTATATATTTTCCAAGATTCTTATTTTGATCAACTAATTTTAAACATCGATGACTGCATACATTATGGAATGCAACAATTTCATTATTATTATTTTTTAAAATAAGAATTGGTTGATTGGCAATATTTAGGGTGACAGCATCGCCAACAGATTTTAGTTCATGAGCAAAACCAACGAACATCCAATTATCAGAAAATACTTTTTCGCCTTCTTTTATCCAAAAATCATTATCAGTATAAGATTCTGATGGAAGTCCTCTAAAAATAGTGCTCAATTTATTCTCAAATGTTAAAAATTTTTATGATTAATTTTGAAAATCTTATCATTATCAACAAAAAAAAACTATAAAATTAGTGCGTTTACTAAAAAGTATTACTGACTATATATTCAATTTCTCCACATCTACTTATGTGGCTCAAATATTAATGAATGCCATTTTAAGTATTTTCAATTATAAAAAATAAATTTTAAAATATACAAAAATATATGACTAGAGCTGAAATAGATAAGAATGATTGCTTAGTTATTTATGAAGATCAATTTAGCAATTATCATTTACACCCTTTATGGCTACGTGAGAGAGTAACTGACCCTGAGTTTTTGGATAGTAATAATTATCAAAGGTTATATGAGCCATCTTTAATAACTCAAAATATAACAATCAAAAATTTTTCTATAGAGAAAGAAATTTTAAAAATAAAGTTCTCAGATGGAGTTGAGGGATCATTTTTATTAAATGTATTAATAAATGAATTAAAGCAAAAGGATATAATTCCTGATAAAAAACCTTGGAAAAATGAATTTGAAAATTTACCGATTTATGATTTTAAATCTTTAAATGAAGCTAAAGTTTTTCTAGATTTACTTTCTGATTTTCAGGAATTAGGTTTTGTAATAGTTAAAAATACATCAGCAGAAGAGGGGACAGTTGTAAAATTTGCTGAAATGTTTGGTCCTGTTAGAACAACGAATTTTGGTAAGCATTTTGATGTGGTCTCAAAACCTCAAGCTAATGATTTGGCTTATACAAGTCTAGGCATTAAGGCCCACACAGATAATCCTTATAGAAAACCTATGCCAGGAATTCAAATACTGCATTGTATATCTAATGAAGCTAAAGGTGGAGATTCATCTTTAGTTGATGGATATGCAGTTGCCGAATATTTAAAGATAAATGAGCCAGAAATGTTTGAAATTCTAACAACTACAGATGTATTATTTAAATTTGTTGATAAGGATATTATTCTTGAGAATTATGGCAAGTTGATTGAACTTGATCATAATGGAAAATATTTACAAAGTAGATTTAGTGGTAGACTTGATTATGTTCCGTATTTAGAACCATCACAATTGGAAAAATTTTATTCAGCTAGAAAAAAATTGTTTCATTTATATGAATCAGAAGAGTTTGAGTTAAACTTTCGTTTAGATAGTGGTATGCTGATGATGTTTGATAACATCCGAGTTTTACATGGAAGAACTGAATATGATGTTAATACTGGTTTTAGACATCTGCAAGGTTGTTATATTGATCACGACTCAACAGAGGGTAAGTTAAGAAGACTAAAGTCTAATTTGTAAATTTATTTTATTATTGGAATTTCTTTTGGAGCTCTTTTAGTAATTAATTCAGCCCCATCTTTGTTAATTATAATATTCTCTTCATGTACAATCATTTTACCAGGGGCATATTCTAATCCAGGCTCAATAGTTAAAACCATATTTTCTTTTATTACTGTTTTATCTTCATCTCGATGTGAGGGCGGTTCAGTTAATTGTAAGCCAAGTCCATGCCCTAATCTTCCTACATTATTTCCAGCAATACTCACTTCACTAATAACTTTATTCATTGCGTTAAATATATCAAAAGTAGTAGCTCCTGGAATTGCAGCATTAATGCCTATTTCTGTAGCTTGCCATAAAACTTCATATACTTTTTCTACTTCACTGCTAGCTTTTCCAAATGCAAAATTTCTATCAAAATCGCAAAAATAACCATCGAATGTAGAGCCAGTATCTATAAAGAGAATATCGCCATCATTTAATGTGCGATTTGTTGGACCGCAGACAATTTGTGATACACCTCCTACACCAGATATACCTGGCATAAACGGAACACTATCAGCTCCTCTATTAAGTATATCAATTTTTAATTTATTAACTGCCTCTCTTTCAGTATCCCCTATAGCAAGTTTTGATGGCAGAGAATTATAAGCATCACTTGCAATCGAACAAATAAATTTAATTCTTTTAATTTCTTCTTCCGTTTTAATCATTCGAATATCCCAAATCGCATCAGAGCCATCAACAAGATTAATATTAACTGTTTCCTTTAATTTAAAAAGATCTCTAACAGGCATCCTTATAGTCATTTCTTTCCCAAACTCTGCTCCAATTTGACCAAAAGTTTTTTTAATATTTTCTAAAGTTGATTTTAATAAAGTAATTCCCTCATCTTCAGGTCGAGGTGAGGGCCAGGACTTGATTTCATCTAGCCATGTTTTTTGAAATTCAGACTCACCAATTTCTGGAACAATTGCAATGGGTTTACCTGATAGTGGAACAACAACAAACCAAGGTCGTGTTGGGCTCTCCCAAAATTGAGAGTCATACCCAGTAAAGTATCTAATATTTTGTGGGGTAGTTAATAAGATACCATCTAACTGATAATTATGCATGATTTTTTGAGCTTGAATTAGACGTTTTTCAAATTCTTTATTTGAAAAGCCTCTTTCATTATTGAGCTTAGTGTTCATTAGTTATCGAATGTTAAATGGATCACTTAAAGGCTCAGTTGAAGTACTAATCCACGTAGTTTTTGTATTAGAATAATCTTTCATTACCTCTAATCCTGACTCTCTTCCATAACCACTATTTTTAAATCCACCAAATGGAGCAACTGGAGAAATTAATCGATAAGTATTAACAAATACAATTCCTGCTTCAACGGCTTTTGAGACTCTCATTGCAATTCCATTATTTTCAGTAAAAATTCCTGCAGCAAGACCAAAACTATTATCATTCATCAATTTAATTGCATTTTCTTCATCTTTAAATCTCATTACAGATAAAACTGGACCAAATAATTCATTCTCTGCAACAGGCAAATTATGATTAGCACACTCAATTATTGTAGGCTCAAAATAATAACCATGTTTAAATTCACTAACCTTATTTCCTCCTGTAATTATTTTACCACCTTGTTCTATTGTCTGTTTAATTTTTTCTTCTATATTTTGTAATTGGGTTAAAGTAGCAAGGGGCCCTAGTTGAGTTGTAGTTGATAAAGGGTCACCAATTTTAATTCCCTCAACTCTACTTTTTAATTCATCTAAATATTCATTATAAATATCTTCTTGCAAATAAAGTCTGGAACCAGCAATACAACTTTGACCACTAGCTCCAAATATACTTGCCATAATTCCATTAATTGCATTATCTTTACGAGCATCTTTAAAAATAACCACTGGACTTTTTCCACCAAGCTCTAAAGATATTTGCGATAAATTTTCTGCAGAGTTTCTAACAATATGTTTTGCTGTATGGACACCTCCCGTAAATGCTATTTTATTAATTTTTGGATGGGAAGTAAGCAACTTACTACAAGTATCTGCAAAACCAGTTATTATATTTACAACACCTTTTGGTATTCCAACTTTATCAATAATTTTAGCAAATTCTAATAAAGGAGTAGGCGCAATCTCTGATGCTTTAATAATAATAGTATTACCCATTGCTAAGGCTGGAGCGAGTTTGACTGCAGTGAGAAACATTTGTGAGTTCCAAGGTATTATTGCAGCAACAACTCCAACTGGAACTCTGGTGGTGAATACATGCATATCTTTTTTGTCTATTGGAAGCGTTGAGCCCTCAATTTTGTCGACTAATCCAGCATAGTAATAATAATATTCAGCGATATAATTTGCTTGAAATTTTGTTTCTTTAAATAATTTCCCAGTATCTTTTGTTTCGATCGTTCCAAGTAATTCTGCTTTTTCTTTAAGTTGATCTCCAATCGCTCTTAAATATTGCGCTCTTTTACTAGGAAGAATTTTTGACCATTCTCCATAAAAAGCATTATGAGCTGATTCTACGGCTAAGTTTACTTCATACTCTTCTGCAAGGGAAATTTCTGCAAATTCTTTTTCAGTTGATGGATCAATAGACTTAAATGATTTACCAGATTTAGATTCCGTGAATTCTCCGTTTATATAATTTTTAAATTTTTGCATCAAACCTCAAATATATTTTTATTATCATAATATTTGTGCATATTTTTTTGCCATTCATCATAGTTGTTTTTATGTATTAGTGACACTGTAAATCCTCCAAATCCTCCACCGGTTAATCTTGATCCCTCTGCTCCAGATATTTTTGATCTTTCAACAATCGAATCAACATCTTCAGTTGAGGCTTCAAAATCTTTAGCATATGATTGGTGGCTTTCATTCATTAACTTTCCAAATGATTTAATATCTTTATTTAATATATATTTCTTTGCTTCTAGGACCCTAGCATTTTCAGTAATAACATGTCTTGCCCTTTTTAAAATTAATTCATCATTTATTTTATTTTCATCAAATTGCTCTGGTTTAATTGAACCTAGATATTCTGTACCAAGATATTCTTCAGCTTTCTTAAGTTGGCTATATCTTTCATTATATGCGCTATCTCTAAGATTTCTTTGAACCGCAGAGTCAACTAAGCAAAAAACCCAATTATCTGGAAGATCTATCAATTCAAATTTCAAACTTAAACAATCTAAGAAGAAAGCTTTTCTATGAATGCCAATTGAGGAAACCATTTGATCCATGATTCCTCCTGAAACACCTATATAATCGCGTTCAACTTTTTGCGCTAAGATTGCAATATGTTTTTCTGCGTACTCAGTTTTAAAAAAATTATTTAATGCTTTTAAAATAGCAACGCAAAGAGCTGATGAGGATGAAATACCGCGACCAATTGGAATAGTTGAGGATATAAAAATATTTAAATGAGTATTAGGTATATGTTTATTTTCATCGTAAAATACAAATAAACAACCTTTTACATAGTCAACCCATTCATTATTTTGTGACTTAATAAAGTCAGCAAAATTCATTTGTTCATTAAAATGCTCAGAATAAACTTGATATTTTTTATTCTCGTTTTTCGAAATTTGAATAGTTGTTTTGAAATTTAGAAGAGATGGTAAAACATACCCTCCTGTATAATCAGTATGTTCACCAATTAAATTTACTCTTGCATGTGCACTGTTAACAACTGAAAAATCAGTATGAAATATATCTTTAAAACTCATGATAAACTAAATATATAAATTATTGATAATGGAAATACACTTAATTTTTACAAAAAATAATAAATTAAAATTCTCTATTTTAAATAATCAATATCCTCATGGAGATTTTAAAATTTGTTTTTCTCTTGTTTACTCTATTCAAGAAATTGGTGGTGGAACAATTTCAAAAAAAGTTGGCAGATATTATGAAATTCATTCTGAACAAGATGAAGTAATTTTTACACTACAGGAACCAAGGATAGGCTCTTATAATCTCTCATGTGGTCCAGAGGGATTATTTGTTATAGGAAAAAATAATCAAATTATTGAGTGTGAAATTAATTCTCTTAAATTTGAAAATCCTATACCACAAATTTCATATTCTGATGACTATGATAATATATTTGATCCAGTAATTCCGCTTCCTAATATTTTAAAATTAGAAAAAGAAACTATTCACACTAAAAATTTAAATTTTAAAATATCTCCTAAAGAAAAAGATTTTTTTAAAAATTTTGATAATTTATTAAAAGTATCTGACATAAAATTTAATGTATCAACAGGACATTCTATATTTTTTATAAAACAAAATTTAAGATCTGAAGAATATAAAATTAACATCAAGAAAGATTCAATTTTGATTGAGTATTCTGATTATGGAGGGAAGTTCTATTCAATAATAACTCTGGTACAGCTTTTAAATTTTTATAATACAAATTTACCTCTTGGTATAATTGAAGACAGACCATCTTTAAATTGGAGAGGAATGCATTTAGATTGTGCAAGACAATTTTATACAATTGATGAAATAAAAAGACTTATGAACTATATGTGCTTTTTTAAACTAAATCGTTTCCATTGGCATTTAACAGATAATGAAGCTTGGAGAGTTGAATTAGATTGTTATCCAAATTTAACTAAAGTGGGCGCTTTCAGAGGCTATGATCATACAATTCCACCTTTCTATGGAACTGGTTATAATAAAACAGGAGGTTATTATTCTCGAAGTCAAATCAATGAGCTAATTGAGTATGCAAGACAAAGAAATATTGAAATCATGCCTGAGATTGATTTACCAGCACACTCTTGGACATTGCTTCAAGTTATGCCCGAGTTAAGAGACTCAAGCTCTAATGTTATTTCAGAGGATGTAGGTAATTATACTGATAATACAATTAATCCCGCAGTAGAAGAGACAAATATTTTTTTAAAAAATATTTTGGAGGAATTAAGTGAAATTTTTTTATTTAACATGATTCATGTTGGGGTTGATGAAAGGCCAAAAGAGTCATGGGAAGGATCGCCCAAAGTAATTGAATATATGAAAAAAAACAAAATTGAGTCGTTCGATGAATTGCAAGATGACTATATGAATAATATCATTAGTATTTTAAAAAATTCAAATAAGCTAACTGCGGCTTGGAACGAAGCAGCACTACCCCCTCATAATGATATAGGCTCTGCTGGTAGCGCAGGAAAAGTCGATAAAAATTGCATTATCTTTGCCTGGGAGCATCCTGATGTAGGATTGATGTCAGCAAAAAAAGGTTTTAAAACAGTTCTTTGTCCAGGTCATAAAACATACTTTGATATGGCTTACAATAATTCTACTTTTGAAAGAGGAATTTGTTGGGCTGCCACAATAGAAGTAAAAGAAGTTTTTGATTGGAAGCCTCTTCAAGATTATGAAACTGATGATTTAAAAAATGTACTAGGTATACAAGGTCAACTTTGGTCAGAAACAATAACAAATAAAGATTATTTTGATAAAATGATTAATCCTCGTCTAGCTGCACTAGCAGAAATTGCTTGGTGCACAAAAGCAAAAAGATCATGGCCTCAGTTTAGATCATCATTATTAAATAATTTAGAATATTTATCAAAATTGGGGTGGAAGTTTCATAATTTTTAGTATTATGATTGTTATTTTAGGATGAAAAAATGAAAATCGGAGCAGTAGGACTAGGAAACAGAATAGCACACGTTTATCATGAATTATCTCAAATTAATAAAGATGCAGAATTAATTGCTTATGTTGACCCTCTACCAATAGGTAGGGAATATGCAGAAAAAAATGAATTTTTTCCCAGAAAAGAATATTCCACATTAAATGAAATGTTATCTAATGAAAAATTAGATCTTCTAATGATAGGGTCCCCAAACCATCTTCATCTAGAGCATATAAAAATTGGACTCAATGCAGGTATTAAAATATTTGCTGAAAAACCAATTGTTGTTAATGAAAATCAATCTTTTGAATTAGCAAGGTTGCTAGGTGAGTTTGGCCAAGATCAAGTCTTGGTAGGTTTGGTGTTGAGATATTCCCAGCATGCTAGATCAGTTAGAGATTTAATAAATAAAAATGTTTTGGGCAATATTGTTTCTATCGAAGCTTCGGAACATATTATGCCGTGGCATGGTGGTTTTTTTATGCGTAATTGGCGTCGAAAAGAAAAATTTTCTGGTGGATTTATGTTAGAAAAGTGTTGTCATGATATAGATTTTTACAACATGATAGTAGGATGTAGAGTTAAAAGAGTTGCAAGTTTTGGAGGCAGAAACTCATTTATTCCTCAAAATAAACCAAAAGAAAATTTAGAAGAATTTTCAAAATATAATTTATTTGGATGGGAGGCAAAAGAAAGTGTATTTGATAGCGATGCTGATATTGTTGATCATCAAGTAGCAATAATTGAATATGAAAATGGAGCTACTTTAGCTTTTCACACAAACATGCGCGTACCCGATGAGTTTAGACGCTTTGCTGTAATGGGAACGAACGGAATGGTAGAAGGTGATTTTGTTCGAGGTTTTTTAAAAGCACACGATCAACAAAATAATATTATTTTAGATGAAGATTATGGCGCAGCGTTTGGAATGGTAAAAGGTCATTATGGTGCAGATAATCTGATGTTAAAAGATATTAACCAACATTTAACCAATTCTGATAAAATAAATTTACCAGTAGGTGTCAAAGATTGTATTGAAGCAGGTGTTGTTGCTATGAAGTTAGATGAATCAAGAAAGACGGGTAAAATTATTGATTTAACATCTAGTTGGAATAGGTTAGACAAGGAAATGAAAAAGTAATAATGAATAAAAAACTAAGATCTTTTAATTCTCCTACATTTTTAGCTTACGCACTAATAGCTCCTGCAGCTATTTATATTCTGTTAATTGTTGCGTGGCCAGTTCTTGAAACAATAAGACTATCTTTTACAAACTCTAGTTTAGCTGGAGAGGATTATGTTGGTTTTGAAAATTACGAAAAAATGCTCTCAAGTAAAAAGTTTAATAAAATTGTTACAAGAACTTTTGTTTGGATGTTTTTCTCAGTAAGTTTGAAGTTAATTATTGGCTTGATTGGAGCAATTTTATTGAATGCTAACTTAAGAGGTCGATCTATGTTTAGGGTTTTAATAATGCCTCCATGGGTGGTTCCAATTGCCATAGGTATGCTTGGATGGCTTTGGCTTTATAATGGTTATTTTGGTATAATTGCTGGCGTAGGAATGCATACAGGAATTTTGGATGGTCCCTTTGGTTTTCTTGCATACAAGCAAAGCGCATTTATTTCTACAATTGTAGCTGACGTATGGGTCGGCACTCCAATGGTAACAGTTTTTTTCTTAGCAGCAATGCAAGGAGTTCCAAGAGATTTATATGAAGCCGCTTATTGTGATGGAGCTTCCAGATGGGACAGATTTTTTAAAATTACACTTCCTCAAATTACACCTGTTATTATTACTATGTCTATATTATCAGCGATTTGGACTTTCAATTCTTTTGAAATTATTTGGATATTGACTGAAGGAGGGCCAAGAGGTGCAACAACCACTTTAATTATTGATACATATAAACAGGCCTTAGGTAACTATAAATTTGGAAGAGGTGCAGCTAGAGCAGTTGTTGTAATGATTTTATTAACTTTATTTGCAGGTTTTTACCTAGCTCTTCTAGCTAGAATTAATAAGAAGATTTCACATGGATAGATATACATTTTTAGAAAAGTTTTTTATTTATTCGGCAATCTTTATTTTTATGACCTTTATTCTTTTGCCTTTTGTTGAGATGTTTTATGCATCTCTTCGCCCATTAGACCATTTATTTAGATCACCCTATCAATTCTATTCAGATGATTTATCATTCTGGGCTTACAGCGAAATGTGGAACACGGTACCTATGTTAGGACGGTATATATTTAATAGTTTTTTCTTAGCATCATCTGTAGCAATTTTAACTT
>CACJTT010000002.1 GCA_902596365.1 uncultured Alphaproteobacteria bacterium
GAGAGCTCACGGTGTTCCAGAAATAATAAAATTTTTAAGAAATGAAATTAGTTTAGAGGAGTGCATTAGCAAAGGACAACAGGTAACGAGGAATTATGTAAAAAGGCAACATACCTGGTGGAATTCGACAAATTTAGATATTTTGCATCAATTTGATAAATTTCCTATCGAAATTGAAATTAATTCTATTAAAATTGACTGATTTTAAACTAATTTATTGATTTTATTTTATCCACAGCCTATGAGATCTTGGCAATGAAACAAGAAATGACAGGGGCAGAAATCGTATTGCAATCACTTGTTGAACAAGGGGTTGAAGTAGTATTTGGTTATCCTGGTGGTGCAGTTTTACCAATATATGATACCTTATTTAAACAAAATTCTATTAAACATGTTTTAGTTCGCCAAGAAGGTGGTGCAATTCATGCAGCTGAAGGATATGCACGCTCAACAGGTAAAGTTGGTGTAGTATTAGTTACATCTGGTCCTGGAGCAACTAATGTCGTTACAGGGTTAACAGATGCTATGATGGATAGTATCCCAATTGTTTGTATCACTGGTCAAGTGCCTCAACATTTAATTGGTAGTGATGCATTTCAAGAATGTGACACCACAGGAATTACAAGACCTTGTACTAAGCATAATTATTTAGTTAAAGATCCAAATAAATTATCACCTGTCTTTCATGAGGCTTTTACAATTGCTAAAGATGGAAGACCAGGTCCTGTTTTAATTGACATCCCAAAAGATGTTCAGTTTGCAAAAGGAAATTATATACAAAAAGAAAAAATAATAATTCCATCTCATAGATTGTTTGAACCAGAGATTTTTAAGAATGATGAAAAAATTAATGAGGTTGTTAATTTAATTTCAAAAGCAAAAAAACCTATTTTTTATATAGGTGGCGGATGTATTAACTCTGGACCAAAAGCTTCAGAGTTAGTTTCACAATTTGTCGAAATGACAGAAGCACCAGCTACTATGACGTTAATGGGCTTAGGTGTTCTTGGATCATCTCATTCCAACTCGCTTGGAATGCTTGGCATGCACGGCATGTACGAAGCTAATATGGCGATGCACGAATGTGATTTATTGATTAACATCGGAGCGCGTTTTGATGATAGAGTAACAGGTAGGCTTGATGCATTCTCACCAAATTCTAAAAAAATTCATATTGATATTGATGAAAGTAATATTAATAAAACAATCAAAGTTGATGTGCCGGTTGTTGGTGATGTAAAAAGTATTTTAAAGAAAGTTGTAAAAGTTTGGAAAGATAATAATTTAAAAACAAATAAATCTGATCTTAAATTATGGTGGGATAAAATTAATAATTGGAAAAAAATAGATTGCTTGCATTTTACAAACAATGAAAAAGAAATAAAACCACAGTATGCTATTCAAAGATTATATGAATTAACTAAAGATAAGAAAACATTTATCACTACGGAAGTTGGTCAACATCAAATGTGGGCTGCACAGTATTATAAATTTGAAAAACCAAATAGATGGCTTACCTCGGGTGGATTAGGAACAATGGGCTATGGTTTTCCAGCTGCAATAGGAGCGCAAGTAGCTAATCCAAATGCGTTGGTCATTGACATAGCTGGTGATGCATCAATTCTTATGAATATTCAAGAAATGAGTACAGCTGTTCAATATAGGTTGCCGGTAAAAATTTTTATTCTTAACAATGAATATATGGGCATGGTAAGACAATGGCAGGAGCTTTTACATGGGGGTCGATATTCAGAAAGTTATACTGACAGTCTCCCAGATTTTGTAAAATTAGCAGAGAGCTATAAAGCGATTGGTCTTAGAGCAAAAAAACCTGCAGAGCTTGATGATGTAATTAAAGAAATGATTAATACAGATAAAACAGTTATTGCTGATATTTGGGTAACTAAAGAGGAAAATTGCTTTCCAATGATTCAGAGTGGTTCTGCTCATAATGAGATGGTTCTTAGTAAGGATCAGAAACAAGATAAGCTCTCAGCTGAGAAAGGTAAGATTTTAGTATAATGAATAAGTCCGTATACGATAGCCCTGAGACTACTGCTGTATCAAGAAGACATATTTTAACAGTCCTTGTTGATAATGAACCAGGTGTTCTTGCAAGAGTGATTGGAATGTTTTCTGGTAGAGGATATAACATAGAAAGTTTAAATGTTGCTGAAGTTAGTAATGATGAACATCTTTCAAGAATTACGATTGTTACTGAGGGGACATCAGAAGTAGTTAGTCAGATAGAAAAACAACTTTTGCGAATTGTTCCAGTTCATAGTGTTTCCAATTTAGATGAAGAAGGAAGTTCAGTTGAAGCAGAAGTAGCTTTGGTTAATATTGATCTTAATGATTCGAATAAAAAGAAAATTTATGAAGTATGTGATTTCTATCGAGCGAGGAGAATTGAAAATGAAAATAATTATGTAATTTTTGAAATTGCAGGCGCTTCAGAGAGAATTAATCGATTTATAAAAGAAGTAAATCAAATTACTAAAATTGAAATTGTGAGGAGTGGTCCAGTAGCAATATCAACCCATAAGAATACTAAGGAGGAATAATGAGAGTATATTATGATAGAGATGCAGATCTAAATTTAATAAAAAATAAAAAAATAGCCATTGTAGGTTATGGCAGTCAAGGTCATGCTCATGCAATGAACCTCAGAGATTCCGGTATTGAAAACGTAGCTATTGCACTTCGAAAAGACTCAGCAACAAGAGAAAAAGCTAAAAATGCAAGTTTTGATGTTATGACGCCTACTGAAGCTGCTGATTGGGCTGACATAATTATGATGCTAACCCCTGATGAACTTCAATCAGATATTTATAATAAAGAAATTGCACCAAATATTAAAGAAGGCACAGCACTTGCTTTTGCACACGGTTTAAACATTCATTTTGATTTGATTCAACCAGCAGAAGGTATTGATGTAATTATGATTGCGCCAAAAGGACCAGGTCATACTGTTCGCGCTGAATATGACAGGGGAGCTGGAGTACCTTGTCTTGTTGCTGTTGATAAAAATCCATCAGGAAATGCATTAGATATTGCTATTGCATATGCTTCAGGTGTTGGTGGTGGAAGAGCTGGGATTATTGAAACAACTTTTAAAGAAGAGTGTGAGACTGATTTATTTGGAGAACAATCTGTATTATGCGGAGGGTTGACTCATTTAATTACAGCTGGTTATGAAACTCTTGTCGAAGCAGGATATGCACCTGAAATGGCATATTTTGAATGTCTTCACGAAGTTAAACTAATCGTTGATCTTTTATATGAAGGTGGAATGGCTAACATGCGTTATTCAATTTCGAACACTGCTGAATATGGAGATTACTCTAGAGGACCAAGATTGATTACAGATGAAACAAAAAAAGAAATGAAAAAAATTCTTTCAGAAATTCAATCAGGTCAATTTACCAAAGAATGGATGGATGAGCATAAAAGTGGTCAGACAAAATTTAAATTAATGAGAAAGCAACAAGCTGAACATTCAATTGAAGCTGTAGGAGAAAAACTAAGAACTTTAATGCCATGGATTGCAGAAGGCAAAATGGTTGATAAATCAAAAAACTAGATGAAAGTTTTGTTATAGGTTTTTTAGTGTATAATAGAAGAAAATGACTGAGAAAATTTATATATTTGATACCACTTTAAGAGATGGTGAACAATCACCAGGAGCATCTATGAATTTAGATGAAAAACTTCAAATAGCTGAAGTTTTAGACTCTATGAAAGTAGATATTATTGAAGCTGGATTTCCTATTGCATCTAATGGAGACTTCGAGGCTGTTAGAGAGGTAAGCAAACAGGTTAAAAATTCAACAATAGCAGGTTTAGCAAGAGCAAGTTTGAAAGATATTGATAGAGCTTGGGAGGCTGTCCAACATGCTAAATCACCTCGAATTCACACTTTTATTGCAACTAGCCCTCTTCATATGAAATATAAACTTAAAAAAACTGAAGAAGAAGTGTTGGAAGCAATTAACAAAACTGTATCACATGCAAGAAATTTATGTGAAAATATTGAGTGGAGTTGTGAAGATGGAGGAAGATCAGAATTAGATTTTCTTTATAAATGTATTGAACTTGCAATTAATTGTGGTGCATCAACAATTAATATTCCAGATACAGTCGGTTATACTTTACCAGAGGAGTTTGGTAAAATTTTTAAAAATGTAAAAAATAATGTGCCAAATATAGACAAAGCAATTTTATCAACTCATACTCATAATGATCTTGGATTAGCTACAGCAAATAATGTAGCTGCCATTAAAGAAGGAGCAAGACAAGTTGAATGCACAATAAATGGTATGGGAGAAAGAGCAGGTAACTCATCTCTGGAAGAAATAGTAATGACTCTAAAAGTAAAAAAAGATTTGATGCCTTATCATACAGATATAAAAACTGATCTTATTATGAAAGCATCTAGATTGGTTTCTTCAATTACTGGATTTCCGGTACAGCCTAATAAAGCGATTGTTGGAGCTAATGCTTTTGCTCATGAAGCTGGTATACATCAAGACGGAATGCTTAAACATGCTGGCACATATGAGATAATGACGCCTGAGTCTATTGGCCTAAATAAATCTTCTTTAGTATTAGGAAAACATTCAGGAAAGCATGCTTTTTCAGAAAAATTAAAAGAATTAGGATACGAACCTGGAGACAATGCCTTGATGGAATTGTTTGGTAGATTTAAAGATTTAGCTGATAAGAAAAAAGAAATTTTTGAAGAAGATCTTATTGCTTTAGCTGAAGATCGATCAGCATCTTATGATGAACACATAAAATTTGTATCTTTAGATGTTAATGCGGGTTCTGTAAAAAAACATGAAGCAAACTTAAAAATAGAAATGGATGAAGGAGTAAAATTAATTAAAGATTTTGGTAACGGTCCTGTTGATGCTACATTTAATGCAATAAAAAAACTTACCTCTACTAATTTTAAATTAAAGCTATATCAAGTTAATGCTATAACAGCAGGTACTGATGCTCAAGGCGAGGTAACAGTTCGTTTAGAAGATGAGGATTTATCTTCTCAAGCCAAAGGAAGTGACCCTGATATAATTGTTGCTTCTGCTAAAGCGTATATAAGCGCATTAAATAGATTATTATTTAAAAAAACTAAATCAATTGTAAAAAAATCTGCAGAAATAAAAATAGAAGGAGTATAGGAGAGTATGGTTATAGATAAATTTTTTAGTATTTTCTCAAAAGATATGGCAATCGATCTTGGAACAGCCAATACCCTTGTCTATGTTAAAGGTGAAGGTGTTGTTTTAAACGAACCTTCTGTTGTAGCTACAATTGAAGAACAAGGAAGAACACAAGTATTAGCCGTAGGAAATGAAGCGAAACAGATGCTAGGAAGAACACCTGGTAAAATTAAAGCTATCAGACCTATGAAAGATGGTGTTATTGCTGATTTTGAAGTTGCTGAGCAAATGATAAAAAAGCTTTATACAGAAAGTACATAAAGGGAGAACCTTATCAAACCCTCAGATTGTTATATGTGTTCCAACAGGAGCAACTAATGTTGAGAGAAGAGCAATAAGAGAATCAGCTGATGCTGCTGGCGCCAGAAGGGTTTTTTTAATTGATGAACCAGTTGCCGCTGCTATTGGAGCAGGTCTGCCTGTTGCAGAAGCAACAGGATCTATGATTGTTGATATTGGTGGAGGTACGACAGAGGTTGCTGTTCTATCTCTTGGAGGCGTCGTGCATGCTACATCAGTTAAATCTGCAGGAGATAAATTTGATGAAGCAATAACTGAATACATGCGTTCAACACATAAATTAGCAATAGGTGAAACTACTGCAGAAAGAATGAAAAAAGAAATTGGTTCGGCTTCCCCACCAGAAGATGGTGACGGAATGTCAATGAACGTAAAAGGAAGAGACTTAATAACAGGTTTACCTAAAGAAATTTCAATTTCTCAACGACAAATCTCAGAAGCATTAGCCGAACCTGTAGCTCAAATTATTGATACAATTAAAAGAGCTCTTGAGCAAACACCTCCAGAACTTTCTGCTGATATAGTAGAGAGAGGTATTATGATGACAGGTGGAGGATCTTTACTTGGTAACTTAGATAAAGTATTGAGAAGAGCAACTAGCTTACCCATATCAATTGCTGAAGATCCACTTCTATGTGTAGTTATGGGGACTGGAAAAGCATTAGAAGAAAAATCAAAACTCAGTGATGTATTTGCTTCTGATTAAGATTTATGGCACTATCCTTTAAAGTTAAAGCAATATCTCGCAAGAGATTAATTAAAAATATTTCATTATCTTTTATTTTTTTATTTTCCGTTATTTTGATTTTATTTTCTAAATCTGATTATTTTTTTGTTAATAAATTTAAATCAATATCAAATACTTATCTTCATCCAATAACCTCTTTTATTGTATCACCTGTAAAAGTTGCATCTAATTTACAAACTCAATTTTATGAATTTAGAAACTTAAAAATAGAAAACAAGATTCTTAAAGAAGAAATTATGCGCCTAAAAAAATGGCAAGCTTTAGCTATTCATAATAGTTCTGAAAATAGAGTTTTAAAAAAACTTCTTAATGCTACTAATAATGACTTATCATTAGTAAAAACAGCTTCAATTTTAAGTAGAAATGACTTTCTGTATAGTAAAATGGTTATAATTAACGCTGGACTTAAAGACGGAATTATAACAGAAATGGCTGTTATAAATCACCGAGGTCTTGTTGGAAGAACTATAGATCCTTCTATAAACAATTCAAAAGTATTATTATTAACTGATCCTAATTCCTCTATTTCTGTAAAAACAATTTCTAATGAAAATCATTCTATTCTTCGAGGTGCTGATGATGGTATACATTTAGTAAGTGCTTTTAATAAAAGTGAAAAAATGCCTAAAGTTGGTGATTTAGTTGTTACGAGTGGGAGTGCGCAAGTTTTTCCTGCTGATATCTTAGTTGGTAAAATTGTTAAGGTGATAAAAAATAATTTCTATGTTTTGCCTTTTGTTGATTTTAAAAAAATTGACTATGTACAAATTGTTGAAACTAAATAATGTTATCGAAGCTACTTAGTAGTCAAATAATAATATATCATTGTATTCTATTTTTTTCTTTCTCCTTAAGTGTAAATTATTTTGTTAATTTAGAGATTATAAATTATTTTGCATATGTTTGTTTTCATCTAACTTTAATTTATTTATTTTTTTATTTTTTTCATTTTGCTCTTATTTTTTTAACTTTTTTATATGGAATATTTTTTGATATTTTTTTAGTTGATAATATTTCACCTCATTTAATTACATTTTTGATATTTTCTGTATTATTTTACTTTGCAAGAAAATATTTATTTAATTTATCTTCAATTAAGATTTCTTATATTATTATTATATTATCTCTTTTGATGTTTTTTTCAGAAGCTTTAATTGCTAATTTACTTTTTAATTATCCAATTAATTATGAAAATTTTATATGGATATTTATTACATTTATTATTATTTTTTATCCTACTTTATTGTTATTTTCTAAAATAGATAAATTGTAATGTTTTATTCAGAGCAAAAAAAACAAATCTCGACTTATAACCGACGTACATTTTTCTTATTTCTTTTAAAACTTTCTTTATTTACTGCTGTAGGTTGGCGTATATATAATATTCAAATATTAGATGCATCTAAATACAAAATGTTATCTAAAAAAAATCAGATAGATCTTGAAATAATTTTTCCCTTAAGGGGTAAAATTTTTGATAGAAATAATATACTAATAGCCAATAATGAAAAAGTATATGATGTATATTTAATTCCAGAAAATACAAAATCAATAAGCAATACATTAAGTGCATTATCAAAATTTCTTGATATTGATTTTGCAAAAAGAAGAAAAATTATAGATCTGTCTTCTAAAGTTAAAAAATTTGAAAAAATCAAAATTTTTGAAAATATTTCATGGACAATTTTAGAAAAAATAGAAACAAATAAATATAATTTAGAAGGAATATTTATAGCTGAAGATCATATAAGGATCTATCCTTATAAAGAAGTATTTTCTCATTTATTAGGCTATATTAGTAAACCTAATCAAAAAGAACTTTCCTTACCATTTATTTCAAAAATGCCTGACCTTGATATAGGTAAAGAAGGGTTAGAAAAATCTTTTAATCCAATACTAGTAGGTAAGCCTGGTCAAAGAGAAATTGAAGTAAATTCTAAGGGAAGAATAATAAGAGAAATTTCAAAAGTTGATAGTATACAAGGTAAAGAGCTATTACTTTCTGTTGACTCACGTATACAGGAATACTCAATAAATTTACTTAAATCATACAGAGCTGGATCTATTAATTTAATTAATATTAAGAACGGTGAAATTTTATGCATGGCTTCTACCCCAACTTATGATCCAAATAAAATAATCAAAAAACCTAATAAAGAATATTGGGAAAGCATTTTATCAAATTCTCTATCACCTCTAACTAATAGAAGTCTTCAAGGTCTATATTCTCCGGGGTCTACTTTTAAAATGATTGTAGCAATAGCTGGGCTTAAACATGGAGTTATAAATTCTGATTCAACACACTCGTGCAGTGGTAAAATTGAATTTGGCAATAGATTATACCATTGTTGGAAAACAAATGGTCATGGGAGAATGAATGTCACAGATGCTATCACACAATCTTGTGATGTTTTTTTTTATGAAATTTCAAAAAAATTAGGAATAGATAAAATTGCTAAAGTTGCTGAAGATTTTGGTTTAGGGCAGACCTTCGATATTTCGATGCCCAATCAAAAAAAAGGAATAGTTCCATCAAGAAAATGGAAAAAAAATACTTTAGGTGAAAGTTGGTATGCAGGAGAAACATTAATTTCAGGTATAGGACAAGGTTTTGTTTTAACAAACCCTTTTCAACTTGCTGTAATGACTTCTATTATTGCATCAAATGGAAAGATAGTAGAGCCAACAATAGTTAAGAGTAAAAAAGTCAAGTTTAAAGCTACTGACAAATATTCAAAAGAAATCAAAATAATTAAAAAAGCTATGTTTAAAGTAGTCAATGAAAATAAAGGTACTGCTTTTAAATCACGATTAGAGGATGTAAAATTTGCAGGCAAAACAGGGACATCACAAGTAAGACGTATTTCTTTAGCAGAGAGAGAAAGTGATGATTTTAGAAAAAAAGAGCAAGAATGGAAAAATAGAGATCACGCTCTATTTGTTGGCTATATACCTTATGATGATCCGCTATATGCTATTTCTGTAATTATTGAACATGGTGGCTCAGGTGCATCTACTGCTGCACCAATTGCAAAACAGGTTTTTAATTTTATTAACAAATTAGATTTATGATATTGCAAAAAATAAAAAATTTAAATTACTTAGTTATTTTTCTGCTCATTCTCTTGTCTTTTATAGGTGCTGCTGGTTTGTATTCTGCTGCTGATGGCTCTTATCATCCATGGGCCTCTAGACATTTAATTAGGTTTTATGCTTTTCTTCTAATGGCTTTAGTTATAAGCACTATTGATATAAAATTAATTTATAAATATTCTTATTCATTATTTTTAATTAGTTTAATATTACTTATTTCGGTTGAGATAATAGGAGTTCTTGGTAAGGGAGCTACTAGATGGATTAGAATATTTGGCTTAAGCATTCAGCCATCTGAACTTGTCAAGATAACGATTATCTTAGCATTAGCTAAATTTTATAATGATATAAAATTTGAAAATGTAAAAAAAATAAGTTTCTTATTCTTTCCATTTTTAATATTAATTATTCCCTTTATTTTTGTTGTAATACAACCTGATTTAGGGACTTCACTCAGCATAATTATGCTTGGTATTTTCATTCTTTTTTTTGTTGGAATACAATTATGGAAATTTATTCTTGGTTTTATAACTGCTGTTATTTCTATACCAATTCTTTTACAGCTAATTAAACCTTATCAAAAGGATCGCATAATTTCATTTCTAAATCCTGAGTCTGATCCTCTTGGTCAAGGATATCAATTAATTCAATCAAAAATTGCTCTCGGTTCAGGGGGTGCGACAGGCAAGGGTTTTTTGCAAGGAACTCAATCATATCTTGAATTTCTACCTGAAAAGCAAACAGATTTTATTTTTACCCTTATAGGAGAGGAATTTGGGTTTATTGGAACAATATTTATAATTTCCCTTTTTATTTTGTTAATAGCTGTTTGTTACTTTATTAGTATAAAATGTTTTCATTCATTTGGGAAGATTCTAGCTTTAGGAATAGCATCAAATATTTTTATTTATGTTTTTATGAATGTTGCTATGGTGTCAGGCCTAATGCCTGTTGTGGGTATTCCTTTGCCACTTATTTCTTATGGTGGATCAGTAATGTTATCAATAATGATATCAATGGGGTTAGTGTTAAATGTTGATCTTAATTACAATTTGAAAAAATTAAGCAATGCTTAAAATAAAAAATCTAAATAAAAGTTTTGGCGGCTTAAAAGCTGTAAATAATGTTAATCTTGAAGTTCAAAAAAGCTCTATTACAGGGTTAATTGGGCCAAATGGTGCAGGTAAAACTACACTATTTAACACAATTGCTGGTCTTTATGAGCCCGAACATGGTGAGATATATCTTGAGGGTACAGATATTGCTAGATTAAAACCTCATGAATTGTTCAATATGGGAGTTTTGAGAACTTTTCAAATTGCTCATGAGTTTTCATCTTTGACAGTGTTAGAAAACTTAATGATGGTTCCTGGTAATCAAAGAGGAGAAAAATTAATTTATGCATTATTTGGTGATAAAGCTGTTAGACAACAAGAAGAAGAAATTCGAGCTAAAGCAATTGATGTTATAGAATTTTTAAATCTAAAACATCTTACACAAGAAATAGCTGGAAATTTATCTGGAGGTCAAAAAAAATTATTGGAACTTGGTAGGACAATGATGGTTGAAGCAAATTTAGTTTTATTAGATGAAGTTGGAGCAGGAGTAAATAGAACTCTTCTAAATGAAATTTCTGATGCAATAATAAGGTTAAATAAAGAACGAAATTATACTTTTTTTGTAATTGAGCATGATATGGATTTGATAGAAAAAATTTGTGATCCAGTAATAGTTATGGCAGAGGGGAGCGTACTATTTGAAGGAAAATTTTCTCAAGTAAAATCAAATGAAGAAGTAATAGAAGCGTATTTAGGTAGAGGTTTAAAAAATAAAAAATAATGATTAGTTTAGTGGGTAGTAATTTAACAGCAGGGTATGGTGGTGTTGATATAATTAAAAATATTACCTTAGAAGTTAAGCAAGGAGAAATAGCTGTAATAGTTGGACCAAATGGAGCAGGAAAATCAACAGCAATGAAAGCTTTATTAGGAATGCTAAAATTAACGGATGGATCAGTGAGTTTTGCAAAAGATGATATAACTTTGATGCTTCCTCAAGACCGTGTTAATTTAGGAATAGCTTTTGTCCCGCAGACAAATAATGTTTTTACAGGAATGACTGTCGAAGAAAATTTAGAGATGGGTGGATTTATAAGATCTGATAATATTCATCATACTATCGAAGATATTTACAATCTTTTTCCTGTACTAAAAGAAAAGAGAAATCAGAATGCGGGTGAATTATCAGGTGGTCAACGTCAACAAGTTGCTTTTGGAAGAGCCTTAATGACAAAACCAAAAATTTTAATGCTAGATGAACCTACTGCTGGTGTATCACCCATTGTGATGGATGAACTTTTTGCAAGAATTATTGAAGTAGGAAAAACGGGTGTTGGAATTTTAATGGTTGAACAAAATGCAAAACAAGCTCTTAACATTGCTGATAGAGGTTACGTATTAGTTAATGGTAAACACAGTAGAGAAGGCAGTGGGCAAGATTTACTAAATAATCCTGAAGTAAGAAAATCTTTTTTAGGGGGTTAATATGGTTGATTTTATTAATTCTATTGTTGTTCTTCTTAATTTTGTTATCATCCCAGGTTTGTCCTATGGGTCTCAATTAGCATTAGGTGCTTTGGGAGTAACATTTGTTTACGCTATATTAAGATTTGCTAACTTTGCTCACGGTGAACTAATGTCATTTGGAGCCATGATTACAATTCTATTTACATGGTTTTTTCAATCACAAAATATTGGTTTAGGTATTCTTCCTACAGCACTAATTGCATTACCATTTGGAATTTTAGCTACAATTGTCCTAGGTTTACTTTCTGATAAATTTGTTTTTAAATATTATCGAACACAAAAGAGTGTTCCAGTTGTATTAGCTATGGTTTCAATTGGCGTTATGTTTGTAGTGAATGCGATTATTAGAATTATAGTTGGAACTGAAACTATTAAATTTTCTGATGGACAAAAATTCATCATGAAAGCGAAACAATTTAAAGTAATGACTGGATTAAATGAGGGACTAGCCTTAAAATCTTCTCAAGTTATTACTATTCTCATTACTATTGCGCTATTAACTTTTACTTTTTGGTTTTTGCAAAAAACGAAGACTGGAAAATCAATGCGTGCATTCTCAGATAATGAAGATTTAGCTTTACTATCAGGTATTAATCCTGACCGTGTTGTATTTATTACGTGGTTAATAGTTGGAACATTAGCTTGTGTGGCGGGAACATTATATGGTTTGGATAAAAGTTATAAGCCCATCATTTATTTAAATCTTGTGTTACCTATATTCGCTTCTGCTATCGTAGGAGGTATAGGAAGTCCTTTTGGAGCAGTTGTCGGGGGATATGTGATTGCCTTTTCAGAAATCATGGTCACGTACGCATACAAAAAATTCTTTAAATATTTATTACCAGAAAATTTAGAGCCATCGAGTCTTGTACAACTACTCTCTACTGATTATAAATTTGCAGTCTCTTTTACTATTCTTGTAATTGTGCTTTTAATTAGACCCTCAGGTATTTTTAGAGGAAAGGTTCTATAATGAGATTTGATAAATATGAATGGACAGCAATATCCATCATGGTGTCTTTATTTATTATAGTAGGTTTTGTTCAAGGATGGTCGGTCAGTTTAGTTATTCTCAATATGTGCATTATCTCGGCAATTATGACGATGGGAGTTAATATTTCATGGGGGTACGCGGGTGTTATTAATTTTGGTGTGATGGGTTTTTTAGCAATGGGTGGTTTAGCTGCTGTGCTTGTATCCTATCCACCAATCAAAGAAGCTTGGCACGTTGGTGGATCAGGACTTGGAATAAGTTTTGTTTTATTAATTGGTTTAGTTATAGTGGTATATTTTATTAATAAATTAGTAAAGAAAAAATCTCATAAATATTGGTTAAACGGTTTAGTTATATTTTTTGGGGTTATCATAATTAGATATTTCTTCCTCAATGCAACAAGTAAAATTGAAGAAGTTGATCCTGCTTTAGCAGGATTTTTAGGTGGAGCTAATTTACCAATCATCTTTTCTTGGGCTGTAGGAGGTTTCTTTGCGGGTGGTGTAGCATTTCTCATTGGAAAAGTAGCGCTAGGTTTACGCTCTGATTATTTAGCTATTGTAACGCTTGGTATATCGGAGATTGTTGTCAGTGTTCTTAAGCATGAAGAGTGGTTATCACGAGGTGTTAAAAACGTTATTGGTCTTAAAAGACCTGTTCCCTATGAGATTAATCTCCAAGCTTCTGATTGGTTTATTAATATGGTGACATGGTTTAACTCATCAAAACTAAATCAAATTATAGATCCTGATCAAAAAAAAGAAATGTTAAATAATTTAATAATTGATAGCTCAAGTTTATTTGTGAAACTCAATTATGCCATCTTATTTTTCATTGTGATGATTGTAATTTACTATTTTGCCAATAAAGCACAAATATCTCCTTGGGGTCGTATGATGCGCGCTATCCGCGATAACGAAGTCTCCGCAAACGCTATGGGAAAAGATATTGTCAAACAACACTTAATCATCTTTGTAATTGGTGCAGCCATTGTAGGCGTAGCAGGGGCGATGCTTGTAACGTTAGATGGTTTGTTCACACCCTCTGGTTACAGACCACTTCGTTTTACCTTTATTATTTGGATCATGGTAATTGTTGGAGGGAGTGGTAATAATCTTGGTGCTATTTTTGGTGGATTTGTGATTTGGTTTGCGTGGATTGAAGTAGCTCCTTTGACAACATTTTTAATTGAAATATTTACCTCAGGAATGGATCCTCAAAACGTCATTCGTTTACACTTATTAGATAGTGTTCCTTATTTCAGATATTTACTCATGGGTATGGTATTACTGCTGATATTGCGATATCGCCCAAAAGGCATTATCCCTGAAAAAGTCAGACATTCATAATGAAAGGTTTTAATCATAAAAAAACCCAGCTGAATAAGCTGGGTTTTTAAGAAATTTTTTAGTAAATTATTATTATAGCGCACCTACTGTTACAAAAGCACCACCAGAAACTTCAAGTTCCTTAAAGGCACCAGCTGCATCACCAAATACGTTAAATTCAACATCAGTTGCCCCTTGGTAATCAATATCATTACCAGCAGCTAACATTTGTAGACCGTAAGCTAATTGACCTGGATTGATAACAACACCAGGAGCATTAGATACTTTACTAATATTACTCAAGATAGATTTTCTATCAGCAGATCCACCAGCTTGAATTGCAAGAGCAATAATCGCAGCAGCGTCATAAGACTCTCCTACGTAAGGTGCACTTCCATCCATGCCGTTAGCAGCTGCAAGGTCAGCAAATTTAGCAGAACCTTTAGAGATTGCACCTGGCATAGAACCAAATGAACCTTCAAGATCTGCACCAATGTTATCAATAATTGATTGACCAATCATACCATCAGATAGAACAAACGTATCAAAAGCACCAGAATCAAGAGATGCTTCAATCATACCTTTTCCACCATCATCAATATAACCAATAACTAGTAGAGCATCACCACCAGCAGATGCTAAAACACCTACTTCAGATGAATAATCTGCTTTTCCGTCTTCATGTGAAGCAGAAGCAGTAATAGTTCCACCACCTGAAGCAAAAGCAGCTTCAAATACTTCAGCTAGACCTTTACCATAGTCATTGTTTGTGTAAGTTACAGCAATACTTTCAATACCTCTTTTAAGAGCTAAGTTAGCTAAAACTTTACCACCCATTGCATCAGATGGAGCAGTTCTCCAGAACGTTCCATTATCAGCAATTTTACTTAAACCAGGTGAAGTTGCAGAAGGAGATACCATAAGCACTCCATTCGGTACAGCTACGTTAGCATTGATAGCTCCAGTTACACCAGAACAGTCAGCACCCATGATAGCAGATACACCGTCAGCAACTAGTTGTTCTGCAGCAGCCGTCGCAGCAGCAGAGTCAACACAAGTTGAGTCAGCTTCAAGTATTGTGAAAGTTTCACCACCAAGAAGGTTTCCAGAATTTGAAGCTTCTAGAAACGCCAATTTTGCTCCATCTCTCATAGCAGGAGTTAGAGATTCAATCGGACCGGTGAAACCTAAAATAATACCAACTTTAATTTCAGCTAAAGCAGCAGTCGAAATAGACGACAAACTGATAATAGCTGCAACAAGTAATTTTTTCATATTTCCTCCGAGAAATTATTTTTTTTATATAGATCAAATCAATTCCAAGGTACAGAAATCAATGATATTGAAATGGTAAATTTGGCTAAAAAATAGAAAAAAATGGAAGAATTTTATACAAATACGGTAGTTATTGGCGCTGGAGTTGTAGGTTTGGCTATTGCAAAAGAGATTAATGCAAAAAATAGAGAGACTATTATTATTGAAAAAGAGCCCAAAATAGGTCAAATTACTAGTTCTAGAAACTCTGGCGTTATTCATGCTGGTATTTATTATCAATCTAATACCTTGAAATCGAAGCTTTGTGTTGAAGGCAATAAACTTCTTTATGCTTATGCTAAAAAATTCAATGTCCCTTTTATTAATACAAAGAAAATTATTGTTGCCACTGATGAATCACAGATGGAAAAAATATTTGAAATAAAGAAACAGGCTACAACAAATGGCGTTGAAGGTTTAGATATATTAAATGAAACTCAAATCAATCAATTGGAGCCTTTGATCAAATCTTCAGGAGGTTTACATGTTCCATCTACCGGTATTATTGACCAGCATAGTTTGATGCAATCATATCTTGGAGAATTTGAGAATAATGGGGGGATGGTATCTTATAATTCTACCGTGGAGAGAATATTAATAAATAATAAAAAATTTGAAATTGAAGTTCTTGATAATGAAAAAAATAAAACAAAAATTATTTGTGATTATCTAATAAATGCTGCAGGTATATTTGCTTCAGATATTGCTAATAATATTTATGGTCTTGATAAAGAATATGTGCCCAATACTTATTTGGCGAAAGGAAATTATTTTTCCTTAAATAAAAAATTACCAATTAACCATTTAATTTATCCAGTTCCAGAAAAGATAAGTCTTGGAATTCATTTGACTTTAGAGGTAGATAAATCAATTAAGTTTGGTCCAGATGCTGAATGGGTTGATGATCCGTATGATTATTCTGTTAATGAAAATTTAAAATCAAAGTTTTGTCATTCTATTAATAGATATTTGCCTAATATTAGTGAAGATATGCTCTCTCCATCATATGCAGGACTTAGACCGATAACAAGTAAAGAGGATAGGACTAAACGCGATTTTACGATTAGTACGGTTGAAAATCATAAAATAGAAAATCTAATTAATTTATATGGTATAGAGTCACCTGGATTAACATCTTCTTTGGCAATAGCTAATTATGTTACGGAAAGATTATAAATGACAATTGGTATTTTAGGTGGTGGTGTTTGGGGAAGTGCTCTGGCTAAACTTTTTAGTGATCAAGAAGTTTTAATTTATACTAGAGATAAAAAAGTGATGAACTCTATTAATGATCATCATTTTAATCCTAAATTAAAATATGCAACATTCAATGATAATGTCAAAGCAACGGATGATTTAAAAAGTATTACCAAAAAAAGTTTAATTTTCATTGCTCTTCCAACACAAAATATTCGTGAAGTTTTATCAAATTCATATTTTCAAAATTTAAATGCTGATGTAATTATTGCATCTAAAGGTATTGAGATTTCATCATCTTTATTTTTATCTCAATTGGTAGAAAGTCTAATTAAGCCTAAATCTTTAAGCATTTTGTCTGGACCTTGCTTTTCAGATGAAGTTGCTCAAGATCTACCAACCGCAGCGACATTTGCCTCATCCAATTCATCAATATTTGATACCATTTCACGAATGCTAAAGACTAAGAAATTTCGAATTTATTATTCAGATGATGTTATAGGCTGTCAAATTGGAGGAGCTTTAAAAAATATCTATGCTATTGCTGCAGGTATTTCGGATGGATTAAATTTAGGAGAAAATGCAAGAAGTGCGCTTATTACTCGTTCTTTCGTTGAGATATCAAGATTTGCGATGTTTTTTAAGTCAAAGCAAGAAACTATTTTTGGTTTATCAGGATTGGGTGATTTAATGTTGACGTGTAACTCTTCTAAATCACGAAATACTAATTTTGGGATTAAAATTGCAAACATCAAACACAAAAATTTTGAGAAAGAACTTGATAAAAATGCCATTACTGAGGGATACTATACCGCTAAAGCTGCTATAAAAATTGCTTCAGAAAATAATATTGAAATGCCAATCTTAGAGTCTGTTTTTAATATTCTCTATAATGAATTTGATATAGAAGAAGAAATTAAAAAATTAATGTCAAGACCTCTAACGATTGAAAAAATTAATTAAATAAATGAACTTAGATACTGATTTAGTAAGCAATATTCGTATTAATCTTAGCGCGATAGAAAGAAGAACGTCAACTCTCACAAAAAGACGCTCTGTTAAAAAAGACTATCAAGCGGCATGGCTACTAAAAGCAATCTCTCTTATTGATTTAACAACTTTAAGCGGTGATGATACTGCTGGAAAAGTAGAGCGCTTATGCGAAAAAGCAAAACGACCAATCTCTCTTGATTTGCATGATAAATTAGGTTTAAAACAAGGAGATATCAAAGTTGGCGCAGTATGTGTTTATCATCATTTAATTAAAGAGGCTAAAAAAAATCTTCCAAATAATATTCCTGTTGCAGCTGTATCAACTGGTTTTCCTGCTGGATTATCATCTTTCAAAACAAGAAAACAAGAAATTACAGAGTCCATTAAAAATGGTGCTGATGAAATAGATATTGTTATAAATAGAGGTTTTGTTTTGCAAAATAATTGGAAAAAATTATATCAAGAAGTTCGTGATTTTAAAAAAGCAGCAAAGAACAAGCATATAAAAGCAATATTAGGTGTAGGTGATTTGGAGACTTTAAGAAATGTTGCTAAAGCATCTATGGTTTGTATGATGGCAGGCGCAGATTTTATTAAAACTTCTACTGGGAAAGAATCTATCAATGCTAATCTAAATAACAGTCTAGTTATGCTTCGAATGATTAGGCATTTTTATCAAATGACAGGTAAAAAAATTGGATTTAAGCCAGCTGGAGGTATTTCTACTGCCAAAACAGTTATTGAATTTTTAATTCTCGTTATGGAGGAGCTTGGGCATGAATGGATAAATCCAAAATATCTTCGAATTGGTGCCTCTAGTCTTCTAATAGATATTGAGAGACAACTCTATCACTTTGCATTAGGAAGATATGCAAATAAAGAAAAGTTAGCAATTGGATAATGAGTAAAATTATACAGAACTTTAAAAACATTTCTTATGGTCCAGCACCAGAGGACAGTAAAGATGTTATGTCCTGGATCAATTCGCTCAATAATCCTAATCATTTATTTATAAACGGTGTATGGGTAAAATCTAAATCTTCTAAAAAATTACAAGTCATTAATCCGGCTTCTAATAAAAAACTTACAACACTTTCCATTTCTAATAAAACTGATGTTAATCTGGCAGTAGGAGCGGCAAAAAAAGCATTTAATTCTTGGTCTAAAACTTCCTCTGATACTAGGGCAAAATATCTTTATGCATTAGCAAGATTAATCCAAAAACATTCTAGGTTTTTATCTGTATTGGAGACCATTGATAATGGAAAACCGATAAGAGAGACAAGAGATATAGATATTCCTTTAGTAGCAAGACATTTTTATTATCATGCTGGATGGGCAAAAAAAATTGATACAAAAATAAATAAACCAATTGGTGTTGTTGGTCAGATAATTCCTTGGAATTTTCCTTTGTTAATGCTGTCTTGGAAAATTGCTCCAGCAATTGCTGCAGGAAATACTGTTGTTTTAAAACCTGCAGAATTTACGTCTTTAACAGCACTTTATTTTGCAGAATTATGTAAAAAGGCAAGAATTCCCAAAGGCGTAATTAATATTATTACTGGTGATGGTAGTACAGGAGAACTTCTTACTGCACATCCTGATACAAAAAAGATTGCTTTTACAGGATCAACAGAAGTTGGAAAAAAAATTATTCAATCTACTGCGAAGCATGAAAAAAAACTAACTATGGAGTTAGGAGGCAAATCACCATTTATAGTATTTGAAGATGCTGATCTTGATAGTGCTGTTGAAGGAGTAGTTGATGCAATATGGTTTAACCAAGGTCAGGTGTGTTGTGCAGGATCTCGCTTATTGATTCAAGAAAGTGTAGAAAAATTATTTATTAAAAAGTTAAAAGCACGCATGGAGAAACTACGTGTAGGAAATCCACTCGATAAATCAATTGATATTGGTGCAATTGTTGCACCGGTACAATTAAAAAAAATACAATCAATAGTAAAAAAGGGAGAAAAGGAAGGTTCTAAATTATGGCAACCTAGTTGGGCTTGTCCAACTGATGGCTTATTTTATCCTCCTTCTATTTTTACCAATGTTTCCCCGTCTTCATTTATTGCTCAAGTAGAGATTTTTGGACCAGTCTTATCAGTGCTTAGTTTTAGAACACCTAGTGAAGCAGCAACTATTGCAAACAATACTCCTTACGGTTTAGCGGCAAGTATATGGTCAGAAAATATTAACCTTGCTCTTGATATTGCTCCTAAAATAAAAGCTGGAGTTATATGGATTAATTCAACTAATTTATTTGATGCTGCCTGTGGGTTTGGTGGATATAAAGAAAGTGGATTTGGAAGAGAAGGTGGTGTTGAAGGTATCAGAGCATATCAAGATAATACACTGCCTGAGGCTAGTAAAATCATTAATAAAGTTAATAAAAATAAAGTTGAATTTTCTACTATAGATGCGACACCTAAATTATACATTGGTGGCAAACAAAAAAGACCTGATAGTGGTTATTCTTTTAATCAGCTATCTTCTCAAAAAGAATTTATTTGTGATATAGCTAGAGCTAATAGGAAAGACGTAAGAGATACTGTTGAGGCTGCTTCTAAATCAATGATAGGAACTTTAAGTAATTTTAATCGTGCACAAATTTTATTTTATTTAGCAGAAAATCTATCTCAACGAAAAGAAACATTTGTTAATTTATTAATGAATATTGTTGGTGCTAATAGAAGCCAAGCCACAAAAGAATTTGAACAAGCTTGTGAAAGAATTTTTTATTATGCTTCTATGGCGGATAAATTTGAAGGAAATATTCACAACCCTCCAATGAGAGGTTTAACGTTAGCAGTAAAAGAACCAATTGGAATTATGGCAAGTATTATGAGTGATGATCAGCCTCTTTTAAGCATATCAACTATCATATCCTCATTATTTGCTAACGGTAATTCTAGTATCATTGTACCATCAGAAAAAACATCTTTGATAGCAACGTCTTTGTATCAAGTTTTTGAAACATCCGACATTCCTGCTGGCTCAGTTAATATATTAACTACAAAAGAAAATGAGCTAAACGAAACATTGACACAGCATGAAAATATTCAAGGAATATGGGCCTTTTCTAATAATGCAAAAATTAGATCATCTATAATTCATGGGACAGTATTTAATCTTAAACGCTATTGGTGCCCAAAAAATAAAGCAATCGATTGGAGTAATAATTCAGAAGAATTTTTAAATGAATTTCTTTATGAAGGATCTCAAGTTAAAAATATCTGGATACCATACGGAGAGTAAAATTTATATAAAAAATTTTACATAATTACTGTTTTATGATGATATACATTTTAAATAAACGAAAGAGGTAAATATGTTAATAAATGTTAATCCGCTTATTAGCCCTGAAATACTATCACTTATAAGATCGATGGGACATGGAGATAAGTTTGTTTTAAGTGATGCAAATTTCCCATCTTATTCTCAGGGAAATAAACTTTACCGTATGGATGGATTGAATCTTCCACAAGCTGCAGAATCTTTACTTACACACTTTCCACTAGACAGTTTTGTACCACATCCAGTGCAAAGAATGGAAATTGATGGTAAACCAGATGAAATAAATGAAGTACAACAAGAATTAATAAATACTGTAAAAAAAGTATCCGGAGATAATTGGGTTGTTGGTTCAATTGAGAGACAAAAATTTTATGTGGAAGCAAAAAAAACTATGGCGGTAATTACAACAAGTGAGACTAGACCATATGGATGCTTTATTTTTACTAAAGGTGTTTTAAAACCAGATGGAACTGTCTGGGTTATTTAATTATAAGTGCAAAATAAATTAAAATCTGAAGAAATTGCATTAAGAATTCGAAGAAGAGTATTTGAACATTGTATTAAAAATAATGGAGCATATCTAAGCCAAGCTTGTTCTTCTGCAGAACAACTTGCTTGGTTATATAATGAAGCATTAAATATTGGTGATTCAATAATGCCATCTATTCCAGAAAATTTTTCAGGAGTACCAAGTATTGATAATAAACAATATAAAACTGGCGCTGGCTATAATGGTCCTGTTTCCAACGAATTTGATCGATTTATATTTGCACCCGCTCACTATGCATTAGTAGCTTATGCTACACTCATAGAAGTGGGTCGTATGGATCCAGCTGGTCTTTTAATGTTTAATAAGGATGGATCTTCAGTTGAAATTATTGGAGCAGAACATTCTCCTGGAATGGAAATGCACAACGGCACCTTAGGTATTGGATTATCTACAGCTGCTGGAATAGCTTATGGAAGAAAACTAAATAAAGAAAAAGGTGAAACTTGTGTTTTTATGTCAGATGGCGAGCTACAGGAGGGACAAATTTGGGAGGCTCTTCAAGTAAGCGTTTATTATAAATTAGATAATCTCTGGGCGATAATTGATGTTAATGAACAACAAGTTGATGGAGCTATGAGTGAAGTATTAGATATTGGTGATGTAAGAAAAAAAATAAATGCATTTGGAGCTAAATGTATTGAAATAGATGGTCATGACATTGATGCCATGAGACAAGCAAAAAAAGAACCACATAAAGATCAACCTTTGATTATTCTTGCAAGAACTTGTCCATATAAAGGTATGAATTATTTAAAAAAAAGATTCCCAAGATTGCATTATGTAAGATTTAAGTCGGAGGAAGAAAGAAACAAAATGAATATAGAAATTTCTAAAGAATTAGGCATTGAGCCAATAGAATATTAGTATGATTGAAATCGTAAACAAACCTTACAGTTATACTTTTAAAAATTACGCTTCTAAAAACGAAAAAATTTTATGTTTATCTGGAGATCTTACTTCTTCTTGCGAAGTTGATGAATTTAGAGATGAATTTCCCAATCAATTTGTTTCTATGGGTATGGCTGAGCAAAATATGATGAGTTTTGCTGGGGGATTATCTATGAGCGGATATATACCTTTTATTCATACTTTTGGCGTGTTCACTTACCGCAGACCTTATGATCAATTATTGGCATCAATTGCTTATCCACGCAGAAAAATTCGAATCATGGGTTTTCTTCCAGGCATAACAACACCAGCCGGTATGACTCATCAAGCTATTGAAGATATTTCTATAATGAGAACGATTCCAAATATGACTGTAATAGAAACAGGAGATGCTACAGAAGTAGAAAGTATATGTGAACAAGCGAATAATGTTGATGGACCAGTATATTGCAGAATATTAAGAGGTTCAGTTCCAAGATTATTTGATACTCCACTAAAAATAGGGGATATAAGAGTATTAAATTCAGGAACAGATCTTTTATTAATTACTTCAGGTATTTGTACTGAAGAAGCATTAAGAGCAAGATCAGTATTAATTGATGCAGGTATCTCAATTTTACACCTGCACGTGCACACATTTAAACCTTTCAATGAAGAAAAAATTTTGGATTTATTAAATAATGTAAAGTTAGGGGTTATTACAATGGAAAACCATTTAGTTAATGGAGGTCTTGGTACTCTTATTGCTGAAATAATATCAAAGCATGGTTTATCAAAAAAATTAATGAAACTTGGTTTAAATGACACTTTTGCTCATGGAGGATCTAAGCAATATTTAACCAAATACTACGGTTTTGACGCATACGCATTGATTAAATCCATAGAAAAATTTATAGGACAACCATTAAATATTGAAGAAAAAGATTTAGAAAAAGCAAGAATTGAAAATGTTCATTCTCTCTCTAAAGCTGAAGCACTTTAAATTATGAAAAAAAATTTTTTTAAATTATTTAAAACTAAAAAACCAATTATAGCTATGGTTCATTTTCCTGCATTACCAGGATCACCATTATATGATGAAAAAAAAGGATTAGATTATATTTTTAATTCTATTCAAGCTGATGTTATAAATTTACAGAATGCTGGAGTTGATGCCATTATGTTTGGTAATGAAAATGATAGACCTTATGAATTAAAAGTTAATAGAGCCACTTTATCTACTATGGCTTATATGATTGGAAAAGTTGCAGAAAAAATTAATATTCCTTTTGGTGTTAATGTTTTATGGGATCCAATAAGCACAATAGCACTGGCCGCTTCTACTAATGCTAATTTTGTTCGAGAAATATTTACTGGTACCTATGCGTCAGATATGGGAATCTGGAGCCCAGATGCAGGTAAGGCTATGCGATATAGAAATTCTCTAGGGCGTAAAGACATACAAATGTACTATAATATTTCTGCAGAGTTTGCATATTCCTTAGATAGGAGAACAATTGCTGAAAGAGCAGAAAGTACAGTATTTTCATCAATACCAGATGCAATATTAGTATCTGGTCAAATAACAGGTCAAGTTGCTAAATTGGACGAAATTAAAGAGGTGGGTAAAATAATTCCTAAGACACCTGTATTGGCAAATACTGGAGTGAATTTCAATAATGTAGAAGATATTCTTATGGTAACTGATGGAGTAATTATTGGCTCTTCACTAAAGGTTAATGGAGATACATGGAAAAATGTTGATCCAAAAAGAGCAAAAAAATTTATGAACAAAGTTAAGTCTATTAGAAAAAATGCCTAACTTGAAAGAGATTAATTCTATTAATAATACATTAGAAGATTTAGTTTTAATTTCTGGCTTATCTGGACACGAGACAAAAGTAAGAGATTATTTAAAAAAACAACTAAAACAAAATGCTCTTAATGCAAAAACTGATGTTTTAGGTAATTTAATTTGCACTCTTAAAGGCAATGAAAAATTACCATCTGTTATTTTATTTGCACATATGGATCAACTTGGATTCATGGTCAAAAAAATTGAAGATAATGGATATATTAGAGTTGAAAGAGTTGGAGGAGTGCCTGAAAAGGCTTTGCTTTCTCAAGATGTTGTAATTGTAAATAATAAGCAAGAATTAATTCAAGGAGTCATTGGTAATAAAGCGCATCACGCAACTCAACCGAATGAAAAATACGCAGTACATAAGGTAAATGAAATTTACATCGATGCTGGATTTAAAAGCAAGAGAGAAGTTATAAGAAATGGAGTCAATATTGGAAGTCCTATTACATATGCTCCTTATTATAAATCTCTTAAAAATAATAATGTCTGTGGATCATCTATTGATGATAGAGCTGGTTGTGCGGTAATTCTTAATGCCGCTAAAGCTTTAACTAAATCTAAAAATAGACCTACAGTACACATAGTTTTTTCAGTTCAAGAAGAATTTAACCTTAGAGGTGTACTGCCAGTAATTAATACTCTTAAACCAAATATTGCTATCCAAGTTGATTTAACTCTAACCTCAGATACACCTGATATGGTTAACTCCAGTGATGTTTATTTAGGCAAAGGACCCTGTGTTAGTTTATTTTCTTTTCATGGAAGAGGGACGTTAAATGGTGTTATACCTCATCCTGCAATAATAGAAATTTTTGAAAAAGTTGCAAAAACTAAGAAAATTAATCTTCAAAGAAGTGTAGCATCAGGAATTTTAACCGATGCTTCATATGTACAATTTGCTAATGAAGGTATCGCAAGTATTGATGTGGGTTTTCCTATGCGTTATTCACATTCTTCGAGAGAAGTTTGCAACTTAAATGATCTTATTGATTTAAAAAATCTATTAGTTGCTGTTATAAATAAAATAGATAAAAAAATTAAACTTATAAGATAATTAATATGGCGCAAAAACTTTTTCTTGGTATTGATATTGGCACTTACGAAACAAAGGGTGTGTTGGTTGATAATGTTGGTAACATTATTTCTCAAGCAGCAAAAAAACATGAAATGATAGTGCCCCAAAGTGGTTGGGCAGAGCACAGACCTATGGAAGATTGGTGGGGTGATTTTACTTATGTGTCAAAAAAATTAATAGAACAGTCAAAATGTAACCCTAAAGATATTTTGGCAGTTTCTGCTAGTACAATTGGACCTTGTATGCTGCCATTAGATAAAAATGGCGAACCTTTAATGAATGCAGTTCTATATGGGGTAGATACAAGAGCACATAAAGAAATTGATTTATTAAATTCTTCAATTGGTGAAGAAAAAATAATGCAATTTAATGGTAACGTTTTAACTTCTCAACAAGTAGGGCCAAAAATTTTATGGTTAAAAAATAATAGACCTGAAATTTATGCTAAAACAAATAAAATAGTTAATGGTACTGGTTTTATTAATTTTAAATTAACTGGCAGATATACCACTGATCATTTTTCCGCTGCATTTGTTAGCCCGCTTTACGATATAAACAAACAAGCTTGGAGCAATGAATTAAATGATGGAATAATTGATATAGAAAAACTTGCAGATTTGGTTTGGACTAATGAAATTATTGGAAAAATAACTAATACAGCCTCAAATGAAACAGGCTTAGCAGAGGGTACTATAGTTACGTCTGGCACAATTGATGCAGCTGCTGAAGCAATTAGTGTTGGTGTAATTGGAACAGGTGATATGATGATGATGTATGGTTCTACAATGTTCTATATATTAGTTACTGATAAAGTTTTGTCGGATAAAAGGTTATGGTATTCACCTTGGTTATTTGAAGGAGAACACTCCTCTATGGGTGGTTTAGCAACAAGCGGAACGTTAACACATTGGTTTAAAAATAATTTTGCACAAGAGCTAACAGGTGATGATACATTTATTAGATTAGCTCAAGAGGCTGAAAAATCTCCACCAGGATCAAAAGGCATCGTATTTCTTCCATATTTTTCAGGTGAGCGAACTCCGATACATGATACAAATGCTAAAGGTACTTTTTTTGGTTTAGACTTAACCCATGATAGATCTGATATGTACAGATCAATATTTGAAGGTATTGCATATGGCACAAATCATGTAATTGATGTGTATAAAGAATTAAATGCTATTCCAAAGAATTTATTTAGTGTGGGAGGAGGAACTAAAAATAAAGTTTGGTCACACACAACATCAGATGTTATTGGATTAAATCAAACTTTAAGAAAAAAAACTATAGGCGCCTCATATGGTGATGCTTTTCTGTCAGCTTGTACAGTAGGAGAAGTTCATAAGGATGATATTAATAAATGGAATGAAGTAGAATATCAAATTGAAGCTAATCTTCAAAATCAAGAAGTTTATAATAAGGGTTACGAAGTTTATAGAGAATTATATGAGACTACCAAACACCTAATGAAAAAATTAAATACCTAACCTTTAATAGCTCCTGCCGCCATTCCTTTAACAATATATCTCTCTAAAAAAATTGCTACTATGATTAATGGCAAGCATAAAGCCGCTGAAATAGCAGCCATATTCCACCATTTAATACTTTGAGAGGAAATTTGAGAGGCAACCATAACTGGCATAGTTTTGGCGTCTGTACTGGTTATAAGAGCAGCTAAAAAATATTCATTCCAACATAATATTAAGCACAATATAAATGCACTTGCAATTCCAGGTAAAACTATTGGTAAAACAATTTTAAAAAAGCTCATCCATACACTTGCTCCATCCACCAAAGCTGCCTCTTCTAATTCAATAGGAACAGCATTAAACTGATCTCTCATTATCCAAATAACTATTGGTAAAACTGTTAACGTATAAATCAATATCATACCAATATGAGTATCTAGTAAATCAAGCTCCCTATAAAGAACTAATACAGGTAAGGCTAAAACTACGGGTGGTAAAATTAATTGTGATAAGAAGAAAAATGAAATGTCAGGATTTCTCATAAAACCAAATTTATAATTAAATCGGCTTAAGCCATATGCAGCAAATGAACCAAGTATTACAGCTAATGCAGAAGCACTTGCCGAAATAAAAGCTGTATTGAAAAAACGTGCTAAAAACTCCTCTCTTGGATTAGACTCAACAAACAAAGTGTCGGGAGAAAATCCGAGATTTCGCCAACCTTTCCAGGATGGCTCAAAATCTATCCAAGGAATTAATAAACCTTGAGTAACACTCGCAGCCGTTTTAAAAGATGTAGTCGCTGTCCAATAGATTGGGAATAAACAAATAAAAGTCCACAATAAAAGAATTCCGTATATTATTATTTTTTCACTTAAATTATTTTTCATTATGAAGCTCGCTGTAACCATCGATTAACAAATCGAATCAGGATGGTCATAAGAATGACTATAAAAATCAAATAAACAAAAGATAGTAATGTGCCGTAGCCAACATTTGATCTATCCCTATATTCTCTTACGATAAAACTTGTTACACTATCAGTGGCACCACCAGGACCACCAGCAGTTACTATGATTATTATATCTGCGAGTTTTAATTTAAATATAATTCTAATAACTAATGTTGTTAGAGATACAGGAAGCATTATTGGAAAAATTATATTTTTAAATAGAGTCCACTTATTAGCACCATCTACTTTAGCAGCTTCCAGAACTTCTTTTGGTAATGCTTGAAGACCTGCTAATAACATAATAATCATCAGTGGGATAAAAGTCCAAGCATCCATACACATCATAGTCAGTTTTGCGATTACGGGATTACTAAAAAAAGTTGGAGTATCCCAACCTAACCAACGAGCAAAACTTGCTACTGGACCAAATCGTTGTTCAAGCATAGATTTTCCAACCATCCAGCTTACTGCTACTGGACTTAACATGAGTGGAATTAAAAATGCTATTCTAAAAAATTTTCTCCCCCGTATTTGTGAGTTTAGTAAAATTGCTAACAAGAAAGCAATGGTAAATTCAACAAGAACTGCAAGTACGTAATAGATCATATTTTTTAATGCATTCCAATAATAAGGATCAGAGATCATTTGATAAAAGTTATCAAGCCCATTAAATTTTCTTCCATCAATGGAACTTAAGTTCCAGTCTGTAAAAGAAATATACAATCCAAATAACAACGGAAAAATCACAATTGAAATTATGAACATTACGGCTGGAAAAACAAAAAGATTTCTTTTTCCTCTTTCTCCATAAATTAACACTCTTGAATAACCAATTGCTACTGCCCAAAGGATATAGGCGTAAAGAACTGGTCTCCAATTAGAAAAACCAAAACTAATTCTTTCATTAGAATGTAGAGTTTGAATAATAGCAATCACAAACATCAATAAAAATGAAGACCAAACAATAATTTTACCAGCTCTTTTAGTAGTTTGACTTACTGTAGATGGAGCAACAACATATAATGGATCGCGTTCTATATATTTTATTTCACTCATTATAAAAAAAAGAAATCATCATAAAAAATCTAGCGACTAAGAATAGTCGCTAGAAAAAAAAATTAAACTACAGTCCTAATGAACCTTTGTAGAGTTTGATTTGGCTCTCTCTACCGATTTGGTCTGTAATTTTGTCCCAAGCTGCAGCAATATTATCTGCACCTGTTTGCGCATCATATTGACCAGCAAATATTTTGGATAATTCGTCTTCTGCAATACTGTAGTATTGGAAGATACCTGGTATACGTGGCTCAATAGCAGCGTTCGGATGATTATAAGAATCCGCTTCTGAAGCTAAATAGTCAGATGCAAATGCTTCTGTATAACCAGCACCAACCCACTCATCAACATTAAAGTGACTGTTTCTGTATGGCTGGAATCCTGAAGGATACATTGACATCCATAGTGACAGATCTTTACCACCAATATGTGAGCATGCAGACCAAGCAGCTTTATTTTTAGCCGAGTTGTCATCTACTGTTTTCATACAGTATAATCCCCAACCAATATAAGCCATGTTAGGTGCATAATTTGGACCACTAGCTAATGTTTCCCATTTACCAGTTTGCCAGTTGTACACATCATCTGAACCAGGCAAGATATCAAATCCTACGTTACCTTGAACAAGAGATTCATCAGAAGTATTAGCGTTAGATCCAACATCTCCCCACCAAGATACCATAGAACCAGTACCTGCTAAGAATTGACTGAAACCTGTAACACCAGGATCAGCATTAATTTGATCAGGTGGCTGTGCTCCACTTCTATCAAGAACATCTTGAATAGCTCTAACCCATGCAGGGTTGTTTACCATTGGTTTCATAGTATCAGGCTCAAACAAGAAAGCAGGACTATCCGGATGTTTCGCATAAGCTGTAGCAATACTTCCTAAGAAATAGAAACCAAATCCACCCCAACCTTTTTGAACATCTAAATATCCATAAGCTGGGAAACCGGCATGTTGCTTTCCTTTTAGGAAATTAGTTACTTCAGTAACCTTCTGCCAAGTTGTTGGAACTTCCCAATTACCAGAATGACCTTCCGCTTTCCAAGCTGCAGCTAACTCTTCATTTTCAAAGTAGTCAGTTCTGTAGTTGAAGTTATGACAGTCACCATCAATTGAAATTCTATGTGTTACACCATCCCAAGTTCCTGTTGGAGCTTGCAAATAACCAACATAGTCACCCAAGTCAATTTGATCAGCTACCCAATCAGGCATAGCAGAAAGTAATTTCTTACCACCTAGGTCTCCTTCAAAAGGTGCACCAGCTTGTAAGATATCAAAATCAACTGTTCCTGTTGCAATAGACTGTTGTAGTCTAGCATTATAATCAGCTTGAGCTAAATCAATCCAATTAATTTTAGCGCCAGTATATTTTTCCCAAGGCTTTAAGAAACCTCTGTGAAGCATATTATGAAGGTTCAAACTGTCTAAACCCATAAAGTTTAGTTCAACTCCTTTAAACTCTCCTTCTTTAACTCGTTCTTTAGTTCCACCTAAACACATCTCACCAACTTTTTGCCAGTCAGCATCTCCAGGTGAACCTGCTCCAACTCCAGGAATTTTAAGAATAGCTTTTCTGAGTTCTGAATGCCCATCTGCAAATGAACTTGTTGCAATTGATGATAATCCCCCACTCATTGCTGCAATGGCTCCAGCTGAAGCTGCACCTTTTACAAAGCTACGTCTATTTATTCCGTGTTTTAGAGCGTAATCATATAGTGATTTTTTCATTATATCCTCCCGATATGAATTATAGTAATTAAGTTTTATAAAGATAAGATTAGTAAGGCAACAAGAAAAACGTTAAAAAGGGATTTATTTTTAACAACAATCATATGTTTACAAAGAAATTTGCCACAAGACTCAATTCATTTAAATCTAAATGGCCAAGTGATGAAAAACCCACTATAGTAGAATTAATACAAAGAGCATCAAAAGTTGAAGGTTTAACTCATGTAGATCTTAATTATCCTGATCACAGTGAGCCATCTATTAGGGAAATATCAGCTATTACAAATGATTGTGGCTTAGCAATAAACGGATTAGCGATGAGATATTATACAAATCCAGCTTTTAAATTAGGCGCTTTTACCAATCCAAATAAAAAGGTTCGGCAAGAAGCAATTGATTTAACAAAAGCAGCAATTGATGCATTAAGAGAAATAGACTCGAATTTATTAACTATTTGGTTAGGTCAGGACGGTTTTGATTACGGCTTTCAAGTTGATTATAAAAAAATATGGGACGATGAAATAAATGCAATAAAAGAAATTGCTGAACATGATAAAGAATGTTTAGTTAGTATTGAGTATAAACCAAATGAACCTCGCGCATATTCATTATTATCAAATCTAGGAACAACACTTTTAGCAATTAAAGAAATAAATTTACATAATCTTGGTGTCACTATAGATTTTGCTCATATATTGTATTCTAATGAGCAACCAGCACTTGTTGCAGCCTTAATTGACAAACATTCACAAATATTAGGATTACACTTGAATGATGGGTATGGAAAAAGAGATGATGGTTTAATGGTAGGCTCTGTTCATCAGTTAGCTACAATTGAGTTACTCTATCATATAACTAAATCAAAATATCAAGGACCAATATATTTTGATACTTTTCCAGATACAACCAATATGGATCCTATCAAAGAATGTGAGCTAAATATATCTACAGTTAAACAACAGTTAAAGTTAGTTGATAAACTTATTCAAAATAATGAATTGAGTACTGCAATTCAAAATCAAGATTCGATTACATCGAATAGAATATTTAATAGTATTTTGTACTCTTAATATGGGATCAAGCTCAATTGTTGTATTGGGAAGTCTTCACTATGATATTTTTATTAAATCAAATGCGATACCAAAAATTGGTGAAACTGTTTTAGCAGAAAAATGGTTTCCTAAATTAGGAGGAAAAGGTGCTAATCAGGCTATTGCTTTAAATAAAGAATCAATAAAAGTTAAATTCATAAGCGCAATTGGAGATGATTTTTTTTCAGAATTTTTGTTAAAAAGATTAAAAGAAGAAAATATGTCACTTGAAAATATTTCAAAAGTAAAAGGAAATTCTGGCATTAGTGTTGCTATCTCGAATAAAAGTGGTGATTATAGCGCTGTGGTTGTTTCAGGTGTTAACTTGGAAATCCCAGAGGTATTACTGTACAATAATAGCTTATGGAAAGATGCTTCTTTTTTGATGATTCAAAATGAAATTAAAGAAGAAATTAATATAGTAGCTGCTAAGGAAGCAAAAAAAAGAAATATAAAGGTATTTTTTAATGCTGCTCCTGCAAAAAAAATAAATCACAAACTATTTGAATGTGTTGATATTTTATTAGTTAATGAAATTGAGGCACAGCAGTTAAGTGAAGATTACTCGAGTAACTTTAATACTATTGCTACAAAATTATCTAATATAGTCTCTAAAGTTATCATAACTCTAGGATCTGATGGGGTAATATTGTGTGAAAAAGATAATACGCCTATTCATATAAAAGGTTATTTAGTAAATGTTAAGAGTGCTCACGGAGCAGGAGATTATTTTGCAGGAAAATTTTTACTTGATTTTATTAATAACAATAATTTTGAAAATTCAATAAGAGTAGCTAATAAAAAAACAGCAGAATTTATTTCAACTTAATAAATTCTTGTTTTCTATGAAAACAAAATAAAGTAGGATGATCAATATGAATAAATTATCAATTTTGGGTATTTTTGTTGCTGATCTTGCCTTTTTTGGAAAAATTCCAAAGGTTGGAGAAACAATTTTAGGAAAGGAATTTGTTGTAGGTCCAGGTGGCAAAGGGTCTAATCAATCAGTAGCCGCTGGTAAGGCTGGCGCATCTGTTGAGTTTATAACTAAAATTGGGAATGATGATTATGGAAAAATGGCACTGAACACATATAGAGAAACAAACGTTGGAATTAAAAATGTTTTTGAAAGTAATGATCATAGCACGGGAGTTGCAGCTATTTTATTAGATAAAGAGACAGGCAATAATGCAATTTCAGTAGTACCAGGAGCAGCAGGAGCTCTTACTATAGCTGATATAGACAATGCTAAAGATACTATTATTAATTCATCTATTTTTCTTACACAGTTAGAAGCTCCAATGGATGTTGTTTGCTATGCTCTTAAAATGGCAAAAGAAAATAATGTTACAACAATTCTAAACCCTGCTCCAGCAGCCAAATTAGATAAAGAAATTTTTCCTTTAATTGATTATTTTACACCAAATGAAACTGAAGCAAGTTTTTATATTGATGGAGAAATTAACACTGTTGAAGATGCAAAAAAATACGCAACTCAAATTTTAGATCTTGGCATTAAAAATGCTCTTATAACCTTAGGTGAAAAAGGTGTTTATTTTGCTAATAAAGATACTAATCACTTTGAACCATCTTTAGATTTACAAAATAAGGTAGTGGATACATCAGGAGCTGGAGATGCTTTTAATGGCTCATTTGCAACTGCTTTGTGTGAAGGTAAACCAGTTAATGAAGCAATAAAGTTTGCTAATTGCTATGCAGGTATATCTACAACTAGAATTGGTACTGCAAATTCAATGCCAAGTCGTGAGGAAATTGATAAAATACTTTAATTAGTATAAAATAGATTTATGCAAGAATATCTTGAGAAATTACTTTATTTTTGGGCTGCAATAACTGGGATAGGCTTGGTTCTGGTCATTGTTTATTGGGCTATTGCAACAATCATATATGTTGCTTTCGTTTCCTTATTCATAGCAATTGTTGCTGTAGCTTTTTATCAATTTTATTGGGCTAAAAGAAAATAATTAATATCCAAGTAACTTTGGTAATTCATTTATTGATTCTATGCGATAATGTGGTTGAGTAGGGTGCTCCAAATCTTTTTCTTGGAATTTTCCTGTCTTAACTTGAATCGCTTTTAGATTAGCATTTATTGATCCTTCAATATCAGAAGTAATATCATCACCTATCATTAAAATATTATCTTTTATTAATTCTAAATCTTTAACTGCTAAGTAAAAAAAATTTTTTTCAGGCTTACCCATAAGAATTGATTTTTTTCCACTTGAATACTCTATTGCCTTTACAAAGGGACCAAGATCAAGTGAAATTTTGCCATCACGCATACAATATTTATTTTGATGTAAAGCAATTAGTGCTGAATTTTCAAGGTATACTAATTTAAATATCCTATCTAGGATCTCCCATTTAAAATTTTTATATATATCTCCCATAATGACAACTTCAGGATTTTTTTGTGTAATTTCATAATCATTAAATTCTTCAATAATTTCAACATTAGTAACCAAAGCAATTCTCTTGACTCTATTATCTCTAAGATAATTTTTAGTAGCAATAATAGGTGTAAAAATTTCTTCTTCTTTAATATTAAAACCAAAATCTTGCAATTTATTGAATATTAGATTTCTTGGTGTAGTTGTTGTATTTGTTAAAAATCGTAATTTTAAATTATTTTTTCTAAATTCTTTAATGGCTTCAATAGATCCTGAAATCAATTTATTATCACTATAAAGAACTCCTTCTAAATCTATTAATAAACCTTTAACATTAGTAATTTCAGTCATATAAACAATTATAACACCTATAAGTCATTGAAATTTATTTTTAATAAATATGATTGTTTCTTGCCAAAAAAATTAAATATTAAGAATCTTTAATATTTCAAATTCAAAACAATAAAGTAAAAAGGAAATATATGGCAAAAAAATACATATTTTATGATCTAGAGACAACGGGAAGAGGAAAAAAAGAAAGCCCTAATGCTTTTGGCACCACTCCGAAGTGGGAGCAAATAATGCAAATTGCAGCAATTGTAACTGATGAAAATTTTCAGGAAACAAATCAAAATATTAATGAATTTTGTCGACCAAGAACATCAATTATATCACAGCCTGGTGCACTATTAACTACACAAAATGGAATTCGAGAAGCACTTCACGCTGAGCAATCTTCATATGAATTAATGAAAAAAATTAATTCTACTTTTGATGAATGGAAAAAAGATGAGGAGGAACCAATTTTTATAGGTCATAATATTATTGATTTTGATGAGCCTGTCTTAGAATACAACTTATTTAATAATTTATTTTTTCCATACATTACAAGAAAAAGTAGAGGAGATACCTTAAGTTTAGCAAGAGCTTTATATGCCCTTAATCCAAGTAGTATGAAAACACCTTTAACTGCAAGAGGTAATCCAAGTTTTAAATTAGAAAAATTAGCAGAACTTAATAACTTGCCTATTGAATTTGCTCATGACGCTCTAAGTGATGTGAGAACATCCATTGCATTAACTAAATTTATTCAAGAAAGTGATAAAGATAACTGGGATCAATTACAAATGTCGATGAATAAAGAAAAAGCTATTGATTATGTAAGTTCTAATAAAGGTTTTTGTTACATGACAAGTTTTGCAGGCAGAGTAAAACTGCAAGCACTATCCATGGTCTGTGAATCACAATATAGTGGTTGGTTTCATACAATTGATTTAGCGCACGATCCAGAACCTCTTATTGAGTGTAATGCAGAAGAATTTAAGAAATTAATTAAAAAGAAAAATCGTTATGTAATTTGCAATCAACATCCAATTTTATTACCAGGTAAGATTGCTTCAAATTATGAGCCTTATAATGAAATTGGGGCTGATCTATTAAATCAAAGAGCAAAAAAAGTTTATAAAAATAAAGCTCTTGCAGATAAATTTAAATTAATGGAAATAGATAGGCAAATTGAAAAAGAAGAAGAGTCATCGCAAGATAATATTTTTCCTGAGAGTAAGGCTAATCTTTTTACCCAATTTGGACAAGCAGCTGATCTAGCGCAATTTCATGAAAAAGAAACATGGGAAGAAAAATATAAAATTGCACTTGGCATCAAAGATCCTCGTGCAAATTTTATGTTAAAACGACTAATATTTGATGAAAGTCCTCAAACACTCTCTCCAGAAGATTTTAAAATGATTCACCGCGAACTTCATGACAGATTAGTTGTTAATCAAGATCGACCTTTCACCACAATACCGGAGGCTATGAATTATGTAGATACGGAGTTTAATAAATTAGAAGAAAATGATGATGAAGATAAAGATAAAAATAAAAAAATAGTTATTCTTAAAGATTACAATAAATACCTACAGTTTTTAGAAAAATATTTTTCTAATAAAAATGCTGAACCTCTTCCTACTGGTGCTGACTTAGCAAAAATTATTTATGATTAATGTTTGAGTTACAATACTTTTTAATAGGTATAATTCAGGGTGTCACAGAATTTTTGCCAATTAGTTCATCTGGGCACTTGGTGTTATTTGGAAAATTAACTAATTGGGAAGATCAAGGTTTATTTACCGATATTGCCGTACATTTTGGAACGTTATTTGCTGTAATTGTATATTTAAGAAAAGATATTTATTATTTATTATTAAACTTATTTCAATTTAGAATTTTTGAAGATCAAATTATTTTTAAAATTATTTTATCAACTCTTCCAGCAATAATATTAGGATACTTTATTTATGATTATGTCAGTCTTTATTTTAGAAGTATTCAACTGATCGCGATTTCAAGTATTGTTTTTGCCATTATCTTATTCTTTGCTGATAAAATTAGTATTGAAGCTAAAAGTTGGCAAAATATAACTTACACTGAAGCACTTCTAATAGGATTATTTCAAGTACTAGCCTTTATCCCAGGGGCAAGCAGGTCAGGAGTGACTATAACCGCTGCGCGTTTTTTAGGTTATGACAGACTTAACGCTGCTAGGTTCTCAATGTTATTATCCATACCTATCATACTTGCATCAATGACGTTATCTTTGATCAATGTCTTTAATGAAGAGAAGGCGGCAGTTAATTTTTACCACTCATTTTTTGCAGCCTTAGTAGCTTTTATTGCAGCATTATTATCAATTATATTTCTCATGAGATTTATTAAAGAAGCGAACTTTAATATTTTTATAATATATAGAATTATACTCGGAATTATTCTATTGATTGTTTATGTTTAAAATTTCAGGAGCCTATTGTGCTGTTTTAACACCGCTTAACAATAATCTATCTATTAATAACAATCTACATCTTCGACATTGCCAATCTCTAATGCAAAAAGGCCTAGATGGTTTGACTATTTTTGGAACGAATGGAGAAGCTAGTAGTTTTTCAATTAATCAAAAAATTCATAGTATAGAATTTTTATTAGAAAATCGTATTGATGCTAGTAATCTTATTATAGGAAGTGGAGCAGCATCTTTAGAAGATGCGATGCAATTAACAAACTTTAGCGAAAAAATTGGAGCAAAGGCTTCCTTACTTATACCTCCATTTTATTTTAAGAACGTCACTGATGATGGAGTAATTTCTTATTATCGAAATATTATAGAACAAACAGGTGATAATAATTTTAAATTTTTATTATATAATATTCCTCAACATTCTGGAGTTACTATAAACTTTAATATTATTGAAAATTTACTAAAATTATATCCCAATAACGTTGTAGGTCTAAAAGACTCCACAGGTAATATGGATAATATGCTAAAAACGATAAAATATTTTAATGAATTTGCAGTCTTATGTGGCAATGGGGCAATGGCACTTCATACCACGAAACGAGGAGGGGCTGGAGCTATCACTGGAGATGCAAATATTACAGCTAAGTTGTTAAGTTTCATTATTCATAATTTTAAAAAAGAAAAAGAAATAGATAATTTTGATGCTATTCAGAGCTTAATTGAAAGTATTCGTAATGTATTAAGCAGTCATGAACAAATCAGCTTATTAAAAGCCTATTACTCAATTGCTGATAACATAGAAGAATGGAATAATGTAATGCCACCTCTTAAAAAAATTGATAACCCGTCAAATAATAAACAAGTAACTGCTTTATTAGATTTAGTAGGACAAATAGATACGTTAGTACCTTCTAGTTCTTGAGACAAAATAGTTTTTTGCTCTTAGCGCAATAAAATTCTGAACAGGCTTTAAGAAAACGGCAAAACCAACACAATCAGTAAAAAAACCAGGTGTAATTAGTAATAATCCTGAAATTAGTAAAAAAATGCCACCTTTAATTTCCTCAGTTGGCATCATTCCTTCTGACATATTTTGTTGGGCATTAAATAAAAGGCTTAAACCCCTTCTTCTTACTAAAAAGATACCAATTAAAGCAGTTATTAGAATAATAAATATAGTTCTCCATACCCCAATAGCATTACCAACATTTATAAAAATAATTATCTCTACGATTGGAATAATTATGAATATTAAAAATATCAACTCAAACTTTCTTTAGTAAGATATTTATCTAAATTTCCCTCAAATTCGTATAATCTTTTCCAAATAGATCTCAATTCAGTAATAGTTGTCCAATTGTAGAGAATAATATTAAAACTATTATGAACTCTATCAAATGCATTGTTTGCTTGAATTAAGACTCCAAAAGTAATTACACCCGTAAATAAACCAGGGCCCATTACTAATAATAATGCAATACTCATAAATTGGTCATATAAGTTTAGCCAAAAATTAAAGTAACTAGTGTGTAAAAAAAGCTTATGATAATTAAGTCTTATACCTAAAAATAAGTCAAATAGCTTTTCAGGTTTTGCATAATTTATTTTATCATCTTCTCCTAAGACTAAATCTTTTCTGAATGCTGCCTCAACTCTTTGATTGTTATATTCTAAACCAGGTAATTTTATTCCGACTAACCATGATATTATAATTCCTCCTAAAGATACAATTAATGAGATATATACAAGAGAGCCTTGTTGATCTCCTAAAAAAGGAACTATGATGCCTGCACTTAAACCCCATAAAATTGGAAGAAAAGCGATCAATGTCATAACTGATCTAACAACTTGCAAACCTAAAGACTCTACAATTCTCGCAAAACGATAACAGTCTTCTTGTATTCTTTGACTGGCGCCTTCTATTTCAGTTTCAACATTACGCCATCGAGGAATATAGCTAAAGGTTATAGCTTCTCTCCATCTTAATGCATAAATAGATGTGAACCATGAAGTAAAAACAGCTAAAATAATATAAGGAGCGGCTATGACAGCAAATGAAGGGTTTCCCTCAAAATTCCAATTAATAATATTAGTAAAGTTAATATTATTAAGATAGTCTAAAGATATAATTTTTGAAAAAAATATACTAATACCTTCATCTGGATTATCTTTATAATTTGCTGCGTTTTGAATTAAATCATAAAAATCTCTATACCATTCGTTTATAGCTACTGTCATTTGTACCTGAAGCCAAAGAGATGATATTAATAGAAAACCTCCACCATAGGCCCACATTGCCCATTTTTCAGATTTATAAAATGATTTAATCATTATAAATAATTAATGATTTTTTTTGAAATAACAACTTAGTATTATTTTAAAAACTCATCAACTTCAACTTGATAGGATTCAACAAGCCTATTAGTTTCATTAGCCATCCCCACTACAGCAATTAATTCTTTTAACATTTTATCTGACATTCCTTTTTTCTTAGCTGCTGCAGTGTGCGATCTAATGCAGTATTCACAACTGTTAGTCATTGATACTGCCATATAAATCATTTCTTTCGTAAGCGGGTCTAGAGCACCTTTTTTCATGATATCCTTTAGGGTGTTCCAAGTTCTCTCTAAAGTATCTGGATCATTCGCTATTGTTTTCCAGAAATTTGGAATAGCTTTTATCATTCTCTCTTTCTTAATATTATCAAAAACTTTTTTTACTTTTCCTTTGGCTTCGCTCTCTTTAATAGGGATAAAAATTGTCATATATTCTCCTCAGTTGGAGACTATCATAGATTAGAAAAGAAAAAGATTAAAGATGGTTATTTCTTCTTTTGGCGTCTTTTATTGCGTCTATATTTAGAGCCTCTTTTACGACGACCACGGTGTTTTTTTGGATATCCCATAATTAGCAAGGTTTATACAAATTCTTTTTATTAAGTCAAAGACTAATAATGCCAATCTTTAGCTTCATTAAATAAAAAATCTCTAAATACCTCTAATCTTCGATCATTTTTGAATGCTTCAGTGTAGACAAAATACGTTTGATAAGATGGACCTTCGACATTTGGAAGAACTCTAACCAAATGAGGTTTATCAGCAACCATGTAATCAGGAAGTGAGGCTAAACCTGCGCCTTTTTCAACTGCCAAAGACATTCCATAAATACTATTAACTCTAAATTTTGGTTTTCTTTTTATGCCATCCTTTCCTAATTTTAAAATCCAATCTATATTTGATATAGGAGAGGGTAAGCCTGAACCAAAACATATTAGACTGTGCTTATCAAGATCATTAATATTTCTTGGAATACCTGCTGATTGTAAATAATCGGATGACCCATAAATGTGATTATGGAAGTTAACGAATTTTTTAAAAATTAAATTTGCTTGAGTGGGCTTTTTGACTCTAACAGCAACATCAGCTATCCTACTTGATAAGTCTATTTCTTCATCAGACATGATTATACTCACTTCCATATCAGGAAATTGGTCAGTAAATTTTGTAATTCTTGGAGTAAGCCATGTCGATCCAAAACCTACTGTCGTGCTTATTGTAAATTTGCCTACAGGTTTAGTTTTTTTATCAATTAGTTTTTTTTCAAAACTTGATACTGCATTATTAATTTGACTGACAGTATTAAATAAATTTTCTCCTTGTTCTGTTAATCTTACTCCTTTTTGATGACGAATAAATAATGGAGTTTTTAAATCATACTCTAGGTCTTGAATTTGTCTACTAAGAGCTGATTGGCTAATATTTAATTTAGCGCTTGCTTTTGATATACTTTTTGAAATTGCAATTTCATAAAAAGATTTTAATTTATCCCAATCCATTATCTTAAGGAGTTAATCATTTTTTCATAATTTTCTTTTCCATTAGAAAAAATATATGAACCAGCTACTAATATATTAGCGTTTTTATCTCTGCAAATTTTCCCAGTTTCATAATTGATACCTCCATCAACTTCAATTTCAAATTTAAGATTTTTTTGTTTTTTAATATCATTTAACTCAATAATTTTATTAACTTCAGAATGCATAAATTTTTGTCCACCAAATCCAGGAACTACAGTCATTACAATAACACAATCAATTTCATCTAAGAATACTTCGATATCACTAATATTTATTTTTGGATGAACTGCGATACCTACTTTGCAATCATTGGATTTGATTTCTTTAATAATATCTTTAGTATTCTTATCTGCATCAGGATGAAAACTAATAATATCTGAACCTGCCTTAATAAAAGCATCTATATATTTTGCAACCGGAGTAATCATTAAATGAACATCAAGCTTTTTTTTTGTTATAGGTCTTAGTGATTTTACAATATTAGGTCCAAAAGCTATATTTTCAACATATTGACCATCCATGACATCAATATGGATTAATTCTGCTCCGTATTTATCAACTAACTCAATTTCTTCTTTCATATTCATTAAATCAGCAGCAAGAATTGAAGGCGCTATTTTTATCATTTTGATTTTATTTATATAATATATATTACACTTTCATAATGAAAAGTATTGTAAATAAGCCTTGGGGCTCCTTTGAAATTATTGACGAGGGTGAAAAATATATAGTAAAAAAAATTATAGTGCATCCTGGTGGTAAACTTTCATTACAAAGTCATGAGCATCGCTCTGAGCATTGGTTAATTGCTTCTGGCTTTGCAGAGGTTATAATAGGGGAGAAAATCAATAATTTAAAAGAAAATGATAATATCTTTATTCCTAAAGGATCTAAACACAGACTTACTAATCTAGGGACAGAGAACTTAATAGTAATTGAGATGTGGTTTGGTGACAATTTAGATGAAAAGGATATTAAGCGTTACGATGATATATACAACAGAGATAAATGATTATTAATACACCAGTTTCATTAGGAGAGTTAGTAGATAAGATTTCAATCTTACACATTAAAAATCTTAATATAAAAGATAGTGAAAAACTTAAGTTAGTAAAAGATGAATTATTGCTGTTGAATAAGACTTTAGATGATCACATTAACAGGAATGATATTCAGCAACACTTAGACTCTTTAATCGCTATTAATTCTAAATTATGGGTAATTGAAGATGATATTAGAGATTGTGAGAGAAATAAAATTTTTGATCAGAAATTTATTGATCTTGCGAGATCAGTATATTTTACTAATGATAAAAGATCTGCAGTTAAACTAGAAATTAATAAAAAATTTGGTTCACAAATTATAGAAGTTAAATCTTACGAGAAATATTAAGATTTAATTAAGTCTTTTTATACTTGTTTTTATTAATTTGATTAGAGCTTTCTTATATTCATTATCAGGAAATATACTTAAAGAATCTATAGCGACTTCTGCAAAATGATTGGCTCTAGTTAATGTATCTTCTATACAATTATATTTTGTTAATAATTCTTTAATTAAAATAAAATTATTTTCATTACTATCTGGTTTTTCAATCACTTTTTGCAAAAAATCTTTTTCTTTATTATTTGACCTTCCATATGAAAGTATGATTGGTAAAGTTATTTTACCTTCTTTAAAATCATCACCTATATTTTTGCCCATTTTTTTTAAGTTAGATGAATAATCTAGTGCATCATCAATTAATTGAAAAGCCATACCAAAATTTGTACCAAAAGATTTTAATGCTTTATGTTGATTTTCTTTTGCACCTCCACTTAATCCACCAACTTGACATGCTGCACTAAATAGAGAAGCGGTTTTTCCATTAATCACTTGAAAATAGGTATCTTCATTCATTTCTAAGTTCTTATCATTACTTATTTCTAGCACTTCACCTTCAGAAATAACAACACTAGTATCAGATAAAATCTTTAAAGTTTCAATTGTGCCATATTTTGTCATTAATTGAAACGATCGACTAAAAAGAAAATCACCAACTAACACACTTGTTTTATTGCCCCAGACTTCATTTGCTGTAAGATTACCCCTTCTATCTTTACTTAAATCAACAACATCATCATGAAGTAGTGTAGCGGCATGTATAAACTCAACTGCTGCCGCTAATCCTATATGACTTAACTTACCAATTGAGTTGTTATTTAAAATATGAAAGCAGGAAGCAGTTAGCAGCGGTCTTAGTCTTTTACCTCCTGATAAAATAAGATATTTACCAATCTCTTGAATTAAAGGCACTGAACTATCTAATTTTTCTAATATTAAGGTATTAATTGAGGTTAAATCTTCTTTACATAATTCTGATAAATTTTTTATGCAGTCATTAAAATCCTCTTTATGTTGGTGTATTGGAATAATTTCAGCCATAAACGAAATATAGTTAAATTTTATTTAATTAGTAGATAATATTTAGGTTGATAAACTTTTTTATATAAAATTCAATTAATTGAACACTTTTAACCTTTAAGTAAAGATCAACTTTTGTTATTAAGCCCTGTGTTTAAGAGATTTTTTTCAAAAGATATCAATATTCCAACTTTAAGATTATCTGGTGTAATTGGCCAAGCGGGTATAGCTAGATCAGGGTTAACGATTACAGGAATTGAAAAATTAATTGATAAACTTTTTGCTGATAAAAAATCACCTGCAGTTGCTTTAATTATTAATTCACCGGGTGGCTCTCCTACACAATCATCTTTAATTGCTGAGAAAATAATTAATTTATCAAAAGAAAAAAATAAAAAAGTATATGCTTTTGTTGAAGATGTTGCGGCATCAGGTGGATACTGGTTAGCATGTGCTGCTGATGAAATTTATTTAGATCTAAACTCAATAGTCGGATCAATAGGAGTTATTTCGCCAGGATTTGGATTTGTTGATTTAATTAAAAAAATAGGAATTGAAAGAAGAGTTTATACTTCAGGAAAAAGCAAAAGCTTTCTTGACCCTTTTAAAGAAGAAAAAAAAGAAGATATTGATATATTAAAAAATATTCAGGAGCAAATTCATGAAAATTTTATTGAGTATGTAAAAAAAAGAAGAGGCTCAAAACTGTTAAATTCTTCTGAAGATGAAATATTTTCAGGATTATTTTGGGTAGGAAAAAAAGGTGTTGAGCTGGGGTTAGCTGATGGAATTGGCTCAATTAGTCAAATTATTAAAGAAAAATTTGGAAAAAAAGCTAAAATTAAAATTATTGATCAAAAAAAATCTTTTTTACAAAAACGACTTTCATCTTCTATAAATAACAATGATATTTTTAATAGACTAGAAGAAATGATAATGTGGTCTAGATATGGTTTATAATGAAAATTATTGTCTTAATTATAGTAATATTATTTGTTCTTTTATTTTTTAAAACTCTTACAGGCAGAATAAGTAAATCAAATACTAAGAATCAAAACGAAACAACAATTGATTTAGAAAAAGACCCAAAAACAAAAGAATACAAACCAAAGGAATAAATGACCGCAAGTTCGATGGAGGAATTAGTCTCTTTGTGTAAAAGAAGAGGTTTTATTTTTCAATCTAATGACATCTACGGTGGCATTAAAGGATTGTATGATTACGGACCTATGGGTGTAGAATTAAAAAATAATTTAAAGCAGGCTTGGTGGAAGTCTATGGTTTATGAGAGAGATGACATTGAAGGATTAGATGCATCAATTTTAAGTGCCCCTGTTGTACTGCAGCAATCAGGTCATGAAGATACATTTTCTGATCCATTAGTTGATTGCAAGATTTGTAAAGCTAGGTTTAGAGCTGATCAAATAGAAAATAATGAATGTCCTGATTGTAAATCAAAAGATCTAACAAAGCCAAGACCATTTAACCTAATGTTCAAAACAGCAATTGGACCTATTGATGACGGCTCTTCTTTTGCCTATTTAAGACCAGAGACTTGTCAGCAAATTTTTACTAACTTTAAGAATATTACTGATTCTACGAGCAGAGTAGTTCCATTTGGTATAGCTCAAATTGGTAAAGCATTCAGAAATGAAATTACTCCAAGAAATTTTATTTTTAGAGTTAGAGAATTTGAACAAATGGAATTAGAATTTTTTGTAAAACCAGGATCTGATGATGAATGGCATAAATATTGGGTAGATAAAAGAATTAAATGGTGGGAAACACAGGGTATAAGTAAAAAAAATTTACATCCAATAGAAGTGGAACAAAGTGAATTATCACATTATTCAAAAGCAACTGTAGACATTATGTATGAATTTCCTCACGGTAAAGAGGAGCTTGAAGGAATTGCAAACAGAACAGATTTTGATTTAGGTTCACATACAAAAAATCAAAAAGATTATAACATTAGTTCAGATGTTAAAAAAAATGAACATTCTACAACAAAATTAGGTGTACAAAATTTAGAAGAAAAAAACTCTTATATTCCTTATGTAATAGAGCCTTCAGCTGGTGTTGATAGAGGGTTGCTTGCTATTTTAAATGAAGCTTATACTATAGAAACTTTAGATGATACTAATACGCGAACAGTATTGAGGTTAAAACCACATCTTTCACCTATAAAAGCAGCAGTAATTCCTCTGAAAAAAAATAATGATCAGATAGTTGCAAAAGCAAAAGCTATTAAAAATGAATTGCAAAATCTTGGAATGGGAAGGGTAATTTTAGAAAATTCTGGTAATATTGGAAAAAATTACAGACGGCACGATGAAATTGGAACTCCCATTTGCATTACTGTTGATTTTGAAACACTTGATGATGACTCAGTTACTATAAGAGATCGTGACTCAATGAATCAAGAAAGAGTATCATCAAAAGATCTTAATCAATTTTATAAAAAATATTTTCATTAAATAAATCCTTAAGATTATGAAAATTATCAATGATATAATGGCTACTAGGTTATTATTTTTTATAATAGCTTTTTTTGTTGGATTGTGGACTATTAGAATTCCTACAATTAAAGATCAGATTAATACTGATTATTTTGGTATTGGATTGGTAATGGCAACATTTGCAATTGGTTCAATTATTGCCATGGTATTTGCTAATAATATTATAAAAATGAGTTCTGCAAGATCAGTTCTTTTATATACTAGTAGTTTACAAGCTCTTTTATGGCTTCCAACTCCCTTCATTTCTTCTTTGCTAATTTTTATGATTTTTTCATTTATTTTTGGTCTTTGTTATGGAAGTTTTGAAATAAGCTGTAATCTATATGCATCTAATCTTGAAAAAAGAGAAAAAAAATCAATGATGTCTGGTTTTCATGCTTTTTGGAGTTTGGGAGTGTTAATAGGATCAATTGTAACTAGTTTGTTTTTGGAGTGGAATATAAGTTTTTTAAATAATGTTATAGTCTACGTTATTATACTTTTACCAATAAATGTTTTTATTGTTTTAAGACTTCACATAGACCGTGTTGAAAATACAAAAAATAAAACTAATATATTTTTTATATGGCCCTTATTAATTTTCATTCTAGCATTGATTTCTATGGTAAGCGCTCTTTCAGAAGGAAGTGTCGATGCATGGGGTGCTCTTTATATGAGGGATTTTGTTCAGGTTGATGGTTTTTTAATTGGCTTAGCAACAGTTAGTTTTAATATTTTTATGGTAATTGGAAGACTAAGTGGTGATTGGATACGTGACAGAATAGGGGTTTATAATTTTTTAACTATTCTATCCCTAACTTCCATTATAAGTCTATTCATATTATATACATTTGATTCTATTTTAAGTGCTCTATGTGGATTTGCTTTACTTGGAATTGGCACTTCAGGAATTGTACCTATTGCTTATAGTTTAGCTGGCAAAGCTAAAGGAATAGATAGTGGAGCCTCTATAGCAATTGTGTCTATCGCAGTATATGCTACTTTTATGGGAGCTCCAGCAACATTAGGAATTGTTGCTAATAATTATGGGGTAAATTCTATATTTTTTCCTATTCTAATTATATTTTTATTTGTGTTGCCAATTATTTTTGCATCAAAGAAACATTTTAAACAATAAATTCTAAGACTAAACCCTCATTAGTTTTTATTTTTTGTTTTTTATTTATTTTTGATTCTGCCAATTCAATTTTTAACATTGCTAATATAGATTTATTTTCTATATTTATAATTTTTCCATAATTATTATCCTCATCTTTTATAGGTTGTTCAATATTAGGAGCACCTTCTTTAACAGTTAAAGAGTAAATTCTTTTTTTTAATAAAGCTCTATATTTCATTCTTGCTGTAAGCTCTTGCCCTACATAACAACCTTTGTCCCACGATATTGAATTTAGATTTTCAAAATTATTTTCTAATAGCAAAGACTTATTTCCTTCTAAATCATAATGTGAAAGAGGAACTGTATTTTGAATTAAGATTTCATGATATTTTTTTTCATCAATTTCTTTGATATTATTTAATATTTCAGAGTTCTCTGATTTACAAATTAATTTAATTCCAATTTTTTTATTTCTTGGGTCTGCACAGAATATTATATAATTAAAATTATTTTCTAATTCTCCAAAAATTGAATATGAACATAAATTTGTAATTTCATTGATAATTACTTTTGATCTGAGTTTATAAAGGCTTAGTTTTTTTAGAAATGTTTCATAGAAAAAAGAATGGATTTCTATTATATACTTATTATCTTTCTTAAAAATAAAAAAATCAGAGATAAATTTTCCTTGAGGTGTAAGCAAGCAAGAATATATAATATTTTCTTTTGTGCACTTATAAATATCATTTGTAATTAAGTTTTGAAGAAAATCAGAACTATCCTCACCTTCAATGCATAAAAATCTAGAATTACTATTTTTATAAAAGTATGGCACAGTCATATTATAAGATATATATACTAATTATTAAATTATAATGAAATTCCTGTGAAAATTTTATTTATTTGTTCTAACTTAATTGGTGATATGATTTTATCTTCAGGTGTCATTAGGCATTTTATTGACCAAAATAAAGAAGCAAAACTAACTTTTGTTATTGGTCCTACAGCAGCCCCTCTTTTGAAAAACTATAAGAATATAGAAAATATTATTGTTTTTAAAAAAAGGAAATTCAACCTTCATTGGCTTGATATTTTTCAAAAAACTTACAGGACGAAGTGGAATATTGTGGTTGATTTTAGGTCTTCAGCTATTTCTCATATATTAAAAAATAATAAAAAATATATATTTAAAAAACATCAAAATATTCATCATATTGAGCAGCTAAACTCATCTTTTGGATTTAATTGTGCAAACTTATTCATACCAATTAGCGATGAAGAAAAAAATAAAGCTGATCATGATTTAGATAAATCATTTAAGCATATAGTGATTTTTCCTGGTGGGAATTGGGCTCCAAAAGTATGGTCTGCAGATAATTTTAATGAAATTATGAGACTAATATTAGATAAATATAATAAGATTAAATTTATTTTAGTTGGATCTTTGAAAGAAAAAAATAAATTTTATAATAAACTAATTGCAGGTATTCAAGAGGACTTAATAATTGATTTGTTTGGATACGATTTAACTTTAACCTCTGCCTATATGAAAAAAAGTAATATATTTATTGGTAATGATTCCGGTCTGATGCATTTAGCTGTGGCAAACAAACTAAGAGTAATATCTTTATTTGGACCAACAAATGATAAAATTTATGCCCCTTGTGGAATTGATGATGTTGTAATAAGGACTTCAGAAAGTCTCAATTATTTTAAATCTTTAAAAATTGATGAAAATAAATCATATATGAATTCAATTAAACCAGAAACAGTAGTTAAAGAATGTGAGAAATTTATAGATGACAACTTCAATTAAAATTATTCAACCTGATGACTGGCATGTTCATTTTAGAGAAGATGAAATGTTGGAAGTAGTCACAAAATATTCTTCTCGAGTAAATAGAAGATGTATAGCAATGCCTAATACATCAAATCCAATAACTTCATCAGATCAAGCTGTTGCTTATAAAAAATTAATTGAGAGTAATTCTGAAAGTGAAAATTTTGAAGCTTTGATACCATGTTATTTGACAGATAACTTGAATATTAATGACTTTAAGTATGGTCTTCAAAACAATATTTTTGTTGGTGGTAAATTGTATCCCAATAATGCCACTACAAATTCTCACCATGGTGTTAATGATATTAAAAAAATTTATAATATTTTTGAAATATTAGAAAAAGAAAATCGCATTTTGCTAATACATGGTGAATTAAACAGGGATGATATTGATCTCTTTGACAGGGAAAAATATTTTATAGATGAAGAGCTATTTCAAATAAGAGATACTTTTAAAGATTTGAAAATTGTCTTGGAGCATGTTTCAAGTGCATATGGTGTAGATTTTGTTAATACAAATAAAAATATAGGGGGCACTATTACACCCCATCATATGCTGTTGACAAAAGATGATGTATTTAAAAATGAAGAAATTAACCCTCATCATTATTGTATGCCAGTAGTTAAAAATGAAAAAGATCTATTATCATTAAGAAAAGCTGCATGTTCTGATAATGATAAATTTTTTTTAGGAACAGACTCAGCGCCTCATCTCACAAAAGATAAAATACAAAATGAATCTCTTAAGGCTGGCATATTTTCCTCACCATGTTCATTAGAATTGTATGCTAATATTTTTGATGAAGAGCATTCATTACATAATTTGGAAAAATTTTCCTCTATAAATGGGCCAAAGTTTTATGGTTTAAATATTAATTCACAGGAACTAACATTAATTAAAACAGAGTATGATATTCCAGAATATACTGAAGAAGGGAATATAAAGATTAAAAATTTTTTTGCAGGTAAAAAAATTAATTGGAAAGTATCAAAAATAAAAGTATAGAGTTAGAATGAGTATAGGAACGACAATATATACTTGGATATATGGTAAATTAGTTGGTGCTGATGAAATTGGTAATAAATACTATACTAATAATAAAAATCACAATGATTTAAAGGCTAAGAGATGGGTCATTTTTAATGGAGAAATTGAGGCTTCTAAAATACCGCCTCATTGGCATGCGTGGCTTCATAAATCAATTGATGAACCACCTATAAATTACTCTCATAAATATTCATGGCAGAAAGATCATAAACCAAACATGACTGGTACAAATGATGCTCATTTTCCTCCCTCAAATCCACTATCAAAAAATTATAAACCTGATCAGATCAAGGCGGATTATGAATCTTGGTCTCCTTAAATTTTTTTTATTAGTATTATTTTTTTCTAACCAATTATATTCAGAACCCTTGCAGATGAATTATGCTAAATTTAAATTATTAGATAAAATTTCAAATCAGCTATTTGAAAAAACTATTTCAGTTAATGATTCTAATGAAATAGAAACACTTAATATTGAAGTTTACGCATGTTTTACTGAACCTCCAGATGAGATTTCTGAAGATTATGTTTTAATAAATGTAATAGATAATTTTAAGAATAAAGCTAAATCTATTTATAAAGGCTGGATGATTTCTTCCTCACCAGAAGTAACTCCTTTAGAACATCCTATTTATGATTTGTGGCTATTAGGATGTAGTAATGATAAAACTTCCTGAAAATCTTCAATAAAAATAAAACTTCTCTCATAAGAAAGACCATTATTTAGTTTGTCTAGGTAGTCTTTATTATTAATTTCATAAGCTCCAAATTGAATTAAGTGTTTATTATAAAATTGAGAGTCAAGAATCGAAAATAAATTTTTTTTAAGAATAGCGATTAAATAAAGTAAACAGAATTTACTTGCATTTGATACATTGCTAAACATACTTTCCCCAAAGAAACAGCTACCAATATGAACTCCATACAACCCTCCAACTAATTTACTTTCATCATAACACTCAATACTATGACAGAACTTATATCGATACAGATTAATATAAGTATTCAAAATAATATCATTTATCCAAGTGCCATTATCTTTTCTATTAACAATTTGGCATTGAGAAATAACTTTTTCAAAATTATTATTTACTCTAAATATGTACTTATTTTTTTTAAATAATTTAAATAATTTTTTTGGTATATGAAAATTATTTATTGGAATTAAAAAACGTTTTTTTGGCTGATAAAGATTAACCACCTCACTTGATAATTTTTCTGCCATGGGAAAAAGGCCTTTTTTATAAAAATTTATTAAGTTTTGATGTGGAATTATTTTATTCAATTGAAAGTTGACATAAAGTTTATATCATATTTTCCAGATTGAAATTCTTTACTCATTATTATTTTTTGATGAAGTTGAATGTTTGTATTAATGCCCATAATTATATACTCTTCTAATGCTCTGTTCATTCTTGCAATGCATTCTTTACGATTATCTGCATAAGTAATCAGCTTACCAATCATACTGTCATAATGAGGCGGCACAGAGTATCCTTGATAAACAGCTGATTCAACTCTTACACCGAGGCCTCCAGGTTGATGATATTGAGTAATTTTGCCTGGAGAAGGAATAAAACTTTCTGGATGTTCTGCATTAATTCTGCATTCAATTGCATGACCTTTAAAATTAATGTCATTTTGTGATATAGTAAGTTTTTCACCAGAGGCAGCTAAAATTTGTTGTTTTACTAAATCTATACCAGTTACCATTTCTGTTACTGGATGCTCTACTTGTAATCTAGTATTCATTTCCATAAAATAAAAATTATCATTTTCATATAAAAATTCTAGTGTTCCAACTCCCTCATAACCAATAGAAGAGATGGCTTTTTTACAAAGATCACTAATCTCTTTTCTTTTTTCATTTGTTAAAAGTTCACTGGGACTTTCTTCTATAAGCTTTTGATGTTTTCTTTGTATTGAACAGTCGCGCTCACCTAAGGTAATTATATTTCCATGAGCATCAGCAAGTATTTGAATTTCGATGTGCTTTGGATTTGTGAGAAATTTTTCTAAATAAACATTATCATCATTAAAAGATTTTTTAGCTTCTGTTTTTGCTGAATTTATAGCGTGGTTAATTTCTTCACTGCTTGTAACAACTCTCATACCTTTCCCTCCACCACCACTTGCAGCCTTAACTATAATAGGAAGATTAACATTTTTAATAAACTCTTTAATTAATTTACTATCAGATATGTCATTTAAACCTGGGACTGTGGGCACATTATTATCATCCATTATTTTCTTAGCATCAATTTTATTACCCATAATTTTAATGTGACTAGAATGAGGTCCTATAAATTTAATATTGTGTTCCTCTATAATTTCAGCAAATCTCTGGTTCTCACTTAAAAATCCATATCCTGGATGAATTCCATCAACATTTGTCAAAGTAGCGGCTGTAATAATTGCAGGTATATTTAAATAACTTGATTGAGCTGATGCTGGTCCAACACATATACTTTCATCCGCCATCTTAACATGCATTGCTCCTTCATCAGCATCTGAATGAATAGCTACAGTTTTTATCCCAAGTTCTCTACAAGCTCTCAAAACCCTTAATGCAATTTCACCTCTATTAGCGATTAAAATTTTTTTGAACATTATTCAAAAATTATTAAATGATCTCCGAATTCTACCGGTTGACTATTTAGTGCAACTATTTTCTTAATAACACCTGATTTAGGGGCTTTTATTTCATTAAAAGTTTTCATTGCTTCTATTAATAAAAGAATATCACCTGCTTTAACATGTTGACCTATTTTAACATATGGAGGTGATTTAGGATCAGCTGAAAGGTAAGCAACTCCGACCATAGGGGATTTCACAATATTCTCTTCATTAATATTTTCTACTTTATTTATTTCTTCAGAATTTTTTTGTAAACTTTGTGATTTTACTTCTGGGATTATATTAGGTGTATTTAAAATTTGAGATGATATTTCGATTTGGTAATCACCTTTTTTAATCTTAAAATTTGAAACATTTCCTATTTTAGTTTCTTTTATTAATAATTTAATATTCTCAATGTCAGTTTTGTCTATTTTAGTCATCAATCTTCACTATAAATTAATTTTTTCATTGCTTCAATTGCTAGTATATAGCCATTTTCACCAAAGCCACAAATTATTCCATTAACTGCTTCAGAAGTTAAACTTTTTCTTCTGTAATCTTCTCTTGCATATATATTTGATATATGAACTTCAATCTTTGGTTTACTAGTCGCTCTTAATGCATCTAATAAAGCTATTGAAGTGTGAGTATAAGCTGCAGGATTAATTATAATTCCCTCAAAACCATTTTGTACAGAATGAATTTTCTCTATTATTTCACCCTCATGATTACTTTGGAAAAACTCTGACTCAATTTTATTCTTCTTACATTCTTCAGCGCATAATGATTTAATTCTTTCTAAAGATGTATCACCATAAAAATTTTTTTCTCTGTTACCAAGTAAGTTAAGATTAGGACCATTTATTATAAGTATTTTTTTCATGCCGATCAATAAAAGTGTTTACTCAATGCAAGTTTTTGATTTTGGTAATTTGAATTTATTTTTTTACCATATAGCATAGATGATGATTTATTCAATTTTTCATATTGAATTCTTGCAATAGTTTGACCATCTTCAATAATAAAATCTACTTCATGAGTTTTAAGCTCTAAAACTGCAAAAGATCCCGTAGAATAACCAAAACCAGGATCAAAAAAACCTGCATAATGAACTCTAAAATCACCTATTCCTGTATCATAAGGAATCATTTCTCCTGCAAGATGAGGAGGAATGCATATTTTTTCCTTAGATTTTAAAATATAGAAATTATTTTTTTTAATAATCAAACTTTTATTTTTTGGTTTTATTGGTTCCCAATATTTTTTATGTTTATGGTATCTATTTTTAGAAAAATAAACCAATGGTGCATTTATTTTGGATCTATAAGCACAAATTTTTTTATCATTAGATAAGTCAATAGTAAGTTTAAGACCATTTTCAAAAATAGCTTTTTTGTTTGAAAAACATAATTTTTTAATTTTATTTATTTTATTTAAATCTTTATCATTTAAATAAATATTATTATTATAAACCAATCTCATTTGATTAAGAGAGTCACCCTCATGAAATTTAATATTAAATGATTTGCATGTTATTTCTAAAAACATTTCACCTTTATATTTATGTGGTATTTTTTCGTATTCATTTGATTTATCCAAAATAGTTCTACAAAATATATCTAATCTTCCAGTACTACTTTTAGGATTGCACTTCCCTTTTATTATTGTTTTTAAATTTAATCTTTCATTTAATCTTACTAAATAGGTTTTATTTTTTTTAAAAATTAATCCATTCGATAAATTATATTTTTTAATAGATAATTGTTTTAGTTTATTTCTTATCTTACCTGTTGGGCTCAAGAAACTATATTTAAGTTCATAGCATTCATTGCTTAATGTAAGGTCCATGCTTGAAGGTTGAATTCTATTTTCAGCTTCTTTACCAGTGATTATTTCCTTATTTTTAATAAGTTTTTTATAATCACTGAATGTTAAGGAACCTCTCATAAATTGTTATATTCATTTATTATTTTTTTTAATTTAGTTTCAACAGTTTCATTAGATAAATTGTTTAGTTTTTTTTGTAATTCTTCCATGTCTTTGTAGTTTGTATTAATTATTATATTGAAAAAATTTAGCCAATATATTTTTTCTAAATCTTTAGCCATCTCAATAAATTTATTAATAATATATTTGTTTTTAGGGAATTGAATAATTAAATTTAAGTTTTCATAAAAAAAATTAATTTTATTATTTAATTGCATATTTTGTGTGTTTGTATCTAAAAATATTTTATATTTTATGTAGTAATTATCTGGATATTTATCCAAAACTATTTTGTAAAATTTTAAAGATTCATTTATGTAACCATGTGACCTTAAAATATCTCCTTTAGTTTCTAAAAAGAAGGCATTATTTGGGAACTTTTCTATTAAAAAATTTATTTTTCTAAGAGAAATTATTAAATTTCCTGATCTGGATTTCTCAATAGAGTCATAATATATTTTTTGATCATCATTTAAATTGGTTAGATTTAAGGTGTCATTGTAAGCCATAAATTTAGCTTTTATAAAATTAAATTCGTATTGAATATCTTTGTTAAAATTTAATAATTTATTTTTTGAATTATAATCAATAATTTCATATCTTTCCTTAAATATTGGATGTGTTGAAAATTTTTGATAATTTTCATCAAAACCTCTATCCAAAGCATTTTTTTCTAAAATTTTTAATAATTCTACAACTGATTCTGATGGTAAATTTAATTTTTGCAAAGTCTTGATAGAATATAAATCAGCCTCTCTTTCTTGCTCTCTACTAAAACTAAAGTAAAAATTATTAATATTAACTTGGCTAGCTACTGTACCACCTAAAACTTGAGGTTCTTGAGCTAGTATACTTCCTGTAATTAAGGCTAAATTACTTATTAAATTTAGCTTTGAAAATTTTTCCAATGTATCTTTCCTTTTTTCTAAGTGAAAGTATTCAAGATGTCCTACTTCATGAGCTAAGACTGCAAGCAATGATACATAATCAGGGGATTGTTCTATAAGTCCAGATGATATAATTAACTTGTTTTTAGGGATTACAAAAGCATTAGGGTTATCATCTTTTATTATATGAATTTTAATATTTTTATTAAATTTATTTACAGTTTTTATATCTTTTATTAATTTATTTAAGAATTTTTCTGTTTCATAATCAAAGATTTGACTAGCCAGTGAAAAATTTGAAAAAAGTAAAACTGAAAAAAAAATGTAAATAATTAATTTTATTTTTAAGACCACCAACCAGTTTTTTCCTCAGATTGTGAATTATCGTCATCTTTTAAAATTTCATGTTCGATATTTTCTTTATTAATTAGTTTTTCATTCTTTTTTGACTCTTTTTTCTTCTTAGATACATTTTTTTTAATCTTTGTATCTACTTTTTCAACAGGTTTCGACTTCTTTTTTTGTGTTTTTTTCTTGCTTATATTTTTAATATTTTTTTTAGAATTTTTATCATCTTTTACATTACCATTTGATATTTGTATAATTGGTTCATGAAGTGAAATTTCTTCTTTGAATTCAAAAGTAATATTAGATTCATAATTATTCTCAAGCACATTTAGCTCTTGTTTTTTTTGATTTATTAAATTTTCTGCTAAGGCGCTGTTACATTTAACTATAAGATTTGCATTTTTATTTAAAATTAATTTTTCTTTTATAACATTTAAAATCTGGTCATTTATTGATCTTGAATTTAATATTAAGCCAGAACCATTGCATAAATTACATTTTTCAAAAGATTTTTCGATTAAACTTGATCTTAATCTTTGTCTTGATAATTCTAAAAGCCCAAACATACTTATTCTGCCTACTTGTATTCTTGCTCTATCCCTGTACAGAGCAGATTTAATAGCTTTTTCCACTTTAAAATTATTTCTGTAATCATCCATGTCTATAAAATCTACAACTACTAATCCACCTAAATCTCTTAATCTTAGCTGTCTTGCGATTTCTATAGCTGCTTCTAAGTTTGTTTTTAATGCTGTACTTTCTATATTTCTTTCAGATGTATTTCTTCCAGAATTAACATCAATTGCTACCAATGCTTCAGTAGTATTTATTACTATTGAGCCTCCTGATGGTAATTTTACATTTAAACTATAAAGTTCATTAATTTGAGACTCTATATTTTGTGCAGCGAACAAAGAGCTTTCTTTTGACTTAAATAATTTAATTTTTTTAGTTTGATTTGGTAAAATATTTTTAGATATTTTTTTGATTTTATCATATCCCTCTTTGCCCTCTAATAAAACTTCTTCAACCTCTTCTGTTAACATATCTCTAATAGCTCTTTTTAAGATATTTCCTTCTTCATAAATTATCTCTGGTGCTTCAGATTTAAGAGTCAAAGTTCTGATTTTGTTCCATTGGTTAATTAAAAAAGTTAAATCTTTTGAAATTTCTTTTTTGCTTTTTCCAATTCCAGCTGTTCTTACTATAACTGACATTTTTTCTGGTATATTTACGGAAGCTAAAATTTGTTTTAACTTCTTACGTTCTTCTAAATCTCCAATTTTTCTAGATATGCCATCATTATTCATGCTGTTAGGCATTAAAACACAATAGCGACCGGCAAATGATAAAAAAGTAGTAAGAGCTGCTCCCTTTAGACCTCTTTCTTCTTTGTTAATCTGTACTAAAATTACTTGCCTTGGTTTTATAACATCTTGAATTTTATATTTTTTAAAAAAATTATAGTATTCTTTTTTTGGGTTTAATGTTTTTGTTTTAAATTTTTTTGTATTTTCATCTTCATTTTCTAAAACTTCATCAGTAATATCTTCAACATTTTCTATCTTATCTTCTGCTTCATCATTTTCTTCTAATTCATCATTAGATGATTGTTTTTTTACAAGTTCTTTTAATTTATTTTCATCCGCAGAAGGAATCTTAAAATAGTCTGGATGAATTTCAGTTAGTGGAAGAAAGCCATTTCTATTTGAACCAAAATCAACAAAAGCAGCCTGAAGAGAAGGTTCTACTCTGATAATTTTTGCAAGATAAACATCGCCTTTTACAGCATTTTTTTTATTTGACTCAATTTCGAAATCATCTAATTTTCCATTTTCGGTAACTGCGATTCTTGTTTCATTTGCATTTGATGCATCAATAAGTATTTTTTTCGACATATTCGGGAAACTCCATTATAAATTGTAATAAATCTGTTCATTATAGTAATATTTTTTGTGTATTTTATTTTATTAGACCCTAATGTCATATTTTAAACTATTTCACAATCTAGATTGTTATAAATGAAAAAAATATTATACCTATTTTTTGCCCTTTTAGTCATATCTCTTATTAGTATAAGTGGGATCATTTTAGCAGTTTTATGGAAATTTTCACCTGAGTTACCAGGATATGATAAAATCATAAATTACAAACCGAATTTATCTTCAAGACTTTATAGTTCCGATGGAGTTCTTTTGAAAAGCTTTCATAAAGAAGAAAGACTTTTCATTCCAATTGAAAGAATACCAAAAAATGTAATTAATGCATTTATATCTGCTGAAGATAAAAATTTTTTCAATCATATTGGTATAGATTTTTTTGCTATTTTTAGAGCATCAATTTCAAATTTAAATAATACAAAATTAATAGGTGCCTCAACAATCACTCAACAGGTAGTTAAAAATTTATTACTTTCAAATGAAGTAAGTTATGAAAGAAAAATAAAGGAAATATTATTAGCAATACGGATTGAAAATATTTTAACAAAAGAAGAAATTTTGGAATTGTATTTAAATGATATTTATCTTGGCAATAAATCTTATGGGATAGCTTCTGCTAGTCTAAATTATTTTAATAAATCTCTTCCAGATTTGAATTTAGATGAAATTGCTTTTTTAGCCGCCCTTCCCAAAGCTCCTAATAATTATAACCCAAAGACAAAATATAATGCTGCTATTGAAAGAAGAAATTGGGTTTTAGACAGGATGTATGAAAATAAATTTATAAAAAATGTTGATTTAAATTACAAAAAAAATCCTATTAAATTATATGCAAGAAATAATATTATTTTTAATGAAGCTGATTATTTTTACGAAGAGATAAGAAAAAAACTTTTTAATAAATATGGTGAAAATAAATTTTACACTGATGGATTAATTATAAAAACATCACTTGACTCAAGATTACAAAAAATAGCAAATGAAGCACTTATTAATGGTTTAATAGATTATGATAAACGACAAGGTTGGAGAGGAGCAATAGGTAAGATAGATGACAAAAACTATCTATTAAAAACATTCATTAAAAAATTTAGTAATCCTTTTCCAAAAAAATGGAAAGTTGTTGAAATTAAAAAATTAAATACAGATTTGATTTATGTCTCAGATGAAATAAATGAAAATATGATAATTGACTTAACTCTCTCAGAAAATGAATGGTTAAAAAAAGAAAAATTTAAAATAGGAGAAATAATTTTAGTAGAAAATTTTAAAAATGATTTAGTAATTCGACAAATACCAGAAGTTAATGGTGGAATTATTGTTTTAAACCCACTTACTGGAGATATACTAGCAATGTCAGGAGGTTTTAGTTTTGAGTTAAGTCAGTTTAATCGTTCAACACAAGCTAAAAGGCAGCCTGGCTCAGCTTTTAAACCATTTGTTTATATTACCGCACTAAATGAAGGATTTAATCCGTCAACTCTAGTTCTTGATGCTCCTTATGTGATTGATCAGGGTCCGGGCTTACCAAAATGGAAACCTGCTAATTATACTGATGAATTTTATGGCTTAACCACTATTAGAACTGGTATTGAAAAATCTAGAAACTTAATGACAATTAGACTCGCTAATGAAGTTGGAATTAATAAAATTCTTTATACTGCAAAAAATTTTGGAATTGATAAATTCTTAGATGATAATTTATCAATGTCTTTAGGAAGTGGGTTAGTAAATCTTATTGATATAACAAATGCATATGGAATAATAGCCAATGGCGGTAATAATATTCAGCCAAATTTTGTTCAAAGTATATATGATAAGAATGGAAAACAAATATTTAAAAGTACAAAAAAAGTTTGTATTAAATGTATTATAAACGATTTAGATGCAAATATTAGTGTTCCCAAAATTGAAATTAATGAAGAAAATATTCTTGACTCAAGAATTGCTTATCAAATTACATCTATGATGGAAGGCGTTGTTCAGAGAGGAACTGCTAAGAAGCTTAAAGATTTAGACATTCCTCTAGCTGGAAAAACTGGAACAACAAATAAAAATAAAGATGCTTGGTTTATAGGTTATTCTCCAGATATTGTAGTGGGAGTATTTGTTGGTTATGATCAGCCAAAATCTCTTGGCTATAAAGAAACAGGTTCATCAGTAGCAGTACCAATATTCAAAAATTATGCAATAAATTCAGAAATTAATAAAAATAAGAAACCATTTAGGATACCTAATGGGTTAACATTTATAAATATTGATCCTAAGACTGGCATGCCTTCAAATAGCAAAAATGCAATTATGGAACCTTTTCTACAGTATTCAGAAAACATTTTAAAAAATGAAATTAATGTTATAGACTCGTTAGGCTATAGTTCGGAAAAAATTTCTGGAACAGGTGGTTTGCTAAATAATTAAATATTAATGAATTCAAAAGAAAAAATAGAGTCTAATTTAGAGATTATAAAGAGTAACTATGATTTACTGAGGAGGGGAGTTTGACTTTACCTCACTAAAAACAGAATTAAAAAAATTAAAAAATGAAAGTGAAAATCCAGATGTTTGGAAAGAGTCAAACGCTAAATCATTATTTCAAAAAATTAAAAATATTGAAAATAAACTTAGAGACTTTGAAGCAATTAAGAATAATCTTGAGTATATAGAAGAATTATTCAATATAGCAATTTCTGAAAACAATGAGGAATATTTTGATCAACTTCTTTTTGAATCAAACCAATTATTAATTACCTCTAATAGATCAAGGTTGGAAAATTTAATGAGTGAAAGTGCTGATCCAAATAATATATTTCTTGAAATACATGCTGGTGCTGGAGGTACTGAAAGTCAAGATTGGGCAGAAATGTTATTAAGAATGTATATAAGATGGGCAGAAAAACAAGAAGCAAAAATATTACAACTTCAAGAGACAAGAGGAGAAGAGGCTGGAATAAAATCAACAACTATTAAAATAGAAAAAAATTATGCCTACGGTTGGCTAAAAAGAGAGAGTGGAATACATCGTCTTGTAAGAATATCGCCATTTGATAGCAATAAGAGAAGACATACTAGCTTTGCAAGTGTTTGGGTTTATCCAGAAATAGATGATAAAATTGAAGTTGCAATAAACGAATCAGATTTAAGAATAGATACCTACAGAGCGTCTGGAGCTGGTGGTCAGCACGTTAATACAACTGATAGTGCCGTTAGAATTAAACATTTGCCTACTAAAATAGTGGTTCAATGCCAGAATGACAGATCTCAACACAAAAATAAAGCTTATGCAATGAATATGTTAAAATCTAGAATTTATGAATACGAGTTACAAAAAAGAAAAGAAAAAGAAAACGTAATTAATGATCAAAAACAACAAATCGGTTGGGGAAGTCAGATTAGATCTTATGTATTACATCCTTATAAATTAGTAAAAGATTTAAGAACTAACCATGAATCTTCTAATGTAAATGATGTATTGGATGGAGAAATTGATAGTTTTCTTGAAGAGTCACTATCTCTATAAAATTAATATTATTTAATTTTTAAAATTCCAATGTTTTTTTTACCAACACTAATTTTTATTTCTGAATTTTTAGAATAAAGTTTTAGAGATAAATCTGATGATGAAAAAATTTCATTATTTACCCTTACACCTTGAGATTTAATCAATCTTTTAGTATCACTTCTGCTATTACTTAGATTGAGTTTTTCTATTGCATCTAAAATTGAAAATTGGGATTTTTCTATTTCAGAACATTTTATTTCATATGTAGGGATTCTGTCATCTAGTTTATTTTTATTAAAAATATTATTAGTAATATCTTCTGCTTCTTTGGCAGATTTTAATCCTCTTGATATTTTAGTTACTTCAAATGCGAGAATTTTCTTAGCTTCATTGATTTCTTGACCTCTTAATTTTGACAATTTTTTTATTTCCTCTAAACTAATTTTTGTAAACAACTTTAAAAATTTTTCTACATCTGCATCATCTATATTTCTCCAAAATTGATAGTATTCAAAATTACTAAGTTTTAATTCATCCAACCATATTGCCCCTTTTATCGTTTTGCCCATTTTTGAACCATCAGAATTAGTTATTAAAGGAGATGTAAGTGCATAAGCTTTTTTATTAAGCATTTTTCTTATAAGATCTATGCCATTGACAATATTGCCCCATTGATCGGATCCACCCATTTGGAGAACACAGTTATAGTTTTTTCTTAAATGATAAAAGTCATACGCTTGAAGCAGCATATAATTAAATTCTAAAAAAGTTAGAGGCTGCTCTCTATCCAATCTGCTTTTAACAGACTCATATGTTAACATTTTGTTTAGACTTAATTTAGATCCAATATCCCTTAAAAAATCAATATAGTTTATATTAGCAAGCCATTCATAATTGTTAATAATTGATCCTCCTCCATTTAAATTTATAAATTTACCAAAAGTTTTTTCAATTTTTTTTATGTTGTTAGAAATTTCTTTTAATGTCATAATCTTTCTAGTTGAGTCTTTACCAGATGGATCTCCTACTAATGTTGTTCCACCACCTACCAATGCTATTGTTTTATGATCATAACTATCTAGCCAATGAAGAAGCATTAATTGCACTAAGCTTCCAATATGGAGACTATCACTAGTTATATCAAATCCAATATAAGCAGTTATTTTTTTTTTTAATATTAAAGAGTCTAAATTTTCAATATCACTCGATTGGTAAATAAATCCTCGTGAATATATTTCATTTAAAAATTCTGATTTTAATTTCATTATATTTATTAAAATAGTTAATTAATATTTTTTTTAATATAATTATCAACTATTTCGCTAAATTCATTAGAAAAATTTTCATAAAAGTGATCAGCCCCTTTTATAGGTTTAAATTTTATATCAACTTTTTTTTGTTTTTGTAATTTTTCAGCTAATATTTTTGTAGAATCGAAAGAAGCTATATTATCTTTATCCCCATGAATTATCAGTCCTGATGAGGGGCATGGAGCTAAAAAACTAAAATCTCTTATGTTAGCAGGAGGTGAAACACTTACAAATCCATTAATTTCAGGTCTGCGCATTAATAATTGCATTGCAACCCATGCCCCAAATGAAAATCCCACCACCCAACAAATTTTAGAGTTAGTATTATATTGTTGAAGCCAATCTAGAACACTTGCAGCATCACTTAATTCTCCCTCTCCATTATCATAGACACCTTCACTTTTGCCAACTCCCCTAAAGTTAAATCTTATAGTTGAAAATCCATTTGCAGTAAAAATTTTGTATAATTTAAAAACAATTTTAGTGTTCATTGTTCCTCCACGAGATGGATCGGGATGCAATATTATTGCAATTGGGGACTGTAAATCTTTATTATGAGAATATTTTGCTTCAATTTTGCCTTCAGGGCCAGATATCAATAAATCTACCATTTCAAAAAGCTATTATTGAACTAAATGGAATTTGTAAATATAGATTAATAATTATTATGAATTCTCTCGGTTTTGACAAAGCGGAAAAAGATACAAAGATTATAGTTGCGATGTCTGGAGGTGTAGATAGTTCAGTAGCTGCCGTAAAACTTAAAAAAGAAGGTTATGATGTTACTGGCATCACATTAAGGCTCTATAATCAAAAAAATACATTAAAAGCAAAATCTTGTTGTGCTGGCGTTGATATTGATGATGCTCAAAAAGTAGCAAATCAATACGATTTTCCTCATTATGTATTAGACTTTCAAGATAAGTTTTATAATGGGGTAATTAGTAATTTTGTAGAATCTTATGCTAATGGCGAAACTCCAGTACCCTGTATAAAATGTAATCAAACAGTAAAATTTTCAGATCTACTAAACGAGTCAAAAAAATTAAATGCAGATACTCTTGTAACTGGCCATTATGCTATTAGAAAGGGGGGTTTAAGAGGATCAAAGCTTTATAAGGCTTTAGATAAAAGCAAAGATCAAAGTTATTTTTTATTTGCAACTCTTCAAGATCAATTAGATTATGTTCGTTTTCCTCTAGGTAATTATTTTAAATCAGAAATTCGCAAGATGGCCAAAGACTATAAGTTGATTGTGAGCGATAAGCCAGATAGTCAAGATATATGTTTTGTAACTTCTGATTCGTACAGAGATTTAATAAATAAGATTCAACCTGAAATTAATAAAGAAGGAAATATTTTTGATTTAGATGGAAATAAGATAGGAACGCATAAAGGAATAGCCAATTATACTGTAGGTCAAAGAAAAGGAGTTGGTGTAGGAGGTCAAGAAAAACCACTTTATGTAAAAGAAGTTAATAAAGAGCAAAATTATATAGTTCTTGCTAAAAATGAAGACTTAAAAGAAAATAAAATTTTTTTTAAAAATATAAATTTGCTTGATAATGATATTAAAAATCAATCACTTCAATGTTCAGCAAAAATAAGATCAAACCAAAATGAAATTTCAGGAAAATTAACAATAGTTGATAATACTGGTTATTTTCTTTTTGATGAGGTAATTTCTGCTACTTCTCCTGGCCAAGCTTGTGTATTTTATAAGAATGATCAAGTTTTAGGAGGAGGTTGGATTACTTAATATTTAGAAACCATTCTAAATTTACTTAATTTTAGTTGAAATAACTGGATTTTTTTTAATAAAACATTATTTGAATTAATGTGGATATTGAAACAACTAAAACTCTAGATAAATACGCCAAGGACAAATACAAATATGGTTTTGTAACAAATATAGACGCTGATAGACCTAATAAGGGACTTGATGAGGATATAATTAAGTTTATTTCTAAAAAGAAAAATGAACCAGAATGGATGCTTTCTTGGCGACTCAATTCTTATAAAAAATGGTTAAAGCTTCCTAATCCTCAATGGGCTAATATAAAATTTCCTAAAATTGATTTTCAAGATATTTATTATTACTCTGCTCCCAAAGGTTTTGAAAAAAAACCCAAAGATCTAAGTGAAGTTGATCCAAAATTAATCGAGACATACAACAAATTAGGAATACCTCTAGAAGAGCAAAAAGTATTAGCAGGAGTTGCTGTTGATGCTGTCTTTGATAGTGTTTCAGTTGCAACTACTTATAAAGGAGAGTTAGAAAAGCTTGGTATCGTTTTCTGTTCTATTAGTGAAGCAGTCCAAACACATCCTGAGTTAGTTAAAAAATACCTTGGATCTGTAATACCTCCAGGTGATCATTCATATTCAGCATTAAATTCTGCAGTTTTTACTGATGGATCTTTTGTTTATATTCCTGAAAATGTTAAGTGTCCAATGGAACTATCTACATATTTTAGAATTAATGCTGAAGAAACAGGGCAATTTGAAAGAACATTAATTATAGCTGATAAGGGAAGTTATGTAAGTTATCTTGAGGGTTGCACTGCTCCACAGAGAGATTCAAATCAACTCCATGCTGCTAATGTTGAGCTTATTGCATTAGAAGATGCAGAAATAAAATACTCTACTGTTCAGAATTGGTATCCAGGAGATGAACATGGCAAAGGAGGTATATATAACTTTGTTACAAAAAGAGGTTTATGTAAGGGGAAAAATAGCAAAATATCATGGACTCAAGTTGAAACAGGTTCAGCAATTACTTGGAAATACCCGAGTTGTATTCTTAAAGGGGACAATTCTATTGGTGAGTTTTATTCTGTAGCAATAACAAATAATTATCAGCAGGCTGATACTGGTACTAAGATGACTCATATTGGCAAAAACACTCGTAGTAAAATTATTTCAAAAGGTATTTCTTTAGGTAATTCACAAAATACTTATCGAGGAAATGTATCTTTTCTTAGGAAAGCTGAAAAGGCAAGAAATTATACTCAATGTGATTCACTTTTAGTTGGAAATAAATGTGGAGCACATACTATTCCATACATAGACTCAAAAAATAATTCTGCCGTTATAGAACATGAAGCTTCTACTTCCAAAATTAATGAGGACCAGCTCTATTATTGCAGACAAAGAGGCCTTAATCACGAAGAGGCAGTTTCCCTAATTGTAAATGGCTTTTGTAAGCAAGTTCTTCAAGAGCTTCCAATGGAGTTTGCTGTTGAAGCACAAAAATTAGTATCTATTTCATTAGAAGGAAGTGTTGGATGATTTTTCTAAATATTAATAATTTAAATGTCTCCATAGAAGGTAAAAAAATTTTAGATGATTTTAATCTTACTATCAACCAAGGAGAAGTTCATGCGATTATGGGGCCAAATGGATCTGGAAAAAGTACTTTAGCAAATGTACTTGCAGGCAACGAAGATTATGAGATTAATTCAGGAAAAATAATTTTCAAGGACTTAAATCTTTTGGATTTAAATATTGAAGAGCGAGCTCAAAAAGGAGTTTTTTTAGCTTTTCAATATCCAGTAGAAATACCAGGAGTTAACATTACCCCATTTTTACAATCTTCTATTAATTCAAAACTTAAAAATGCAAAAAAACCTGAATTAGACAACTTATCATTTGCAAAATTGTTAAGAAAAAAGGCTGAAGAATTAGGTATTAACACTGACATGTTAAAAAGATCAATCAACACAGGTTTTTCTGGGGGTGAAAAGAAGCGTTATGAAATTCTTCAAATGAGTGTTCTTAATCCTGAGTTTGCGATTTTTGATGAGACAGACTCTGGTTTAGATGTTGATGCATTAAGAATTGTTACTGAAGGTATAAATAAATTTAAAAATGAAAAAAACTCTTTTTTAATTATAACGCACTACCAAAAACTTTTAGATTATATTCGTCCAGACCATGTTCATATAATGCGTAATGGAAAAATTGTTAAATCAGGTGATATTTCACTGGCAGGTGAAATAGAGGAATCTGGTTATCAAAATATTTAAATGACTTTAGAAGATAATTTTAATTTCCACTCAAAGGAATACATATTTTCTAATGACAATTTTTTATCAAAAGAAAGAGAAAATATATTTAATAAAATTAAATTAAAAGATTTTGATAAAAAAAATAATGAAAGTCTTAAAAATATTTCATTCTCAGATCTAAGTTTATTTAATTATTGTTATCATTCTACTGATGAAGATCCAAATATTATACTTCAAGATAAGTATATTTATAAGATCAATATAGTTAATGGAGTATGCAAGAACTATGAAGATGAGAATATTGAAATAAGAAATGTTACAAATCTTGACTCTAAAAAATTTGCAGACCAGAATGGTAATAATATCGATGATTTAGTGATCGATTTCAATAAAATTTTTCTAAATTCAGGTATTTTTATTAACGTTAAAAAAAATTCTAAACTTAAGTTGGATTTATTGCATACCACTTATAAAAATTATACAATCTTTCAAAATAATATTTTTACTTTTCAAGATAATTGTGAAGTTGAGTTACAAGATGAATTTAATTTATCTAATAATACAATAAATAATATTAACTATAATATTCAAGTTAATAATAAATCAGTTGTTAAGCATAATGTTTTTCAAAATTTTTCCAATTCAAATAAGCTTTATTTAACTACAAATACAGTTTGTGAAAAAGATTCCTCATTTAGTCAAAACACATATAATTTCGCTAATGGGTTTGTGCGAAATTTTCATTATGTTGAATTAAATGGAGAATTTGCTAATGCTACTTTGAATGGATGTTTTTTTTTAAAAGATAAAAATCTTTGCTCAAATAAAACCCATATTGTTCATAACTCAGAAAATTGTGAAAGCAATCAAACATACAAAGGTATTCTCAACGATTATGCAAAAGCAAACTATTTTAGCAATACTTTCGTATCAAAAAATGCTCAAAAGACAGAAGGATATCAATTAAGTAAGGGAATATTATTAACTGATCATTGCTCCTTTTTTTCTAAGCCAGAGTTAAGAATCTTTGCTGATGATGTCAAGTGTTCGCATGGCTCAACTATTGGGCCTGTAGATGAAAGTGCTTTGTATTATTTAAGATCTAGAGGTATTAATAAAAATGAAGCTATGAAAATGCTTATCGCTTCTTTTATCGAAGATGATTTGAAAAATCTAAATGAAAATATTGCTAATAAAATTAATCAGAATTTATCAGATTATCTAAGTAGCTTAAGATAATGATTGATAATATTAAAAAAAGGTTCCCTGTTTTTGAAAAAAATCCTGATTTAGTTTTTTTTGATACAGCAGCTTCAGCTTTAAAAGTAGATAGTATGATCAATGCAATAACTGAATGCTACTCATATGAATATGCAAATATTCATAGAGGGATTTATGATTTAAGCTCAAAATTAACAAAACGTTATGAAGATTCAAGGTTGGCAGTTAGTAAATTTATTGATTCTCCATCTTCTAAAAATATAATTTTTACAAAAAGTGCTACAGAAGGAATAAATTTAGTATCTTCATGTTTATCTGCAAGTTATTTAGATGATGGTGATGAAGTATTAGTTACCTCATTAGAACATCATGCTAATTTAGTACCTTGGCATTTAGTATCAAAAAAAATTAAAATTATTTCTGCTAATATAATGCCTAACGGTGAATTAGATTACAAAGATTTACTTGAGAAAATTACCTCGAAAACAAAACTTTTGTCTATAACTCATATGTCAAATGTCACTGGATCAATTACTAAATTTGAAGAAATCAAAACTAAATTAAAAAAATTAAATATACCAATATTAATTGATGGATGTCAGTATGTTCCTCATAACAAACTTAAAATTAGCGATCTTGACCCAGATTTTTATGTTTTTTCTGCACATAAATTATATGGCCCTTCAGGTCTTGGAATTCTATATATGAAGGATAAATGGATTGATAAATTTGGACCATATCAAGGTGGCGGATCTATGATCAAAAATGTTGAGACACAATCAAGCACTTATTTAGATGGATATGAAAAGTTTGAGGCGGGAACCCCACCAATAGCTCAAGTAATAGGACTCTCTTCATCCTTAGATTTTATAAGTAACGTTGGTCTTGATAAGATTTATGAATTTGAAAACAGCCTTACTAAATATGCTTACGATAAAATGAAAAAAATTAATGATATGATAATTTATGGAGATTTTAAAAATCAAACCTCTATTATTTCCTTTAATGTAAAAGGAATACATTTTAATGATTTAGCTGTTTTCTTAGATAAAAAAAATATTGCAATAAGAACTGGACATCATTGTGCCCAGCCATTTATGAAATATTTTAATATATCTGGAAATGCTAGAATATCTTTTGGTATATATAATTCAAGAGAGGATATAGATTATTTCATCGAAACTTTAGATGAATTAAAAAATTTTTTTAAGCAATGAACAAAAAAAAACTAGAAGATTTTTTGCCAAATAAAAATTCAAGTTATTTCAAAAAATTAAAAAATAAATCCAGCTTAAAATCAAGTCAAAAAATCTCCAAAATCAACAAAGAAGATATAATTGATTGCATTAGAACTGTTATGGATCCAGAAATACCAGTTAATTTATACGATCTGGGTTTAATTTATAAAATTGATGTGAGTGAAAATAACGAGGTTGAAATTAAAATGACACTAACTAATCCCAATTGCCCAGTTGCAAATTTGATGCCTGAGAATGTTGGAAAATCTATAGAAAAATTAAGTAATTTGGAATCAATTGAAGTTTCTTTAGTTTGGGAACCTAAATGGAGTAAAGATTTAATGTCTTTAGATGCAAAACTTGCTTTGGATATATTCTAATTTAATTTATAATATTATAAATAATGTCTAAAATTTTATCAATTACTACTCAAGCAGCAAATCAGATAAAGAATATTCTATCTAATGCACCTGAAGGAGTAGACTCATTATTGGTTGCAGTTGATAAATCTGGATGTAGTGGCTATTCTTATAAATTAGATTTTGCTAAATCAAAAGATATCCATAATTATGAGTGTGTTAGTGAAAAAGGTGCTAAAGTTTTTGTTGAACCTAAAGCCACAATGTATCTACTTGGATCTACAATGGATTATCATACAGATAAATTATCTTCACGATTTATTTTTAAAAATCCTAATGAAAAAAATACTTGTGGTTGTGGAGAATCATTTAGTATTTAATTTTTAAAAATAACATCTTTATGTTAAACAATATAAAAAAATTTGGTAACCTAATTTTTTTTATTTTAATTTTTATTTATTTATATTTTAACAATAATTTTAAATTATTATTTAATATAAATTACGAAATACTATTTCTTTGTATTATCATATCAATATTGATTATATTGATAAATACACAAGCAAATAGAATATTCATAAATTTATTTGGAAGTAATGATTTTTTTGATATTTTAAAAATTACATCTATTAATTCAATTTCAAATTTCATTTTTATAGGCTCAGGTGTACTTGCAAACTCCATAATATTAAAAAATAAATATGGTATTGAAATTAAAAAATTTGCAGTCTTTTCTTTTCATAAAAGTTTAATAAGCTTTATTGTATTTACTCCACCCGCTCTTTTGCTTTTAATGAATTTAAATGTTTATATTTTTTTTTTAATATTAATTATACAAATTATTACAGTTTATATTTTTTTTTCTAAAAAAATTAATTTATCTTATTTTAATTTTTTGGGTAAGTATTTAAGCTCAGTAATAATCAATTTTCAAAATTATAGAAATACTCTTTTTAAATTAAATACAAAGTTATTTTTTGCTTATTTTTTAAATTACTTACTTTCATCTCTAATTTTTTACCTTCTTTTTATATCTTTTAATATTGATATGCCTTTTACAACTTGCTTTTTATTTGTTTCATTAATTAATATTTCTAAATTTTTCTTGATTACTTTTTTGGATATTGGAATTGGAGAATTTATAATTGGATTATTATATTTTAATAATATAGATATATTAGATATTATTATACTAATTATTATAAGTCAGAAATTTATACATTTTTTTTCTTCTGTAGTTAGTTTTACTTTTTCAATTTTAATAAACAAAAATAATGATTTTAAAATCAAGTAACAAAATAAATAGAAAAAATATTTTAATAATTCTTTTCATAATTTTAATTGGTTATTTTTATTCTATAAATTTTATAAAGTATTATCCAATAAAATCAGATGCAAAAGATTATTTTGAACTATCTCTTAATTATAAAATTAATAATATCTTTAGCTTAGATGATTTAAATGATAAGGATCAAAAACCATCTATAAGAAGATCTCCGCTTTATCCTTTTTTTTTATCATTTTTCATTTCTAAAGATGATGTGAAAAAGATAAATACTTTTGAAAAATGCTATGAATATGAGCAAAAAAACACTGTAGATACTATTTGCCTTAAAGTTTTAAAACAAATTCAAATTTTCAATATGCTAACATACTTTGTTTTATTAAGCTGTGTTATTTTATTTTCATTACATTTGGGTGGAAGTTATATGATGACAATATCTGGATTTATATTTGTCATTAATTCATTCTTTTTAACAAAGATTATGATAGTAGGCCCAGAAATTCTAGCAGCATTATTTTTTTTTGTATCCTCTATTTTTCTATATTTTTTTTTTAATGGCAAAAGATCTAATAACTTTTTTTCACTTTTTTTATTTGCAATTTCATTATCACTACTTATCCTGACTAAAGAAATTTTTCTTTACACTTATCCAATCATTTTTTTTATAATTTTAATTTATATTTTAAAATACAATAATCATTCATTTATTTTGAAAATATTAATTATTTTTTCATTCTTTGTATCTTCTCTTTTGCTCCCATTTATTTGGCAAAAACACAAACTTGATTATCGAAATTCACATCTAAATGCAGCAGGATATAATGAGTCCATTGCCACAGGTGTCTTAAGTTTACGAGCGGTCTATTCAACTCTTAATTTTGCAGATTACGTACCTCTTTTTATTTCATTTACGCCTAAAATTGGCAACAAAATATTATTAAATAATTTTAAAAAAGATAGAGTTTACAAATTTCTTGAGGTAGAGAATTCTGGAAGAAATTATTATTATAATAATAGATTAAAAATTTTTGAAAATATCCTTGAAAAAAATCAATATAATAAATATTTTCAAGAATTAAATCAAAACAATGCAAATCAATTAAGATCATTACTAATAATAAAAGATAATTTTATTAAATATATTTTGACTATCCCAATTTTTTTATACAGAGGTTTATTTCCTCTTGCTGGAATATCTGAATATCAATTTGTATTTCCAGATAATTTAAATAAGCATATTTTTCAAATCAATAAAATTATTAACTATTCTGTAAATATTTTGTCAATTTTATCTATATTAATATTATTTTTGATTTCACTATTTTATAAAAACTTTAGAATTTTTATTCCTCTTTTGATCTTACCTTTATTAAGTTTTTTATATCATGCTTCTATTACTCACTATATTGGCAGATATTCAAATATTCTATTACCAACTGGGATCATTTGTGTTTCATATTTTATTTCATTTTTTATTAATCAATTTATTAAAAAAAATTCATGAAAAAAAATAAAATCATTACTCAAACGAAAGGCGGATTGTTATCACCCTTTTTAGCATTTCAAAGAACTAAAAATATTTTAAAATATATTGAAAAAAATAAAGAAATTTTAGATTTTGGATGTGACTTAGGTAATCTTACAAAGTTTGTTAATAAAGACCATTATACTGGATTTGATATAAATTTAGAGTCTGTAGAAAAAGCAAAAAAAATTTTTGTAGATTATAAATTTGTAAATGAACCAGCTAAAATCAAACTGGCTTTTTATGATATTATTATATCAATGGCTGTAATAGAGCATGTTAAAAATCCCATAAAATTCTTAATACAGCTACAATCATATTTAAAAGATAAAAACTCAATTATTGTTTTAACTACTCCTAATCCTCTTTATAGATTGATACATGAGTTTGGTTCACTTATTAAATTATTCTCAACTGAAGCTAGTGAAGATCATGAAGAACTAATTAATTTGAAAAAAATGAAACAAATTATTTCTCATACTGAGCTTCAAATCGTTAATCACAAATATTTCCTTTTTGGCGCAAATCAAGTTTTTGTTTTAAAAAAGAAAAATTAATTATTCCTTAATTATGCTTTTATTGTTAGAAGTAAGTAAGGTTAATTTCATGAGGGTACTTTGACTAAGCTTATTGCAGAAATTGGTTGGAATCATATGGGAGATATGGATCTTGCTAAAAAAATGATTGAATCTGCTTCAAAATCAGGTGCAGATATTGTGAAATTTCAAACTTGGTTTGAAAAAAATCTCACAAAAGGTCCATGGGATTTGGATGGAAGAAGAGATATATACAAAAAAGCAGAATTGAAAGAAAATGATTATGTTACATTAATTAAATGCTGTAACGATAATGATATTGAATTTTGTACCTCAGTTTTTAATATTAATGATATTGATTTACTGAACGATTATAAAATTAAAATAATCAAAATACCAAGTCACGAAATATACAATTATGAACTAATTGAAAAAACTCTTAATACTTTTAACTTTACAATTATTTCTACTGGAGCATCTCTATGGTCTGAAATTTTAGAATTAAAAAAAATTTTAATTAATAAAGACTCTAAATATTCAGTTTTGCATTGTGTTTCATCTTACCCATGCCCAATAGAAAAAATAAACTTCCAAAGATTTTTTAAACTTAAAGAATTATTTTTTGATGTTGGATATTCAGGACATTATCAAGGCATTGATGATGCAATATTTGCTATATCTAATCAAGCAACATATGTTGAAAAACACTTTACTGTTGATAATAATTTACCAGGTAGAGATAACAAGTTTGCTTTAATTCCAGAACAGTTTACTTTATTATCAAAATTTAGAGACCTTAAATTAAAAATGCTTATTGATAATGGTTTAGATTATCTTGATATTGAAAAAGATACTTACGAAAACTATAGAGGTAGATGGTCAAAAAATTAAAAGTTAGCATTATCATAAGGACAAAAAATGAGGAAAAATGGATAAAGCATTGTTTAGACTCTATAGTAAATCAAAAAACTAAACATTCTTTCGAAATAATAATTGTAGATAATTTAAGTGATGACAGAACTATTGACATTGCTAAAAAATATAAATTAGTAAAAATTGTTTCAATTAAACATTTTAAACCAGGCAAGGCAATTAATATAGGTATTAATAAATCCATTGGAGATATAATTTGCATTTTGTCAGCTCATTGTATCGTATATAATTTAAGCTGGTTAGATAGATTAGTATCAAATTTCAACGATGAAAATGTTGCTGGTGTTTATGGAAGACAATTGCCGCTATCATATTCTAAAAAAAGTGATATTAGAGATATGTTAATTACATTTGGATTAGATAAGAAAATTCAAAAAAAAGATCCTTTTTTTCATAATGCAAATAGTGCTGTAAAAAGATCTCTAGCAATAAAATATCCGTTTGATGAAAATGTTACAAATATTGAAGATAGGATATGGGCTAAGAAAATTTTGTCCAAAGGATATAAGATTATTTATGAGCCATCAGCAAAAGTCTACCATTATCATGGCATTCATCATGATCAAGAAGTTCAAAGATCAAATAATACTTTCAATGTTTTACAAAATATTGAAGATAAAAAAAACCAAAATTTTTTGCCTAACCAATTACAACCAAAAAATTTATCAATTTTGGCTTTAATTTCTATCTCTCCTCAAGATCTGGAATTATTAAAATATAAAGATATTTATAATCTTATAAAAGAAATAAATAATAATGAATTAATTTCAAAATATTTTTTTATACTCCCAAAAAAACTTCCAAAAAATATAATTAAACTATTTGGTGATAAAATAATATTTAGAAAGTCAAAGTTTAATAATAGTGATTTCACTTTAAACGAAGTATTAAAAGATAGTCTTCTTAGCCTAGAAAAAAAGAAAAATTATTTTGATTTAGTTGTTATTATTAATCCAAATTACTTATTTAGACCAAAAAAATTATTTAATAAATTAATAAATACTCATTGCTTAAATGGATATGATACAGTTTTTATGGGCACTCAAGAAACTCAAGATCATTGGTATTATGATGAAAAATTACAAAACTATGAGCAGATTTATAATGATCATGAATTAAATAATAAAATTATATATAAATCATTAATTGGTCTAGGTTCTGTAACTCTGCCATCTTTATTGCGAAAAGGTCAGATTATAGGAAAAAATATTGGGATTGTACCGATCAAAAATAAATATTTTTCATTAAGAAACACTGATATAGAAAAAAATAAGCTTTCAAAAATTAAAAATATTCTAAATATTTAATGAATAAAGTAGCTAAATTAATATTAGATTACAATATTATTAATAAGAATTATATTAGATTATATTCAACAAAAACTAGAGATAATGCAAATTTAAAAGTTTATGAAGATAAACAAACTGGTTTAATATTTATAAAAGATATTATTAATAAAGACATAAATTATTACATAAATAAAAAGAAGAAAAAATTTTTTCAAAAAAATTCTCTTAATAGAAGAAATATAGACGCAAAAAGAAGATTTGAGCAATTTAAAAAATATTTTTTAAACAAAAAAATTCTTGATTTCGGTTCTGGCAATGGAGATTTTGTGAATTTAATGAGAAGAAAAAAATATAATATTTTTGGATATGAGCCCCAAAGAAATTTAAATAAAAATAAATTTATTTTTTCTAATTTTAAAGATATAAATTTTAGAGATTTTGAAGTTATAACATTATTTCATGTTTTAGAACATCTAGATGATCCAATAAAATATTTAAAACAAATAAAAAGAATTATGAAAAAAAATTCAAAAATTATTATAGAAGTACCTCATGCAAATGATTTTTTATTAAAAGAGTTAAATATTGAAGAATTTAAGAATTTTACATTATGGTCAGAGCACTATATTCTGCATACAAGCTCATCATTAAAGAAATTTTTAAAAATAGCTGGATTTAAAGATATTAAAGTTGAATATTTTCAACGATATGATTTTTTCAATCATTTAAATTGGCTTGTAAATAAAGTTCCAATGGGAAACAATAAAAGTAAATTTAAAGACGTTAATGAATTAAAAAAAAATTATGATAATTTTTTAGTTAAAAATAAAATGACAGATACTCTAATTTGTATTTGTAGTAATTAAGATGATAATAAATAAGGTCGAATGTTACAAAATTTCTTGTAAGTATGGAGATGGTAAAGTTTTTGGTCAATCTAAGGGAGTAAAATCTCTAACAATCATAGCTGTGCATACAAATAAAAAAATAGTTGGATATGGAGAAACCTATTCAGGTATTTACACCCCTGATATTGTGGATAAAATTGTAAAATATCTTAGTAGTTTTATTATTGGAAAAAAAATTGAAGATAAAAATTTATTAGAAAATATAAATATACCCTTTGTTGGTCAATATGGACTTATTAAAAGTGCTCTCAGTGGAATAGAAGTAGCAATTTATGATATTTTATCAAAAAAAAATAAAGTCTCTCTAAATAAATTTTTAAATAAAAAATCAAATGAATCAAAAATTATATATGCAAGTGGTGGTTCAGTTGTATTTGATAAAAATAAAATTGCAGAGGAAATCAATGCGATTCAAAAAAAAGAATTCAATTTTTATAAAATGAGAGTTGGATTTCAATCAATTAAAAAAGACATTGAGCGAGTTAACACAGCAATAGAAAATTTAGATTTTGATAATAAAATTATGATTGATGCAATAATGGGATCTTTAAAAAATAAATGGAAATCAAAAACAGTAATTAATTTTGCCTCAAATTTTAGTAATAGTAAAATAATGTGGTTAGAAGAACCTTTAGACCCATTATCTCTAAAAGAATATTCAGACCTTAGGTCAAAATTAAAAATACCTATTGCTTTTGGTGAATCATTCACAAATTTCAAGGAATTTGAAAACGCAATTAACTTTTCTTGCTCAGATTATTTACAGCCTGACGTTACACATTGTGGGATCAGTGATACTAAGAAATTAATAAATATTAAAACAAATAAATTTAAAATTGCTATGCATTCTTGGGGAAGTCCTTTATCATTTTTAGCAAATCTTCATTTTGCACTAGCTTTTTCACAAGTTAATTATATGGAATATCCCTTAGTAAAATTAGAATTTTTATCAGATCAATTAAACGATTTAATTGAAATTAAAAAAGGAAAAATTATATTTAATGATAAAAAAATTGGATTAGGTATAAATCTTAGTAATAATATTTTAAATAAATATAAATTTATTAGAAACAGTGGTTGGAGTATTTAATGATTATTGCTCATGATTTTAACAAATCACTTTTTATGTATAAACTTAGAGAAAATTATAAAAATCGTATAATTAAAGATTTCAGAGATCTTGTATTTATTGATATTGATAAAGTTAATACAAAAAAAAAGTTTGAAGAAATTGATGTCTATTGGGGTAATAGGCTGAATATAAAAAACCTCTCTAAAATGAAAAACTTACAATGGGTTCACTTAGGTTCTTCAGGCATTGAAATCAATTTAAAAAAAAATATCTTATCAAGAAATATCAAATTAACAAACTCTAAAAATATATTAATAAAGCCAATGGTGTCTTCAATAATAGCATACATTTTTGCTTTATCAAGAGGTCTACATTACGCAACTTTTTTAAAAAATAAAAAAAAATTTGATAGAACAAATTTTGATAAATTTTTTCCATATCTAAATGATGTTTATGATTCTAAAATTTTGATATTAGGCCTGGGATCAATTGGGAAAGAATTAGCAAGAAAATTATCACCTTTTACGTCTGAAATTTATGCGATAAAGAAAAAAACAAAAGTGACTTTGCCATGCATTAAAAGAACCTATTCCCTTACTTCTCTGGTTAAAATAATTCATAAAATGGAAATAATTATAAATATTTTGCCCTTAAATGATCAAACGCACAATATTTTTAATAGTGATATTTTTAATAAAATGAAGAACAATTCAATCTTTATTAATGTTGGCAGGGGTGAAACTGTTAACGAAAAAGACTTATACAATGCTATTAAAAATAAAAAAATTGGATCAGTTGGTCTTGATGTCTTTGATAGGGAATTGAACTACATTAATGTTAATCAGCCTATTAAGCAATCTTCGAAATTATTTAAATTAGAAAATTTATTGATGACACCTCATGTATCTAATTTAACAAATACATACTGGAATGAAGAATTAAAACTTTTTTCTTTAAATTTGAAAAAATTTAATAAAAATATTAAACTTATAAATTTAATAAATTAAATTATGAAAAAAAAAATCATAGCAATAATTCCTGCAAGAGGGGGCTCAAAGAGAGTAAAAAATAAAAATATTCGCTTACTCAACAAAAAACCTCTTATTAATTATACTATTCAAGAAGCTCTTAAATCAAAATTTATTGATGAAATTGTTGTTACTTCAGATAGTGAAAAAATATTAGATATTGCTAAAAAATTTAAATCAATACATTTAGTTAAAAGATCAAAAAAATTATCAAACGACAGCGCTCAATCTTTTCCTGTAATTAAAGATGCGATAAAAAAAATTCAAAATACTAGAAAAATTAATTTTGACTTTTTTATAATGCTGCAACCAACTTCACCTTTTAGAAAAGTTAAAGATATTGATTATTGTTTAAAAAAATTAATATTAAAGAAAAATTTTGAAAGCATTGTTAGTGTTGTTGATGTTGGAGGCTCTCATCCGCTAAGGATGAAAAAAATTATCAAAAATAAATTAGTCAATTATATTGAGCAAGAAAGAGAAAACATGAAACCTATCGCAAAATTACCAAAAGTATATTTGAGAAATGGCGCAATATATGCTTCAAAAATTAATGTTCTTAATACTTATAAGGCATTAGTAGGCAAAAAGGTAATACCCTATGTAATGATCCCTGAATTATCTATAAACATAGATGAAGAAGTAGATTTTATACTTGCAGAATTATTCTATAAAAATAAGCATTCAAAAATTTAGCTAAAAATTGATTTTTTTTGTATTTATCTATAATAGTTTCCTGATTTGGCGGAGTAGCTCAGTTGGTCAGAGCGCACGGCTCATATTCGTGATGTCGGGGGTTCAAATCCCTCCTCCGCTACCAAGAAGGGTATTAAGAAAAAATATAAATTGATGAAAATATTAATTACAGGCGCAGACGGATTTATTGGCTCCCACCTTTCTGAAATGTTAATTAAGAAAAATTTTGATGTAAGATTGTTAATTCAATATAACTCAAATGGAAATTTAGGAAATTTAGAAAATTCTAAATATATATCAAATAAAAACATAGTATTTGGAGATATAAGAGATCAAGAATTTTGTAATAATCTTACTAAAGAAGTAAATATTATTTTTAATCTTGCGGCATTGATTGCAATTCCTTATTCTTACCAAGCAATAAGTAGTTATATTGACACAAATGTTATTGGAACAATGAATCTGTGCAATAGCGCTTTAAAAAACAACATTGATTATTTTTATCAAATTTCTACTAGTGAAGTGTATGGTTCTGCACAATATGTTCCAATTGATGAGTTACACCCTCTTAAACCTCAATCACCATATAGTGCAAGCAAAATTGCGTCAGATAATATAGCGCTTAGTTATTTTTATTCATTTAATTTGCCAGTATCAGTAATTAGACCATTTAATAATTATGGCCCAAGACAATCATTAAGGGCTGTAATACCAACTATAATTACTCAAATTGCTTTAGGTTCAAAAAAAATTAAATTAGGCAAAACAGATACATCTAGAGATTTTAATTTTGTTGAAGATACTGCAAATTTTTTTATAGAAATTATTGGTAATGAAAAATTAATTGGTCAAACAATTAATTTTGGAACTGGCAATGAAGTAAAGGTTTTTGATATTGCAAAAAAAATTATGCAAATAATGAATTGTAATATTGATATAGAATTGGATGAAAATAGATTAAGACCTGAAAATTCAGAAGTATCAAGATTGTGTTGTGATAATTCTCTTATGAAGAGTTTAGTTGATTTTCAGCATCAATATAATATTGATAGTGGATTAAAAAAAACTGTTGAATGGTTTCAAGATAACAAAGAAGTTTTTACAAATAAATTTGATATATATAACAAATAGTTTTTTTTAATTTAAAATCTCTTGTGTTTTAATAATATTCATAATATTAGAATTCAATATCGCGGGGTGGAGCAGCCCGGTAGCTCGTCAGGCTCATAACCTGAAGGTCGTAGGTTCAAATCCTACCCCCGCAACCAAATTAATTATTATAATTAATGAATAAAAACATATTAATAACCGGTGCCTCTGGTTGGTTAGGTTTAAACTTAATTAATGCTTTTTTAAATGGTATTGATTTATACCCTGAGACTCAAAACTTAGATAATGAAGTAGAAATTACTGTTTTTGTTCCAAAAAATGAAGAAAGAAAACTTAAAGAAAATTTTGGGAACAAAATAAATTATTATTTCGGTGATATTACAAATAAACTAGATTGTGAAAGATTTTTAAATCAGTTTGATAAATTTGATTTATTTCATTTAGCAGGTATTATTCATCCTAGTAAAATAAATAAATTATTTGAAATTAATTTTCAAGGAACTAAAAATATACTTTCAAATTGTAATTCCAATAATTGTAATAAATTTATATATATTTCTTCAAATTCTCCCTTTGGGGTAAATCATAATAGAGCTAAGCCTTTTGATGAAAGCTCTTCTTATAGGCCATATTTAAATTATGGAAAATCAAAACAAAAAGCTGAAGAAGCTGTAAAAAAATTTTGTGCAAGATCAAATGTAAAATATTTTATTATTAGACCTACTTGGTTTTATGGACCATTTCATCCAGAAAGGCAAAATCTTTTTTTTAAAATGATAATTAGTGGAAAAGTCCCTATTGTTGGTAATGGCAGTAACTTAAGATCTATGACAAACACAGAAAATTTATCATATGCACTTATTTTAATATGGAAAAATACAAAAATTCAAAATGAAATTTTTTGGATAGCTGATGAAAATCCTTATGAGTATATATATATTATTAATACAGTAAGAGAGATATTATCTAAAAATTTTAATAAAAAAATAACTTATAAAAGTTTAAATCTTCCAAATATATCAAGCAAGATAGCTTACTTTGTTGACTATGTTCTTCAAAAATTGAATTTGTACAACAGTAAAATTCATGTTTTATCTGAATTAAATAAAGATATATTTTGCTCATCTTCAAAAGCTTATAAGGTCCTTGGCTATAAACCTAAAATCAATTTGCACAATGGTCTTATAAGAAACTTTGAATGGATGTATAAAAAAATAAATAAAAATGGGTAATCATTTAGTTACAGGTTCATCTGGGTACTTAGGCAGTAACATTGTTAATGATCTAATAAAAAAAAATGAAGACGTTGTTTCTTTTGATATTATAGAAGATGAAAAAATAAAAAAAATATCAAAATTTTACAAAATTGACATCAATGATTTTGAAAATCTTGAAAAAATTTTTAAAGATAATTCTATAGATTATATTCATCATAATGCTGCTCTAGTACCTTTAACTAGAAAAAATTCAGATTACTTGAAAATAAATCACATTGGCACTAAAAATCTATTAAATTTGGCTAGTAAATATAAAGTAAAACATTTCAGTCACATGAGTTCATCAGCTATTTTTGGAAACAAAAATTACTTAGACAATTTAGTCAACACTGAAAATTATAACCCTATAGGCGATTATGGATATTCTAAATATTGTGCTGAGATTGAAGTTTTAAAAGCTTTTTGCGATAATACTAATCTTATTAATTCAATTTCTATAATTAGACCAAGACCAGTTATTGGCAGGGGCAGGTTGGGTATTTTTCAGATACTATTTGATTGGATTGATAGTAATTGCAATATACCGATAATTGGTAACGGTCAAAATCGCTTTCAATTTGCACATGTTGATGATCTATCTCAGGTAAGTATTGAAACAGCTATGAAAGAAATAAGTGGAATTTTTAATATAGGTACAGATAGGTATACAAATTTAAAAAATGATCTTGAATTATTTTTAAAAGAAATACATTCAGACGCAAAAATTGTAAGTTTAAATAAGTCTGTAGTAATAAATATTCTTAAAATGCTTGATAAAGTAAATTTATCACCTTTAAGCGTCTGGCATTATACGTCTTATGGCTGGGATTTTTTCTATGATTTAGATAGAACATATAAAGTTTTAGATTGGCGCCCAAAATATTCTAATGTTGAAATGTTAGTAGAGTCTTATAATGATTATAAAAAGAATAAACATAATAAATATTATTATAACTCGCCACACAGAAAAAAAGTAAAACAGAGAAGTCTTCAAATGGCAAAATATCTATTTAAAAAATGAAATTATATAATTTAATTATTTTTATTTTGATTTTTCACTTTACTTTAATTATTAAAAGATCAATTTTTCCAAATAATATATTTTTTTACGAAAGTATTATCCTTTTACTTTTTTTCTCTATTTTATTATTTATTATTACTAATTTTGGTTTTTTAATCACAAAACTTAATTTTGCTAACAATCTTAAATCTGTATTATTATTTTTTTTTATAAATTATTCATTTTTGATTACCTTGCCAACTTTATCGAATAGGTCCATTTCAGTTTTTTTATTAAATTATATTGAGGAAAATGAAAAAAATTTATTGCAAGAAAGTAAATTAATTAATGATTATATTCATAAAACTATGCCTATAAAACAAAGAATTAATGAGCAGTTGATTATAAAAAATATAAGTAAAGAAGGTACAAAATATAAAATTACTGAAAGGGGAAGACTTACAATCAAATTGATGCGTTTTTTAGAGAATTTATACTCAGTGAATTGATGTTTATTCATTTAATTAGATATAAACACACATTAAAAAATCTAATTATATTCGTCCCTCTTTTTTTTAGTAAAAATATATTAATATTTAATGATTTTCTAAACTTAATTTTATACTTTATATCTTTTTGCTTAGCTTCTTTTTCTATTTATATAATGAATGATTTATTTGATATAAATCAAGATAAGCAAAACCCTCAAAAAAAAGATAGAATTTTAGCTTCTGGAAAATTAAATAAAAATACTGCTGTATTTATTGCAATATCATTATTTGCTATTAATATATTTTTTTTATACTTCATTAATAATATTCATTTTAGTATATTGATCTTAATATACTATTCTCTAAATCTAATTTATTCTACTATAATTAAAAAAATTATATTTTTAGATATCTTACTATTATGCCTATTCTATATTATTAGATTAATATCGGGTCATTTAGCAATTAATTTAGATATCAGCTTTGATATAGTTATAATTTTATTTATTTCAGTATCTATTATTGGTTTTGGTAAGAGATACTCAGATTTTGAATATAGTATTTATTATAATAAATTAACTAAGTTAAATATATTAAATGTTATTTACACATTAACTTTTATTTTGATTTGTTATTATATTTATTTTTCTTTTTCAGATAGAACTATAGTTAAATATGGTAGTGATTTTCAATTTACTTTATTACCATTTATATTTGGTTTATTGATGTATTTTTTGGCTTTAAAATTAAATAAATTTAGAGATCCTATAGATATATTTACTAAAGATTTTAAAATAATAATTAGTTGTCTTTTATATTTTTTAATTTGTTTTATTACTGTTTATATTTTTTAATTTATGTATAAAAAAAATAGCACATCTTATTATGGATATATTTTTCTATTTTTAATATTTTTTAATCATAGCGTTTTCAACCTAAATCTACTACCTTTGTCATATAAGATTATTTTATTTTTATTTATATTATTTTTAAGTATTTATAGAGATATAAAGTTACCCTATTTTAACTATTTTAAAATAGAAAATAAACTAAATTATATTTCTATTTTAATTTTTTTTCTTATTTCTATTCCTTCAATTTATGTGCAATATTTAACTTTCAATAATGATTTTAATTGGGGTGGTGACCACAGGGATCATATACAATGGTCTCTTGTTAACATAGAATTTTGGATATCTAGTATTTTCTCAGACAGAAATGATTTTAATTTAATAAACAATAAAAGTTTATTCTCTATATTTTTTAGTTCACGCTTGTTTTTATTAATATGTTTTTTCTTTTTTCTTTTTTCTATTTTTAAATTAAATTTAAAAACTATATTTTTATTACCAATATTTTTATTTTTTTTCTTAATCTCTTACTATGAAAATATAATTACTGCCACACCTCAGGCAACTTACTTTATTACAATTCCAATCAATTTTATTCTTTATTTTTTCAATTATGAATTAATGAGTAGTATTAGTATAATTAATTTTTTAAGTATTCCGTTTTGGTTATTTTTTTTAAGACCATGCTTCATAGGCAGGTGGCCCGATTTATACATTTTGCCTTTTGCTTTGCTTATTTACTGGCAATCTGAGATACTGTATTTTGTAAATTTTGGCTTTATTGAAGCCTGGAGTTTAATTTTTTTATTTACCTCATTTGAGCTAATTTTAAAAAAAGGTAGAAAGCATGCAGATATTTGTTGCATTTTATTAGGTATTGGAGCTTGTTTTAAGCCTCCAATAGGTCTTTTTTTACCTTTATTTCTTATTTATGGTTTTAATTTTAGAAACATTTTTAAAAATTCTTCATTATTATTATCTTTTTTTATAAGTTTTTTCTCTCTGCAAATATTTTCAAAGTTAAGAGAAATTAATAATTGGAGATGGTCTCCTATTCAATTTGAAAATTATAGTTTTTTTAGTTTTAAAGCTGAATCATTTTATAAATGGAAATATAGAATTGATGATTGGCAACTTTATTTCATCATTTCAATCTTAATTTGTTTAATTATAATAATTACAAATCTATTTTTAAAAAAAAATAAAAATTTATATATTTTTCTTCTGACCTCTTCATTAGTTCTCTTTTCGGTTTATTTTTTTAATACAAAATTAATAAGTTATTTTTTATGGTTAAGGTATTATATCTATTTTGTTATACCTATTTTTTCAATTTTATTTTTTTTAAATTATAAAAACTCAAATATCATTCACGTATTTTTAAGTGTCCTAATTATTTTATTTTCTTCCATAAATTTATCTAATTGGTCACATGTAAATCGTGAAAATCTATATGAAATGAATAATTCTGGACAAGATGCAGGCCCTATTTTCATAGGTATAAAAAACATAATTAACGAAAATAAAAAATTACTTAGTGATAATTCTATTAAAAGTGTTTTAATAAGTAGATATTTCCACTGGATATATAGAGTGCCAAATTATTTATTTACTGATATTGCAATAAATGTTGGTCCTAAAGATATTTTAATTTGTGAATGTGAAAATAATAAAGCAATTGTAAATTTCTTTCCTAGCAAAAATAATTTTTTTAATAATAAGGATGAATCAAGATTTATTAAAGAAAATCAAGATTTAAAAAATATATGCATGCAGAAGATGAAACTAACATGCAAAAATAATATATATATAAAAAATCAAAATGGTAATATTATTACTATATTGGGTATTTATTAAATATGTTCAAAATAATCGTTTTAATTCCTTGTCTTAATGAAGAAAAAACAATTGGCTTATGTATAGAGGAAGCCTTAGATGCTATTAAAATCTCAAATTACAAAGCTGAAATAATTGTGGTTGATAATGGATCAACTGATGGAACTAAACAAATTGTCAAATCATATAATGTCAAGTTGCTAGATAGTACTCAGTCAAATCGATATGGATATGGTGCAAACATACAGTATGGAATTGCTAACTCGAATGCTGATTTTATTTTTTATGCTGATAGTGATTTTTCTTATCCCTTTAGTTATTTTGAACAATTTATCTCCAAATTTTTTTTGAAAGATGAAGATATTGATATTGTTATTGGAAACAGATTTAATAGTAACATGCAAAAAAATGCTATGCCTTTTTTGCATAGATATTTTGGAACTCCGGTATTAACTTTTATTGCTAACATAATTCATAATTTAAATATTAAAGATGTTCATTCAGGAATGAGGGCAATAAAAGTTAATAAATTTATACAATTAGGTTGTAATTCAGATGGAATGGAATTTGCAATTGAAATGCTTATAAAGGCAAGAAAACAAAATCTTAATATCGTAAATTGTGATATTAATTTTAGAAGAGATTTACGAGGACGTGAATCTCATTTAAGAACGTGGAGAGATGGTTGGAAAATTTTAAAATATATATTTTCTAATTAATTTATGTTTAATTGAAATAATGCCTATAAATGCAAGTATTGCCATCGGTATTAAAATAACAAGTCTATATCTCCAATCATAATCGATCCATGTTAATGCAAAAAAGTTTGCAAAAGAGATAATTGTCACAAACATAGTTAAAATTATTTTTTTAAAATCTTCATTCATTGATTTTGAATTAAGAATAGCAAGAATTCCAAAAAAATACATTGGTGTATACATTAATAGGTTGTACAAATTATGATAAAAGCTAAATTTTAAATCAACATACTTAAAAAAATAAATATACTTGTAGCAATATAATAAAATATAGTTTTTTAATTCTGCAGATCCTTCAGTAGCTAAATAAGGTCTTTCATGTATGATATAACCAGCTTCTGCAAATCGTTTTAGAAGATTTAATGTATATATATCAAATTTAATATCATAAATTAAAAAATGTATTATAATTGTGCCAATTATTCCCATAAAAATATTTATTAAAAAAATTAAAATTAATTTGAAAAAAATGTTAAATTTAAAAAAATTCAAAAATACAATTTGAAGAAAAATAAATAAAACTACTAATCCCGTATTTTTTAAGAATAAAGAAATTATTAAAAGAATAAAAAAAATAAAAAAATTTTTTTTTAAAAAATTATATAAAATAAAAAAAAAATTAATAGCAAAAATAAAATCTGGTAATGGAAAAGATAACCATAATAAAAAATCATAATTCAAAAAAAGAAAATAAGTTAGTACAAATAAAAGAATTAATTGCTGATCATCTTTAAATAGATTTTTTATGATGTTATTAAATATTAGTAAAAAAAATATATTTATTGTTATGTATATATATTGCCAATTTTCAGAAATTTTATAAGCAAAAAAGTAAATGTAATGATTTATAATAAATGTAAAACCTTGAAAGCCTTTTTTTTGAAATAAAAATAAAACTGTTTCAAAAAAATCCAAATTAAGATCTAAGCTTTCTCTTACCCAACTAAGATTTCTTAAAACATCACTAGATGAATTTATGCCTAATATTGACAAGAAAATAATGGGTATTACTAGTATTAATGAAAATAATAAATTTTTGCTAATATTCATAAATAGGACGCTTTGTATTTCAATTTTTTTATTAACAAATTTTCGATTCTATAATAAAAATATAATTTAAAGTGATTCAATGGCTGAAATCAAAGGAAAATTAAGGAAAAATTAATTTTTTTTAGGGTTTGACAAGGAAAATTAATAATATTATAGCCACACTCTATTTTTTAAGTATTTTCTTAGAAAATATGTACTCCATTTTGCTAAAAGTAATTTTTCTTGATGGGATACTATGCTCTTTAACAAGTTAATAAGATAATAAAGAGATACGTAGACAACAATTCGTAATTTAAAAATTACGAACGTTAATGGAATACGTATCAACAAATACTTTTGTTTATACAAGAAGTATTCCGCTTTTAACGGTCGTTCCGTGAATTTTGACTTCGGTCAAGTTTACTTAACTTAAGAGTTTGATTATGGCTCAGAACGAACGCTGGCGGCATGCCTCATACATGCAAGTCGAACGAGGTTTTCGGACCTAGTGGCGCACGGGTGAGTAACATGTGGGAATCTGCCTGAAGGTTCGGAATAACTGCGGGAAACTGTAGCTAATACCGGATGTGTCTGTAAAGAGAAAGATTTATCGCCTTCAGATGAGCCCGCACTAGATTAGCTAGTTGGTGAGGTAACTGCTCCACCAAGGCTACGATCTATAGCTGATTTGAGAGGATGATCAGCCACACTGGGACTGAGACACGGCCCAGACTCCTACGGGAGGCAGCAGTAGGGAATATTGGACAATGGGGGAAACCCTGATCCAGCAATGCCGCGTGAGTGAAGAAGGCCTTCGGGTTGTAAAACTCTTTCATCAATGATGATAATGACATTAGTTGAAGAAGAAGCTCCGGCTAACTTCGTGCCAGCAGCCGCGGTAATACGAAGGGGGCTAGCGTTGTTCGGAATCACTGGGCGTAAAGCGTATGTAGGCGGATCAAAAAGTTAGATGTGAAATCCCTGGGCTCAACCCAGGAACTGCATTTAAAACTAGTGATCTAGAATTTGGTAGGGGTTAGTAGAATTTCCAGTGTAGAGGTGAAATTCGTAGATATTGGAAAGAATACCAGTGGCGAAGGCGACTAACTGGGCCATTTTTGACGCTGAGATACGAAAGCGTGGGTAGCAAACAGGATTAGATACCCTGGTAGTCCACGCAGTAAACGATGAGTGCTAGTCGCTGGGACAATAGTTTCAGTGTCGAAGCTAACGCATTAAGCACTCCGCCTGGGAAGTACGGTCGCAAGATTAAAACTCAAATAAATTGACGGGGGCCCGCACAAGCGGTGGAGCATGTGGTTTAATTCGAAGCAACGCGAAGAACCTTACCAGACCTTGACATGGTGTGTTTGAATTACAGAATCGTAATTCTTCAGTTCGGCTGGCACACACACAGGTGCTGCATGGCTGTCGTCAGCTCGTGTCGTGAGATGTTGGGTTAAGTCCCGCAACGAGCGCAACCCTCATTTTTAGTTGCCAGCAGGTTAAGCTGGGCACTCTAAAAAAACTGCCGGTGATAAGCTGGAGGAAGGCGGGGATGACGTCAAGTCCTCATGGCCCTTACGGTCTGGGCTACACACGTGCTACAATGGTGGTGACAGTGGGCAGCAATACTGCAAAGTAAAGCTAATCCCAAAAAACCATCTCAGTTCGGATTGGACTCTGCAACTCGAGTCCATGAAGTTGGAATCGCTAGTAATCGTAGATCAGCGTGCTACGGTGAATACGTTCTCGGGCCTTGTACACACCGCCCGTCACGCCATGGGAGTTGGTTTTACCTTAAGCCGGTGCGCTAACCGTAAGGAAGCAGCCGTCCACGGTAGGGTCAGCGACTGGGGCGAAGTCGTAACAAGGTAACCGTAGGGGAACCTGCGGTTGGATCACCTCCTTTCTAAGGATATTGATGTTTGCTTTGGCAATCATCCGGGTTGTTGTCTATTTATCTCTTTATAATATTAGCTAAGTGCTAGGTGTTGTTTCCTTAATCAAACTGGGCCGGTAGCTCAGTTGGTTAGAGCGCGCGCTTGATAAGCGTGAGGTCGGAAGTTCAAGTCTTCCTCGGCCCACCATTCAATCGGGGGATTAGCTCAGCTGGGAGAGCGCCTGATTTGCATTCAGGAGGTCAGCGGTTCGATCCCGCTATCCTCCACCATACTTCTAATATCATATCTTATTTTTTCTTTAACATAGTAAATATGAAACTAATAACTGATCAAAATAATTTTATTATTGATTAAATGCGTACAAAATTTTTCTCTGTACGTAATTGCAATCAAGCGCAAAAGGGCATTTAGTGGATGCCTTGGCATCAAGAGACGATGAAGGACGTGGTAGACTGCGATAAGCTAAGGGGAGTTGTCAACAAACTTTGATCCTTAGATATCCGAATGGGGAAACCCAACTCTTTAGAGTTACTTATTAATGAATACATAGTTAATAAGAGTTAACCTAGTGAATTGAAATATCTTAGTAGCTAGAGGAAAAGAAATCTATTCCGTTAGTAGTGACGAGCGAACGCGGACCAGGCCAGTAGCAAATTTATAATAACTAGAACTTTCTGGAAAGTAAGACCATAGTGGGTGATAGTCCCTTATAGGTAAAAAATAAATTTGTTCTCGAGTAGGGCGGAACACGTGAAATTTTGTCTGAATATGGGGAGACCACTTCCCAAGCCTAAATACTCCTTGATGACCGATAGTGAACTAGTACCGTGAGGGAAAGGTGAAAAGCACCCCGATAGGGGGAATGAAATAGTATCTGAAACCGAATGCCTACAAGCAGTCAGAGCTTCCTTGAGAAGTGATGGCATACCTTTTGTATAATGGGTCAGCGACTTAGTCTATGCAGCAAGCTTAAGCCGTAAGGTGTAGGCGTAGGGAAACCAAGTCTTAATAGGGCGTTAGTTGTATGGATTAGACTCGAAGCGGGATGAGCTTAATATGAGCAGGTTGAAGATGCAGTAACATGCATCGGAGGACCGAACCAGGAAACGTTGAAATGTTTTTGGATGACTTGTGTTAAGGGGTGAAAGGCCAACCAAATTCCGCTATAGCTAGTTCTCCGCGAAAACTATTTAGGTAGTGCGTTGTGTGAATGATATCGGGGGTAAAGCACTGGATGGGCTAGGGGGAAGCGATTCCTACCAAACCTAACCAAACTCTGAATACCGATACTCTATGCACAGCAGACAGACTATAGGTGCTAAGGTCTATAGTCGAGAGGGAAACAGCCCAGATCACCAGTTAAGGCCCCCAAATAATGGCTAAGTGGGAAAGTATGTAGAAAGTCCAAGACAGGCAGGAGGTTGGCTTAGAAGCAGCCATCCTTTAAAGATAGCGTAACAGCTCACTGTTCTAATTAAGACTTTCCGCGACGAAGATGTACCGGGGCTCAAGCCATTTGCCGAAACTGTGACTTTATAAATATTGCGATATTTATAAGGGGTAGCGGAGCGTTCTGTAAGCCGTTGAAGGTGTTTTGAAAAAAATGCTGGAGGTATCAGAAGTGCGAATGCTGACATGAGTAGCGATAAAGAGTGTGAGAGACACTCTCGCCGAAATCCTAAGGTTTCCTGCGTAAAGCTAATCTGCGCAGGGTTAGTCGACCCCTAAGGCGAGGCAGAAATGCGTAGTCGATGGGAAACAGGTTAATATTCCTGTACCTTCTGTGAGTTGACGGATCATGTAAATTGTATTTTCTTATTGGATTGAAGATGCAGTGAAGTGGTTCCTGGAAATAGCCACAGAGTATAGATCGTACCAAAACCGACACAGGTAGGAAGGTAGAGTATACCAAGGCGCTTGAGAGAATGATGTTGAAGGAACTCGGCAAAATGCCCTTGTAACTTCGGAATAAGAGGGACCAATTTTTAGGCAACTATGAATTGGTGGCACAGAATAGGGAGAAGCGACTGTTTATCAAAAACACAGGTCTCTGCTAAGTCGTAAGACGATGTATAGGGACTGACGCCTGCCCGGTGCCGGAAGGTTAAATGGTGGAGTGCAAGCTCTAAAATGAAGCCCCGGTGAACGGCGGCCGTAACTATAACGGTCCTAAGGTAGCGAAATTCCTTGTCAGGTAAGTTCTGACCCGCATGAATGGCGTAACGATTTCTCCGCTGTCTCCAACATCAACTCAGCGAAATTGAATTCTCCGTGAAGATGCGGAGTACGTGTAGTTAGACGGAAAGACCCCGTGCACCTTTACTATAGCTTTACAGTGGTATTAGGAAAATAATGTGTAGGCTAGGTGGTAGACTTTGAAGCAGAAGCGCTAGCTTTTGTGGAGTCAAAAGATGAAACACCACCCTTTATTTTTTTGATATCTAACCATCATCCATTATCTGGATGTGGGACCCTGTATGGTGGGTAGTTTGACTGGGGCGGTCGCCTCCTAAAGAGTAACGGAGGCGCGCGATGGTAGGCTCAGGCTGGTCGGAAATCAGCTTTAGAGTGCAATGGCATAAGCCTGCCTGACTGCGAGACGTACATGTCGAGCAGAGTCGAAAGACGGTCATAGTGATCCGGTGGTTCCGCGTGGAAGGGCCATCGCTCAACGGATAAAAGGTACGCCGGGGATAACAGGCTGATACCCCCCAAGAGTCCATATCGACGGGGGTGTTTGGCACCTCGATGTCGGCTCATCACATCCTGGGGCTGGAGAAGGTCCCAAGGGTTTGGCTGTTCGCCAATTAAAGTGGTACGTGAGCTGGGTTCAGAACGTCGTGAGACAGTTCGGTCCCTATCTGCTATACGAGTTGGAAATTTGACAGGATTTGTCCCTAGTACGAGAGGACCGGGATGAACGTACCTCTGGTGTACCAGTTGTTCCGCCAGGAGCATCGCTGGGTAGCTATGTACGGACGGGATAACCGCTGAAAGCATCTAAGCGGGAAACCCACCTGAATACTAGATTTCCCCATTAGAGTCGTGGAAGACCACCACGTTGATAGGTTGGATGTGGAAGTGCAGTAATGCATGAAGCTAACCAATACTAATAACTCAATTGGCTTGATTACAATAATCGTACAGAGAAAAGTTTTTTACTTATTAGTTTCCTGGTGACAATAGCAACAGATAAACACCCGATTCCATCCCGAACTCGAACGTGAAAGCTGTTAGCGCCGATGGTACTATGCCCTAAGGTATGGAAGAGTAGGTCGTTGCCAGGATTTAAATATTATATTAAGTTTACAAAATATAAAATGAATATTGGTTATTTTGGGGATGGGCCATGGTCTCATGAAGCTCTTAAAAAAATTCTTTTAACTGAAGATTGTTTTGTTAAGTTCATTGTTCCCAGGTATGTAAATCCTGACATTAATCTAAAAAAGATTGCAAAAGAAAATAATATTGATTTTTTTTCTGTTAAAGAAATTAATAGTTCAAAGACTATAAAAAAAATTAATAGCTATAATTGTGATCTTTTAATTTCTATGTCATTTGATCAAATTATAAAAAAAAAATTAATTAATTTAACATCTAAAGGTTTTATTAATTGTCATGCAGGAGCTTTACCTTTCTACAGAGGAAGAAATGTACTTAATTGGGCGCTAATTAATGATGAAAAATATTTTGGGATAACAGTTCATTACATTGATGAAGGGATTGATACTGGAGACATAATTTTACAAGAGAAATTTAGAATAACTGATATGGATGATTATGCTAGTTTACTAAAAACTGCTTATTTCAATTGCTCTAAATTACTTTTAAAAAGTATAAATTTAATTAAAAGTAATAAAGTTAAACGAAAACCACAAGTTAAAATTGATCCAATTGGATCTTATTTTAAAAAAAGAACTCATGGAGATGAGTATATTTCATGGGATTGGACTAGTAGACAAATTTTTAATTTTATTAGATCAATTACTTATCCAGGACCAATAGCAAGAGCAAGAATATATGATAAAGAAGTTTTTTTTGTTAAATCAAAACTAGTGAAAAACTTTAAGACATTTAATAATCCCACTGGAAGTATTTTAAAAATAACTAAAGAAGAAATCCTAATTAAAACAATAGATAGTGTAATTCAAATTAACGATTACCATTTTAATCATAATGAAAGATTTGATATAAAAGTAAATGACACTTTTTATTAATAACAAATATTGATTTAATTATGAATAGCTTTTCAATTGTTATACCAGCTTACAACGAAGAAAAAAATATTCTCATTTTAATTGAAGAGATTAATAAAGCTCTTCAACACAATAGATATATTTACGAAATTATAATTATTGATGATTGTAGCACTGATAACACTTTTGATGTTGTTTCAAAATATTCACATATAAAAGATGTTAGAATTTATAAAAATCTTGAAAATCAAGGTCAAAGTAAATCTATTTTAATTGGTATTAAAAAAACAAGATTTGAAAATATTGTTACTATAGATGCAGATTTGCAAAATGATCCTTTAGATATACCAACAATTGCTGAGTTTTATTTTAATAATCATGATTATTCCATGGTTTCTGGAATTAGACTTAAGAGAAAGGATAATTTAGTTAAAATTGTATCTTCTAAATTAGCAAATAATATTAGATCATTAATCTTAAAAGATAAATGCCCCGATACAGGTTGCTCACTTAAAATTTTCAAAAAAAAAATATTTCTCAGTTTTGTTTTTTTCAATGGTATTCATAGATTTTTACCAGCATTATTTATTGGAAATGGTTATAAAATAAAGTATATGAATGTAAATCACAGAGCAAGACTCAATGGTAAATCAAATTATGGTACTCTTTCAAGATTATTATGGGGTATAAGAGATATTATAAAAGTAAAAAAAATGATTAAAAAAAAATAATATGGTCAATCATTTATCTTCTCTTTCTCAAATTGAAATTTTTTTCTTGATTGTGGGTTTTTTAGGTCAGGGATTGTTTGCTTCAAGATTTATTATCCAATGGGTTTACTCAGAAAAAATTGGTGAAAGTTCCATTCCTATATCTTTTTGGTATTTGAGTATTTTTGGTGGATTAGGCTTGTTAACATATGCTATTTTTAGAAAAGACCCAGTAATTATACTTGGTCAAAGTTTTGGTATAATTATATACTTAAGAAATCTAATATTAATTTATAAGAAAAAATAAAAAATTGAAATGTATCTAAATTTATTAAAAAAATACTTACTTGTTTTCTTAGCTTTAACTATTTTTTATATTTTAGTAATTTATTATTTGCTTTCTTATGAAACTAAGACTGAAGATAAACAAATTTTATATACTGAAATTACCATAGATATAAACGATAGAGAGTTTGATATGTTTATTTTAAACAAATTAAAATACGAGGTAATTTTTAGACACTACTATACTATCCTAACTGATTTGGGACTAGGAATAGATCCATTTCAAAATAACATATTTAATTCTTCCCATATTAAATTAAAAGAAGATTACATAATTAAGGGTTTAACTGATGACAGCATAACTAAAATTATTGAATCTCATTGTTTTAAATATAAATTGAAATTAGATGCATTAAAAGCAATAATTGAATGTGATTCATTTGATCTTTCAAATCTAAAAGAATTTATACTCAGCTTAAAATCTGCACATAGTAAATATATAGAAAATATTATAAACCATGAGACAGATTTAATTTTTGCTGAATATAAAATACTCAATGATTATGCTTCTGATATATTTGAAAAAAAAGGAGAAGAAATTAAAGAGGAAAAGGGGAAAATTGTGACATCTGATAATGTATCATTATCCAATGATAATTATAATTATAAGCTATATAAAGAAGTTAAGCAAAAAATTGATAAATTAAAAATGGTACCAATAAATGAAGTGATAAACAGAATAGATTTTTTAGACATTAGTTTCTCTGATCCTATGACTTTAGAATTATCAAAGGACTCATTTTTAAAAAGAATATTTGTATCTATAATAATTTATTTGATATTAATTTCATCGGTTTATTTATTTATTTTATCACTCAATAATAAAAAAATAGGTGATCGCAATTTATAACAACTCAAAGATAGAAAACTTTCTATTTAGACTATCAAGTTTTCTAATTATTTTATTACCATGGTTTTTGGTTACTGGACCTTTCCTCCCTGACCTTGTAGTTAGTTTAACATCTTTATTTTGTCTAATTTATATAATTTACAATAAGGACTACCACTATCTAAAAGATAAAATATTTACTTTCTTAATAATATTTTGGTTGTATGTTTTGATCAGATCTTTGCTTTCTACTAACCCTTTATTATCATTAGAGTCATCTTTGTTTTTTGTAAGGTTTGCTTTTTTTTATATATTAGTAAAATTATTAATACTTAATAATAACTATTTTGTTAAAAGATTTACTTACTCATTAATATTTTGTTTTTCAGTAATTGTTATAGACTCTTATCTCCAATATTTTACAGGTTCAAATATCTTAGGTTATAAATATCATGGAGAGCGACTTTCTGGATTTTTTGGTCAATCATTAATTTTAGGTTCATACTTATCCAGATTATTCCCCCTATTTTTTGGTTTAATTTTTCTTGTTTTTTCTAAGAACGTCTATGTTTATAGTTACTCACTTTTGTTATTGGTATTATCTGATTTAATAATATATTTATCTGGAGAGAGAGTAGCGTTTTTTTATCTTTTGTTATCTACTTTATTAATTGTTTTGTTAAGTGATAAGTGGATTAAGATCAGACTATTTACATTCGTTATATCGATTTTAATTATTTTCGTTACAACAAGTTTTAATGATCAAATTAAAAAAAGAATGGTTAATTTAACTTACAATCAAATTATAAATAAGACTGTAAGTACTGATGAAAAAAATACAGAAAGTAAATTTCATAATAAATTTAATGTATTTTCAAATGAGCACGAAAAAATATATATAACTTCATTGAATATTTTTAAGGAAAATGTGATTTTTGGAGTTGGACCAAAACTATTTCGTTATTATTGCAAAAAAGAAGAATATATTAAATATGGTGGTTGCCGATCTCATTCACACAATTTTTATTTACAGCTTTTAACTGAAACAGGAATAGTTGGTTTTTTATTCATTATATCAATTTTTATGCTTGTTTCATTTAAGCTATTGAAACAATTTATTAATAAATATTTTAATAAAAAACAATATTTAGATGATTTCACTTTATGTATATTGATTGCATGTTTTATTAATTTTTTTCCAATAATTCCTCATGGAAACTTTTTTAATAACTGGTTAAATATTATAATAATTTTACCAATATGTTTTTATTCTTTTAAAAAGAAAATTTGATGAAAGATTTCATAAGTCTAGTTTCTCAAATATTTAAAATCCTTGACAATAATATAAAGAAATTGCCAATTATAATCATTTTGACACTACTTTTATCTTTTATTGAAATTTCATCATTAATAATTATCGGTCCTTTTATTGAAGCCATACTAAATAATAAAACTAATGTAATTTTTCCTTCTAATATTTTAAATAATTTTTTTAGTATAAATAACAACTCAAGTAATTTAATTATATTCGCTTTTTTTTTAATTTTGTTATTCTTTCTAAGAATGCTTTTTGCAATAATTATTAATTGGAATTTAATTAAATTCGTCTTGTCTCAGCAAGTGTTTTTAAGATTAAAGCTAATTAATAATTATTCAAAATTAGAATTTGAAGAATATATTAATAAGAATTCTGGAGAATACATAAGAGCTACTACAATTTTGACAGAGCAATATGCTAATTGTTTGAACTTTCTTTTAAAAATTATAAGTGAGTTAATTTTACTATTAATCACATTAGTGTTTCTTTTTTATGTTAATCCATTTATTTTAATATTTTCGTTTACAATATTTCTAACTTTTTTTTTAATTTATGATAAAATATTTAAAAATAAGCTATATTTTTATGGGAAAGTTAATAATGAAAATTCTAAAATTATTTATCAACTAGTAAATGAATTTTTTAATGGATTTAAAGAAATTAAAATACTTAATAAATCAAGTTTCTTTTACTCTAGAATAAAAAAACTTTCTAATCAAATAGCTAATGTTGGAGTAAAATCTTCAATCATTAGTTCTTCACCAAGGTATATTCTTGAATTTATACTAATCTCTTTAATATGCTCAATGCTCATATACTATTATATTCTAGATTTATCTATAGTGGATATACTTCCTACTTTAAGTATTTTTGCATTAGCCTCTACTAGAATTATTCCATCTATTACTCAGTTAACTCATTCATTTACAAAAGTAAGATTTGGAAGAAACGCTGTTCAAATTATTTTTAAAGAATTAATTAATGATTATACTTTAAGAAAAAATAAAATTCAAAATAACAATTCTAATCTTGGCTCTACATTTGATTTTAAAAAAATAGAATTAAAGAATATTTCATATAATTATCCAAACACTAATAATTTAATTTTTGATAATATAAATCTTGAAATTGCAAAAGGTGAATTTGTTGCAATAGTTGGTAAATCAGGATCTGGAAAAACTACTCTGATTGATATAATTTTAGGTCTTCTGCCCTTAAAAACTGGTGAAATCTATTTGAATAATCAAAATTTTTCAAATGGTTTTAATCCTCTATTTTCTCTAACTACATATCTGCCTCAAGATTTTTTTATAATTGATGATACAGTTGAAACAAACATTACTCTTCAAGAAAATGAAAAAAATAGTTCAAGATTATTTAGTGCTTTAGAGTCATCAAATTTGATAAATAATGAATATGAATTTAAAGAAATAAAGAATAAAATTGTAGGTGATAAAGGTATTAAACTTTCAGGAGGTCAAAAACACAGAGTAGCATTAGCTAGATCATTTTATCATAACAGAAAAATACTTATACTTGATGAAATGAGCAGCTCTTTAGATAAAACTACTGAAGATGTAATTATTAATGAGTTAATAAAATTTAAAAAAGAATTAACTATAATTTTTATTACTCATAGTAAAAATGTTATGAAAATATGTGATAAAGTGTATGAAGTTAAAAATAAAAAAATTTATAATTTAAAAAAATAATTTAATCAATATGTATATAATTAAATTATGATTAATTTATGTGAACCAGTAACCACTAATGAGGAATTAAAAAATATTAAATCATGTTTTGATAAAAACATGATCTCAACTTATGGTAATTTTGTTAGTATTTTTGAAAAAAAAATATCTAAATTTATAGGTTCAAAATATTCAGTTGCGTGTATAAATGGAACTTCTGCTCTTCATCTTGCTCTTAGAGTGATTGGAGTCAATGAAGGTGATGAAGTATTAGTTCCATCATTGACTTTTGTAGCTCCAGTTAATGCCGTTCTTTATTGTAAAGCTTCTCCAATATTTTTTGATTGTGATGATTATTTTAATATTAAAGAAAATGATATTATTGATTTTATTAACAATGAAACAATTTTTAAAAAAAACAAAACTATCAATAAAAGAACTAAGAAGGTAGTTAGGGCATTTATTCCTGTTCATAATTATGGAAATGGTATTTGTATGGATAAAGTTTTTAAACTTTGCAAAAAAAGGAAAATTAAAATAATAGAAGATGCAAGTGAAAGTTTGGGCACTTATTACAAAAAAGGAATATTTAAAGGAAAGTACACTGGCTCAATAGGCGACATTGGATGTTTATCCTTTAATGGTAATAAAATAATTACTACTGGGCAAGGTGGCATGATTTTAACAAACAATAAAAAATATGCAAAGTTAGCTAAACATCTTTCTACGCAGGCAAAAAAAGATAAATTAAATTATTATCATGATAATATTGGTCACAATTACCGAATGCCAAACATTAATGCATCTTTAGGTATTGCGCAATTTAAAAGTTTGAAAAAAAATATATTTAATAAAAGAAGGATATACAAACTATATTCCTCAAATATAAATAAAAATAAAAATTATTATATTTCTGATACCCCAAAATATAGCTATAATAATAATTGGTTAGTAATATTAAAAACAAAAAATAATTTGATTCAAAATAAAATTTTAAAAAAACTTATAAAAAATAATATTTTTGTTAGACCTGCATGGAGTAATATACATTTACAAAAACCATACAAAAAATTCCAATCTTACAAAATAAAAAATGCAAAATTTTTATCACAAACTGCTATATGTTTACCTTCAACTGTAAATTTAAAGTTAAAAGATATAAAAAAAATATCAGGAATAATAAATTCATTATGATTGTGTAATTTTTATAATTATTTATAAATCAGAATGAATCAAATTGGTTTTAATTCTAGTTACTATAACTATAATAATAAATAAATACGAAAATATCTTGATAAATACTTAATAGTTGATATTAAAAATAATCTTACATTTTAAAGTTTTGCTCTATATAAATCAGGTAATTATGGTATCTTGTTGCGCATTAATTTCAGTTAAACGAATTTGAATATTCATGAGTGTTTTTATAATTGCTGAAATAGGTGTTAATCATAATGGTAGTTTAAAGATTGCCAAAAAACTTATTAATGTAGCAAAAAATTGTGGTGCTAACGCAGTCAAATTCCAAACTTTTAAAGCTGACAATTTAGTTTTAAAAAAGACTCAGAAAGCAGAGTATCAAATTCATAATGATAGATCTTCAAAAACACAATTTGAAATGTTAAAAAAACTTGAACTTTCAAAATCATTTCATAACAAATTAATTGATTATTGTAAGATTAAAAAAATAATATTTATTTCTACCCCCTTCGATATTGATAGCATAATTTATTTATCAAAACTAAAACTCAATATTATCAAAATTGGATCTGGAGAAATTGATAACTTGCCTTATTTAGAAAAAGTTGGCTCTTTAAATAAAGAACTGATTTTGTCAACGGGTATGGCTACTATTAATGAAATTTCATCTGCGTTAAAAATATTAATTAAATCAGGTACTAAAAAAAATAAAATTACTTTATTGCATTGTAGTACACAATATCCAACACCGTTAATTGATGCAAATGTCAAATCAATGCTTCATTTAAAAAATAGATTTAAATTAAAAATTGGTTTTTCTGATCACACCATAGGGAGTGAAGCTTCAATGGCCGCTGTAGCTTTAGGTGCTAATGTAATTGAAAAACATATTACACTTGATAATTATGCTAAAGGGCCTGATCACAAAGCAAGTATGACTCCTGATAATTTTAAAAATTTTGTTAAATCTATTAGAAATATTGAAATCGCTTTAGGTTCATCTTTAAAAAAACCTACTTTTGAAGAAAAAAAGAATAAAACAGTTGTTAGAAAATCAATCGTTGCAAATAAGAATATTAAAAAAGGTCAGAAATTTTCTTCATTGAATTTAACTACAAAAAGAGCTGGTAGGGGATTAAGTCCAATGTTTTGGTATAAAATTATTGGTAAAAAAGCTAAGCATAATTATAATAATGATGATTTAATAAAAAAAAATGAAAAAAAATAAATTTATTAGAATTATTCCTAAACTTGATATTAAAAATGGACAACTTATAAAAGGAATTAATCTAGAAGGTTTAAGAGTTTTGGGAGATCCCTATGATTTTGCTTATGATTATTATAAAGATTTGGCAGACGAAATTTGCTACATAGATAATGTTGCCACATTGTATGGAACAAATAACTTATCAAAATTTATTACCAGAACTGCTAAAAATTTATTTATTCCCTTAACAGTTGGCGGTGGAATAAAAAAAATCGCTGATATTGATAATGCTCTTAAAAGTGGTGCTGATAAAGTTTCTATTAATTCTGCAGCTATTAATGATAAAAATTTTATAAGAGAATCTTCTAGAATATATGGATCATCAACAATTGTGTCTTTAATAGAAGTAATAAAAATAGGAAAAAACTATTTTATATCTAAATCTAATGGAAGAGATTTAGTTAATATAAATCCTTTAGATTGGGCATTGCAAGTTGAAGATTTTGGAGCAGGAGAGATATTTTTAACAGTTGTAAATAAAGAAGGATTAGGAACAGGATTTGATATAGATATAATTAAAAAAATATCAAAAAAAGTTAGAATTCCTTTAATTGCTCATGGTGGGGCTGGTAAAAAAGAGCATATTTTAGATTTATTAAAAAAAACTAATGTATCCGGAGTTTCTATAGCAAGTTTTTTCCATTACAATATTGTTAAAAAATTCATTTATAAAAAAAAGGGATATGGAAATTTTAATTTTTTAGATAATATAAATGAATACAATCTTGATCTTATTCAAAATCAAATTACTAAATTAAAAAAATATCTTGTTAAGCACAATATAGAAGTAAGATTATAAATTATGCTTAAAAAAATAAAAGTTGGTGTAATAAATTTAGGTTCTAATAACATTTATAGTATTCAAAATGCTTTAAAATTAAATAATTATAAAGTTAATGTAATCAGCGAAAAATTTAATCATGAAATATATGATGCAATTATTTTACCTGGCGTAGGTAGTTATAATTATGCAATGAGGCAAATTAAGAATTTGAGATTAATTGACCCTCTTCAAAAATTGTCACTTAACAAAAATAAGCTTGTTTTTGGAATATGTCTGGGTATGCAATTGTTATTCAATAAGAGCAGTGAATTTGAAGTAACTGAGGGTTTGTCAATTGTTTCTGGTGATGTAAAAAAATTACCTATGGGTAGAAATAACTTAATACCAAATGTTGGTTGGCATGATGTAAAAATAAAAAAGAAGAATATTTTTTTTAATAGTATTAAAAAAACTTCAAAATTTTATTTTGTTCACTCATTCTATTGTGTACCTCAAGATACAAAAATAATATTAACGCATACTGAATTTAATTCATTTAATTTTTGTTCAAGTATTATTAGTGAAAATATTTTTGGTACTCAATTTCATCCTGAAAAGAGCTCTATCCAAGGTCTTCAAATATTACGTAATTTGGAGAACTTTTTTATATAATGGTTAAAGCATATTATGGTTTACCAAAAAAGGTAATTTTTTGTAAAAAAACTCTTATTTCTAATCAAAGACCAAATTCAGCAATTGAATTTTCTCACAACATAAAAACAAAAAAAAATACTCTAAATATAGATAAAAATTTTATCAGTGACTCATGGAAATATTCAAGAGTAAAAAAAAGAATAAATTATAATAAAAGAGAAGAAAGTTTACTAAAACTATTAGATAAACACAGGAATAAGCATGGTGAATATGATTGTGTAGTTCCGGGCAGTGGTGGTAAAGACAGTTGTTATGCTGCTCATATTTTAAAATTTAAGTATGGAATGAATCCACTCACAGTTACTTGGAAACCGATTTTGTATACTAATTATGGGTATAAAAATTTTAATGAATGGCTCAGTACTGGAAATTTTGATAATGTGTCCTCAAAACGTAATGAAAAATTAATGAGTTTTTTAACTAAAAAGTCAATTGAAAATCTTTTACATCCATTTCAAACATTTATTTTAGGCCAAAAAAACTTTCCTGTTAAAGTTGCCTTAAAAAGAAAAATCCCTCTCGTTTTTTATGGTGAAAATGAAGCAGAGCATGGTAACCCAATATCTGATAATTATAATTCATTGAGGCAAAAATCTTTTCATACATATAAAAATGCAAAAGATTTATATCTAGGTGGAATTAAAATCAACGAGATTGAAAATGATCATAATTATACTAAACGAGATATTTCAGACTTTTTGCCTGCTTCAGAAAATGAATTTTATAATTCAAATATTGAAGTTCATTATTTAGGTTATTATTTGAAATGGGTCCCACAAGAAGCTTATTATTATTCAGTAGAAAATTGTGGATTTAGACCTAGACCATTTAGAACAGAGGGGACTTATAGTAAATATAATAGTATAGATGATAAGATTGATGATTTGCATTATTTTACAACATTTATTAAATTTGGAATAGGTAGAACAACTTATGATGTTTCTCAAGAGATTAGAAATGATCACATAAATACTCATGAGGGGAAAAAATTAATTAAAAAATATGATGGCGAAATACCATCTAGATACATTAATGAAGTTTTGAATTACTTAGAAATAAAATATGATAGTTTTTTTGATCTATGTAATAAATTTAGATCACCACACCTTTGGAAAAAACATAAGTCTAACTGGCATTTGAGACATACTTGTAATAAAGATGGTTTTGATGATTAAGCATAAAATAAAAAAAATATGTTTTATTACGAGCTCAAGATCAGAATATGGTATCATTGCAAATTTACTGCTAAAAATAAAAAAGGAAAATTGTTTTGAAATAAACTTTATAATTACAGGATCACATCTTTCAAAATCTCACGGATATACTTATAGAGAGATTATTAATGATGGTTTCAAACTAAATAAAATATTTAAACTTAAAACTTATGTAGGTGATAAAACTGAAAATATAATAAAAACGATTTCAAAGAATTTTATTGGCTATCAGAGGGTTGTAAAAAAAATTAAACCAGATGTAGTTTTCCTACTTGGTGACAGATATGAATTAATTCCAGCAGGTTATGTTTCACTGTTTAATAATATACCAGTTATTCATTTTCATGGTGGAGAATTAACAGTTGGTGCATATGATGACTATATAAGAAACACTATAACTAAATTATCAAGCTATCATTTTGTTATACATGCAAAATATAAAAAAAGAGTTATACAAATGGGGGAGAGTCCACAAAAAGTGTTTAATTATGGTGGACTTGGTGCTGAAAATATAGAAGTTTTAAGAAAGAAACTTTTAACAAAAGCAAAAATTAAAAATAATTTAGGGATAAATTTGTTAAATAAAAATATACTTGTTACTTATCATCCAGTAACATTAGAAAATGATAAATATAATAAAGAATTTAAAATTATACTTAAGGTATTAGAAAAATTTAATAATTTAGGAATTATTTTTACTTCACCTAATTCTGACACAAATAATAATAGTATCATTAAGTTGATTAAGAATTTTGTAAAAAAAAATAACAACTCTTTTTATATAAAGTCTTTAGGGAGAGTAAACTATTTTTCATTAGTTAATATATGTGATTGTGTGTTAGGAAATTCATCGAGTGGAATTCTTGAAGTGCCTAGTTTTAATAAATTTACAATAAATATTGGTAATCGTCAAATGGGAAGAATTCTATCTAAAACAGTTCTTTCTATAAATGCTAAAAATCAAGATATTATAAATTCAATTAATTATGTTATGAAAAATAAAGATAAATATAAGAATCTAACTAAAAACAATATTTATTATAAACCAAAAACAAGCGAAAAAATTATAAGCACTTTAAAAAAAATTAAATTACCAATAAGTCTTAAAAAAGGTTTTTATGACATTTAAAAAATTACTTATTAAAAATAATTCATCTATACTGCAAGTTATAGATAAGCTAAACAATACTGGAGAAAAAACTCTTATAGTTGTTGACAATAAAAATAGATTACTTGGAACTATAAGTGACGGAGATATAAGAAGACATATAAAGAAAGAAAAAAATTTAAAAATTTCAATTAAAAATATTTTTAATAATAAGCCTTATACCTGCTCTATTAATTATAAAAGGGATGATTTAATTTCTATATTTAAAACAAAAAAATACGATCTGATTCCAATAACTAATAAAAACAATAAAGTAGTGGATGTTATTTTGTGGTCGAGTTTTCTTAAATTAGGAAAAACCAAAAAACAAAACTTCGATGTAATGATTTTAGCTGGAGGTTTAGGTAAAAGATTGTCACCTTATTCAACAATACTTCCTAAGCCACTATTTTTTTATAATGGATCTACTATAACAGAACAGATAATTCATAAATTTGCAAAATACGGTTTTTTAAATTTTATTATTTCAGTCAATTACAAAAAAAATATTATTAAATCATATTTAGATAATTTTAAACCATATTTTAATATCGATTATCTTTTTGAAAGTAAGATGCTTGGAACTGCAGGGCCATTAGGGCAAATCAGTAATAACCAGAAAAAATCATTCTTTTTAATTAATTGCGATACTCTGATTAGTGCAAATTTAAAAAAAATATACAATTATCATATTCAAGGTAATTATTTAATGACAATAGTTACGGCAAAAATTGATTTTAAGATTGATTATGGTGTCCTTGAAATAGATAAAAAAAATAAATTAAAAAATATTAATGAAAAACCCATAGTAAATAATGATATTCTTACAGGTCTTTATGTTTTTCATCCAGATATAAAAAAAATTATACCTAGAAATAAAAAATTTGACATGAACGATTTAATTTTAAAATTATTAAAGCAAAATAAAGATATTGGAATTTATAAAATTAATAAAAAATCTTGGAAAGATGTAAGTAAATATGAAATGCTTGACAGTTTTTAAAAATGTTTGTTTTATTCACACCAAAATTTTTAAGGTTAATAGAAGCAAAAAAAAATATTTTGTTTCTATCAAATTGGAATTTGAATGATCTTGAAAAAGAATTATTAAAACAAAAAGAATATAGCACTCTTGAAAATGAATGGCAGAATATAGATTATAAGAGAAAAAATTTTAAGAATTTAAAAAATATACAAAAAAAATTAATTATTTATATAAAAGACTTTTATAATACAAAATTTAATTATAATTATTCTGAAAAATTTTATAAACAAATTTTTTCTGAATGGATATGGTCATACACACATATTATTTTTGATAGAATAGAAACTGTAAAAAAATTAAGAAATTATAAAAATTTAGAACTTCTTTTAATAGATCAAAAAAATTTTAATTATGTTCGTAATAATTTAGAATTTATCAATAAATGCGGAATGAATCCTAATTATGAATATGATAATTTTAATCTTCAAATATATTCTATATTAGTAAAAGAATATTTAACTAATAAAAATTATAATGCTGTTTATTTTGAAAATAAAAAAACACTAATAAATATCAAAGTATTTATACTGTATAATATAAATAAATTTCTCTTTTATTACAAAATAAAATTTATAAATTATTTTAAATTAAAATATATACTTCTTTCAGGAGTATATAGAGAATCGAGTCATATTTTTCATAAACTAAAAAAAATTAAAAATTATCTAATTGTAAAATTAAATTTTGATTATTCACGTATTATAAATATAGACTACAAATTTAGAAGCGAAATAGGAAATGAAAAAAATGTAGATTATTTAAATATTGATGATGATAATAAAATATATTTCAAATTATTAAAATATTTTATACCTTTAGATCAGTGTGAAAACTTTAATTTTTTTATTAATTTAGTTAATAAATTAAAAATTGAACCTGATTATATATTTTCATACTCATCTGGTAGATATAATTCATTCGCTTCGTATATAAATGCTATTTCTTCCGAAAAAAAAACTAAAATATATGGCTTTCAGCATGGGGGTGGATACTTCATGCACGATAATGATCCTTATTTAGAAACTGAGTTACAAAATTCTGATTTATATTTTAGTTTTGGATATAAAGATAAAAATATAATCCCTTTTTCAAATTTTAAATACAGAGAATCAAAGTTAAAAAATAATAGTATTTTATTTATTACAACAGATATAATGCGGGGCTTTAACAAAATTTTTGAGGCATTAGAGGGTTCAAATTTTCATCATTACTTTGATTTTCAAAAAACATTTTATTTAAAGCTCAATAAAAAAATCAAAAAAATTTTAAAAATTAAAATGTACAATCATAGTTTTGATAACGCTAATAATTTAGAAATTTTTAAAAAAAATTCAATTTTGTATAATTATAAATTAGATGATAATTTAATTGACGAACACAAATTATTTATCATAGATGCAAATCAAACAGTTTTTTTGAAAATTTTATCAAAAAATTTACCATTTATAATTTTATGGAATAAATCTCTTTATTTTGTTAATGAAGAATTTAATTACTATTTACAAAAACTTAAAACTCTTAATATATTTTTTGAAGATCCTAATGAAGCTGCCAATTATTTAAATATTAACTATGAAAATCATATAGAGTTATGGTACTCTACTAAAGTTCAAGTGGTTATTAAAGAAATGATAAATAAATATGCAAAGAATTCAGTAGATCCACAATATGCATTTGAAGCAACAATAAAAAATTATCTACATGATTAATAAAAAAAAAATTTTAGCTATTATACCAGCAAGAGCGGGTAGCAAAAGATTAATAAATAAAAATATTAAAAATTTTCATTCCAAACCTTTACTTTTTTGGACAATTAATCAGGCCTTAAATTCAAAATATATTGATAAAGTTGTTATAAGTTCAGATAGCAAAATGTATTTGAATTTAACTAATAAATTAATTAAAAATAATTCTAAATTAGAAACTCATCTTAGACCAAAAAGTCTATCTAAAGATAATACCTTATCAGAATCAGTAGTAAAAGATGTAGTTAATAAATTTAAAAATTTTCATACTATAATTCTTTTACAGCCTACTTCACCTTTAAGATTAACAAAAGATATAGATGATTCATTGAGAAAATATTTTAAAAATAATAAAAAATCTCTTGTTTCAGCTTATAAATACACAAAATCTAAAGTACCATTTTACAATTTAACAAAACAAAAATTATATAAAATTAATTTACTTAAATATAAAAGATTATATTTAGTAAATGGCTCAATATATATTGTAAATAATAAATATTTTTTAAAAAATAATAAAATCTTATCTAAAAATCCCATATTATTTGAAATGCCTATTTCAAGATCTATCGATATTGATGATAATTTAGATTTTATTATTGCCGAACAATTATTTTATGAAAACTTTTAATATTGAACAGAAAATATATAATAAA
>CACJTT010000003.1 GCA_902596365.1 uncultured Alphaproteobacteria bacterium
TTCTTAATAATTGAACCAATTAATTGATAAATTAAAGGCTTAACAACAAATACAAATAACAATTGTACAGAAACAGGATTGCCTGGTAAACAAACTATATATGTATTTTTAATTTTCCCAATTGCAATAGGTCTTCCAGGCTTAATTGCAGCTCGCCAAAAAAAAATTTCTCCGTTATTTTTTAAAGTATTAATTAAATGATCTTCATCTCCAACTGAAGCACCTCCTGTTGTAATTATAATATTATACTTAGATACTTCATTTAATAATTTTTTCTTTATTTTATCAGCATTGTCAGGAAAATTACCCAAGAATTTCTTTGTTATATAATTTTTATTTAATAGAGAGTTTAACAGATAATAATTTGAATTATTAATTTGAGAATTCCTAAGCTTTGTTGTTGGTTTTACTAGCTCGTTACCACTCGTATAAAAACCAATTTTAATTTTTACATAAACTTTTATCTTGCTATAACCAATTGCAGCAATTAAGTTTAAATTTTTAATATCAATCTTTGTACCTTTTTTTAATACAAGACTTCCCTTCGTAATATCTTCACCCTTATGTCTACAGTTATCTCCATGAGCAGGAACTTTAATTAAAGAGAGTTTATTACCATGGATTTCCGTATTTTCCTGCATTACAACTGTATTTGAATTTAAAGGCATTTTGGCACCAGTAAAAATCTTTATAACCTCTCCTACTTTTATTTTATTTTTAGAATGATCCCCTGCAGCAATTCTATTTTGATTAATTTTTTTTGGTATTTTATTTAAATCTTTTTTTAATAAAGCATATCCATCTACTGCTGAATTTTTAAAAGGGGGTAAGTCAATCTTGGAATATATATTTTCTGCTAAAATTTTGTCTTCCGCATCTTTAAGATTAATTATTTCAGTTTTATTAATTTCAGTCGGAAGTCTTTTAATAAAATTTAAAATTTGCTTCAAATACAGTGGTTTCTTATTCATAGAATTTTTTTTATTATAAATTCAACCAAGTTTTTAGTATCATTTCTTGTAAATACAGGAGTGCTCTTATCCTTTAGTTCATCAGAAACAATTGCTATTACATTATTGGCTTCTTTATTTTTATTTTTTAGACCTTTTCCTAATATTTCAATTTTTGGATGCTTTTCTTTTTTAAAACCTTCTACAACAATAATATCAACATTATGGAACTCTTTAATTAATTCCTCTAAATTTTTTTCATTTTTATGATTATTTTCTGTTATTTTTGCCCAACGTTTTGATGAACTAATAATAACCTGATTAGAACCAGCCTCTCGATGTTTAAAACTATCTGTACCATGTTTATCAATATCAAAATCATGATGTGCATGTTTTATCGATCCAACCTTGTAACCACTCTCAACCAATAATTTGATTATTAGGCTAGCATAATATGTTTTTCCAACATCTTTCAAGCCGGTAATACCAATAATTTTGCTCATATATTTTTCTTATTAAAAATGTAAACTAATGAATATATTATAATTGTTAGAAGAATTAAAACTATACCTAAAGCCATTGCATATTCAAGATTGCCCATTCTTGTCTCAAGCGAGATCGCTGTGGTCATCACTCTTGTAAAGTGATCAATGTTTCCTCCCACAATCATTACAGCTCCTACTTCAGATATAGCTCTACCAAAAGCTGAAAGAAGTGATGTAATAACAAGAAAATAACTGTGTTTAGTAATTATAAATGCCACCCCAAAAAAGGGCATATTAATAGATCTTAATTGATCTTTATACTCTCTCCAATTTTGATCAAAGATTTCATGTGATAAGGAAGTGACAATTGGAAAAATAATTATTACTTGAGCTATTATCATGGCATTAGGTGTGTATAACAGTTGCAAAACACCTAAAGGGCCTCCTGATGCAAAAAGGAAATATACTATCAACCCAACTACAACAGGAGGAATACCCATCAATGAATTAAGGACTATTAAAATAAAACTTTTAAACGGGAAATTTTTTAAAGCTATATAATAACCAATTAATAAACCTAAAATTGAAGCAACTATAAGAGCAAAAATACTGACGTATAATGATAAAATAATAATTTCCCACAAATCATTATCAAAAGAAATGATTAAAAATAAAGATTCTGTAAAAATTTCTATAATGTTCATATAAAGATAATAACAGAATACAGTATGAGTAAAAAAATTAAATATTTAGTTGCACCTAACCCACTAGATAGGAATCTAACTAAGGAAATAAATGGCTTTGATGAAAGTTTTAAGAAAACTAAAACAAAGGTTATAATAGAGAAAGATCTTACTATTTATTTAAATAATCAAGAAATTGTAACACTAATGACAGTTGGTGATCATCCTGAATATCTTGCAGTGGGTTATTTATTAAATCAAAATATGCTAAAAAAAACTGATAAAATTAAAAAAATTGAATATGATACTGATCTCAAAGTTGTGATTGTAAGAACATCTCGAAAAACTAATTACGAAGAAAAATTAAAAAGAAAAATTACTACAAGTGGATGTGCTGTTGGAACAGTATTTGGTGATGTTTATGATGAGATCTTAAAAAGTAAAATTAAATCCAAAAAAAAAATCAAGCATTCATGGATCTATGAAATTTCAAAAAAAATTAATTTAACACCAAGTTTATATCTTGAAGCTGGAGCTATTCATGGTTGTGCAATTATTGAAAATAATAATCCAATTATTTATATGGAAGATGTTGGCCGTCACAATGCTGTAGATAAAATCGCAGGGTATATGTTTTTAGAAAAAATTAATGGAAATAATAAAATTTTTTATACTACAGGAAGGTTGACTAGTGAAATGGTTATCAAAACTGTAAAAATGATGATACCTATTTTAATATCACGCTCAGGCTTTACATCTTGGGGTGTTGAGCTTGCTAGGAAAACTAATCTTACTTTAATAGGAAGAGCAAAAGGTAAAAAATATCTAGTACTATCAGGTGAAAAAAGAATTGATCATAAATAAATCAAAAACGATAATAGTTATTCTTGCAGGTGGCCAATCACGTCGATTTGGTGGTGGTTATAAAACTTTAAATAAATTCAATAATATATCCATACTTGATAGAATTATTAAAAATTTTAAAAAGTTAGGAATTGAAATAATTTTAAATGTAAACTCAAATGAAGACCAGTTTATAAAAACAGGCTTACATTTAATAAAAGATGAGCTAGAAAACTTTCAAGGTCCTCTTGCTGGAATATTTTCATCAATGAAATGGGTATTAGAAAATAAAAAAAATATTGAATGGATCTTTACATCACCATCCGATACTCCATTTTTAAGTAAAAGTTTAGTAAACAAATTTTTAAGTACTAAGTATAATAATAAAACTAATATAGTTATTGCAAAATCCTTCAACAAAACTCATCCTGTAATTGGTTTTTGGCATATTTCATTAATTAAAAGTTTAGAAGAATTTTTAGCTAAAGATAATAGAAAAATTATGCATTGGGTTGAGCAACAAAATTATGAATTCCTAAATTTTGAAGACAAAAATTATTTTTTTAACATTAATACTCAGGCAGATTTAGAAGAGGCAATTGAAATTGAGAAGTCTCTAAAAATAATATAATTTACTGGATAATCTTAATAATAAGATTATAAATTAATACCATAAATCATGTCAATTTACCTTCCTATAGCCGAAATGAATATCAATATCTTCTTAATTGTTTTTATTGGAATGATAGTAGGTGCATTATCTGGCTTGTTTGGTGTTGGGGGAGGTTTTTTAATGACTCCTCTTTTGATTTTTCTAGGTATTCCACCTGTAGTTGCAGTTGGTTCTGAAGCTCCACATGTTTTAGCTTCCAGTGTATCTGGAGTGATAGCGCACTGGCGTAAAAAAAATGTTGATTTTAAGATGGGTTTTTTTTTATTATCTGGTGGTATAATTGGATCAACTCTAGGAGTTAATTTATTTAAATTACTTAAGATTTATGGTCAAATTGATATTGTTATTCAATTTTTATTTTTAATTTTCCTTGGTTTTATTGGAGTATCAATGGCTTTTGAAAGTGCAAAAACAACTATAAAAAATTACCGAACTACTTCAGCGATCAGAACAAAACTTCATCAACATTCTTGGATACACGGGCTTCCTTTTAAGCTTCGTTTTCATCGCTCAAAATTATATATTTCTGCAATTCCACCTATTTTAATAGGTTTTTTTGTTGGAGTATTATCAGCGATGATGGGTGTTGGTGGTGGCTTTATTATGATACCGGCAATGGTTTACATATTAGGCATGTCTACAAATGTTGTTGTGGGCACTTCATTATTTCAAATCATTTTTGTAACAGCAAACTCAACCTTTTTTCAATCTTATTTAAACCAAACTGTTGATGTAGTTTTGTCTGCTCTTATGATCCTTGGTGGAGTTATTGGTGCTCAAATTGGAGTTATAATTGGATCAAAATTAAAAGCTGAATATTTGAGAGGTATTTTAGCAATTTTAGTATTACTTGTTTGTGCTAAAATCTTAACTGATTTGATTCTTACACCCACAGATTTATTTACTACTTCATTGTATTGATTCAAATGAAAAATTTTAAACAATATTTTATTACTTATATCGGGATGGGGTTATTAACTTTATACTATGTAAGTCAATTTTTTGAAATTGATTTCGATTTTTTATTTCAGATAACTATCTTTATTTTATCAGGATGCTTATTATTTAAATTGTTTTATTGGTACAATATTGGCAAAAGTTCTGAAAGGGAAAATTTATTGAGATTATGTTTTATAGTTTTAACTTATTTGCTTCCAATTTATATGATAATTCAAGAAGCTACTTTAATTATTGATTTAACAATTTTAAAAATAACTTATGTAATTATTTATACTTTTGCCTTTATTGGAATACTTATAGAAAGATATTTGTTTGCTATAAAAGAAAAATTCAAAGAACATTTATAATATGAATAAAATGAAATGAATAATAAATTGAAATCTTTTGTTTTTATAACTGTATTTTTTTTTACAAAAGTCATTTTGGCTGAGGCATATTTTGATTTATCTCAAACTAATATTAAAATAGAAACAGATTTTAATGGTAAAGAAATAATTATTTTTGGTATTTTAAATGATAATCAGGAAACTATTATTACTATTAAAGGTCCGCAGAAAAAAGCATTAATTCAAAAAAAAGAGAGAATTTTAGGTTTTTGGTTTAATACAAAGCAAATTACTTATGATAAAGTTCCTAGCATTTTTTTTATTGCTTCATCAGCAAAGCTTGAAGATATTTTACCAATGTCTACCATAATTAAAGAAGAGCTTAGCTTTGATTTATTGTTAGAAAATAAATTATCACAAAGAAATTTTATATCTGATGTATCATTAAAGAATTGGCAGGATAATTTTGTTAGAATTAAAAAAAATAAAAGTTTATTCAAACAATATAAAGTTGCAAAAATAGAAAAAAAACTTTTTCAAACACGGATTTTTTTCCCAGCTGAGTCAATCCCTGGAGAATATAAAGTGCAAGTCTATCAAATCAAAAATAATATTATCTTAAATAAGAAAGAAAAAATTATAACTTTGCAAAAGTCTGGGATTGGAAGTAAAATATACGATTTTGCTCACAATAATGCAGCAGCTTATGGTTTTTTTACTATCATATTTGCTATATTATCAGGATTTCTTGCTGCTACATTATTTAGGAGGTCTTAATGAATGATAATAGATACATACTAGTTGTTGCTGATAATTCACCCGAAATGGAAATTGCTCTCGAATATGCATGTGCTAGATCAAAGAAAACAAGTCGTAAAATAATTATAGCAACATTTATAGAGCCCTTAGATGTTTTAACAACTCAAGGTGTAACAGAGATTATGAAAAACGAGGCTAGAGAAGAGGCCGAAAAACTTGTACAAAAAGCAGCAACCTATGTTAAAAATAAAACAGGAGAAATTCCTGCTTTAGCAATGAGAGAAGGAGAGACAATCATTGAATTAAAAAAACTTATTGAAGAAGAACAAAATATTAATGTATTGGTTTTGGCAGCAAATTCAGACCCAAAAAACAAAGAATCAAATTTGATTATTAATTCACTAGTTAGTCAAGAGATTACAAACATGCGAGTCCCAGTTATGATTGTTCCTGGTAATTTTTCGAAAGATCATATTGCTTTAATCACTTAAATATGTCAGAAATAATAGCTGAAAAATTAATTAATATTCGATCAATACAGTTTTCTTTTGACAGTCATTTTACTCTAACTTCAGGTCTAAAATCTCCAGTATATGTAGACTGTCGTAAAATTATATCTTTTATAGATGAAAGAGATTTTATTATGAAAGAAGCTGTAAAGTATTTAAAAAAAAATAAATTACAATTTGATTTAGTGGCAGGAGGTGAAACAGCTGGCATTCCTTACGCTGCAATTATTTCAGAAAAAATTAAAAAACCCATGTTATATATTCGAAAAAAACCAAAAGGTTTCGGTAAAAACCAACAAATTGAGGGGGAATTTAAAGAAAGAATGAATGCAATTTTAATTGAAGACCTAGCAACTGATGGAGGTAGTAAAGTTATATTTGTTGAAGCAATGAGAAAAGCAGGGTTAATAGTAAAAGATATTTTTGTTATTTTTTACTATGACATATTTAATTTTGAAGACTCCAACTTATCTAAACTAGATATTAAAATTCACTCCCTTTGCACTTGGAAAGATATTATTTCAGTCATAGAGAGAAAGAAATTATATAATAATGGCGAAATAAGAAATTTAAAAAAATTTTTGAATAACCCTGATGATTGGAGAAAGAATAATGCATAATATAATTTTAGTAAGCGGAGGTTTTGATCCAATTCATAGTGGTCATATAAAATTAATAAACGATGCAAACAAATATGGTGATGTAATAGTTCTTTTGAATTCAGATGAATGGTTGAGAGAGAAAAAAGGTAAAGAGTTCTTACCTTTTGATGAAAGAAAAATTATTATGAATAATATAAAAGGAGTTATTAATGTTATTGCATTTGATGATAGTGATAAAACTTGTATTGATGGAATTCAAAAAGCAAAATCACTTTATAAAGATAGTATTATCAAATTTGCAAATGGTGGAGATAGAAATAATGAAACTACTCCTGAAAAAGAATTTTGTGATAAAAATAATATTGACACTCTTTTTGGAATTGGTGGTAGTAATAAATCTAATTCAAGTTCTTTGATTTTAAAAAAATGGAAAGAATGATAATTAAGGATATAGTTTTTTAATTTTCCAGGAGTTATCACTTTTATAATAAAGTAAACGGTCATGAATTCTAAATGGCATTTCTTGCCAAAATTCAATTAAATTGGGAGTTACTAAATAGCCATTCCAGTGTGATGGACGAAGTATATCTTTATCTTTATACTTATTTTCAAACCCTTTAATAATTGATATTAAGTCATCTCTAGATGAAAGTTCATCACTTTGGTTAGATGACCATGCTCCAATCTGACTATTTCTTGGACGTGTTTTAAAATAAGAGTCAGCAAGTTCTTTACTTACAATATTTGCAATACCCTCTATTCTTATCTGTCTATTTTGAGTTTTCCAATGAAAGTTAAGAGCAACATTGTTATTTTTTTTAATTGATTTACCTTTTTTACTATTAGAATTAGTATAAAAAACTAAACCATTCTCATCATATGATTTTAATAAAACAACTCTTGATGAAGGTTGATTGTTAGAAATCGTAGATAGTGTCATTGCATTTGGATCGTTTATCTCTGTTTTACATGCTAAATCATACCATTTTTTAAATAAAACGAATGGATCTTTAATGTGTTCAATCAGGTCTTTGTGCTTTAACATTTTCGATATATTAAGTAATAAAAGATATATATAATCTTAAAAATAATAAAAAATAGGAATTTAATGTTAATGCAAGGAAAAAAAGGGCTAATTATGGGTGTTGCTAATGATAGATCAATAGCATGGGGAATAGCAAAATGTTTAGCTGAAAATGGAGCATCAATTGCTTTAACTTATCAGGGAGAGGCTCTTAAAAAAAGAGTTGAACCATTAGCTCAGTCAATAAATTCAGATATATTAATTCCTTGCGATGTTGCTGACTCAAATAGTATGGAAAATGTTTTTAAAACACTAGAGAAAAAATGGGGTAAAATTGATTTCTTAGTTCATGGTATTGGTTTTTCAAATAAAGATGAATTGAGAGGAAAATATTACAACACATCTTCAGCAAACTTTAATCAAACGATGCACATTTCATGTTATTCATTTACAGAGGCTTGCAGATTAGCTGAGCCATTAATGAATGACGGAGGCTCTATTTTAACTTTAACTTATTATGGAGCAGAACAAGTTATGCCACATTACAATGTAATGGGTGTTGCCAAAGCTGCTTTAGAAGCTAGTGTAAGATACTTAGCGGTTGATCTTGGTGAAAAGAATGTAAGAGTTAATGCCATAAGTGCAGGTCCAATCAAAACCCTTGCAGCTTCTGGAATAGGTGATTTTAGATTTATTTTGAAATGGAATGAATTAAATGCTCCACTAAAAAGAAATGTAAGTCAAAGTGATGTAGGTAATTCAGCACTTTATCTATTGAGTGATTTAGGAAGCGCTGTAACTGGAGAGATCCAACATGTTGATTGTGGATATCATACTGTTGGAATGGTAGCTGTGGATGAAGCTGATAAAGTATCTGATCTATTAAATGAATTTAACAATAAATAAATAATGTCATCAAACTCTATTGGAAAATTATTCTCATTCTCAACTTGGGGAGAAAGTCATGGTAAAGCTATAGGTTGTGTAATTGATGGAGTTCCATCTAATATTGATCTTAGTGAAAAAGATATTCAACCTTACCTTAATAAAAGAAAACCTGGTCAATCAAAATATACAACTCAAAGAAAAGAAGATGATAAAATAGAAATTTTATCTGGTATTTTTGAGGGTAAGACAACTGGACATCCAATATCTCTAATAATTTACAATAAAGATCAAAGATCTAAAGATTATTCAGAAATTAAAGAAAAATTTCGACCTGGTCACGCTGATTATACCTATTGGAAAAAATATGGAATAAGAGATTACAGAGGTGGTGGTAGATCAAGTGCTAGAGAAACTGCTATGCGAGTAGCAGCCGGAGCTATTGCAAGAAAAGTTATATGGGAGAAAATTGGTAATCAAGCTAAAATTTCTGGTGCTCTTATTCAAATAGGTAATTCCAAAATAAACTATGATAATTGGAATGAAAATTTCATATCTGAAAATGAATTTTTTTGTCCAGATAAAAAAATAATTACTGAATGGAAAAATCTTATTGATAATGCTCGTAAAGATGGATCATCATTAGGTGCAATAATAGAAGTTAGAGCATCAGGAATACCCGCAGGTCTTGGTGAACCTATCTATGATAAGTTAGACTCTGATATTGCAAAAGCATTGATGACAATTAATGCAGTAAAGGGTGTAGAAATAGGCAATGGCTTTAATAGTGTTAATGAGGATGGAAAAACAAACGTAGATGAAATGATTTTAAAAAATGGTAAACCAACTTTCTTAAGCAATAATAATGGGGGCATTCTTGGAGGTATTAGTTCGGGACAAAATATAGTTTGTCGATTTGTAGTAAAGCCAACAAGCTCTATAATATCTGAAAGAAAAACAATTGATATTAATATGCAAGAAACAACAATTTCAACAAAAGGACGACATGATCCATGCGTTGGAATAAGGGCGGTTCCTGTTGGTGAAGCAATGCTTGCCACAACTATTGCAGATCACTGTCTTCGTTATTTTTGATACCTAGCGGTAAGTAAGAATTCTATATTCCCCTTTGGTCCTTTTATAGGGCTCTCTATGATATTGAGAACTACGCAATTACATTCATTCTCAAACCATGTTTTTATCTCTTTGCAAACACGGTTATGAATTTCAATACTTTTTACTACACCTTTTTTTGTTTCATCTTTTTTTGACTCAAATTGTGGTTTTATAAGAACAATAATAATGCTGTTCTTCTTTAATAAACCTAAATTTGGCAAAATAACCTTTTTAAGACTTATAAAACTGACATCACAAACTAATAATTCAATTAATTCGCTAATTAAATCTTGTGCAATGTATCGAGCATTTATTTTTTCTAAATTTAAAACTTTTTTATTTTTTTTTAATTTTTCATGCAATTGATTTTTTCCAACATCAACAGCATATACTTTATGCGCTCCTCTTTGAATGAGTACATCAGTAAAACCTCCAGTAGATGCGCCAAGATCCATACATACCTTATTTTCTAAATTAATATTATTTACTTCAAGAGCTTTAATTAATTTAAAAGCTCCTCTTGATACCCAAACTGGTCCAAGATTTTTTATTTCAATTTCTGAGTTTATATTAACATTAATTCCACTTTTATTAATGACTTTACCGTCAACATATACTTGATCAGCCATGATCATAGCTTGAGCTTTTGATTTAGTTTCAGCTAATTTTCTATTAAAAAGTATTTGATCTAGTCGAAGTTTTTTTAAAATCAATTTTATATATTTTTGTTGTAAGATTGAAAATCTATTACGTTATTTTCATAAATCTGTTTAATTTTTCTAGTAATAGATTTAGCGTCCATTCCTATTTCTTCGTATTGATCTTCAGAGGATTGGTGGTCAACAAATCTGTCTGGAAAAAAAATATTATTTATTTTGGTTGATGTAGTTTTAAGTCTTTCATTATGGATATAGTTTAAAATACTAGAACTAAATCCACCACTTGAACCTTCTTCAATAGTTATTAAGTATTTATGACTATCTATTAATTGATCCACTAAATTTTTGTCAATTGGTTTTGCAAATCTAGCATCTGCAAGAGTGGGGTATATATTATAAGTTTTAAGAAATTTCATTGCTTCTTTACAACTTTCCAATCTTGAGCCTAGATTTAAAATTGCTAAATTATTACCTTCTTCAAGAATAATTCCTTTTCCTATTTCAATGGGATCAATATTAATATCGGTAAGATCTACTTCACTAGTTGCTCTTGGGTATCTAAATGCTGAAGGCCTGTCATTGATTAGAACACTTGTATTAATCATTCTAATTAATTCATTTTGATTACTTGGTGCCATAATTATAAAATTTGGAAGTGTTGATAGAAAAGTAATATCATATGAGCCAGCGTGTGTTGGTCCATCTGCTCCCACTAAACCAGCACGATCAATAGCAAATCTTACAGGAAGCTTTTGTAATGCTACGTCATGAACTATTTGATCATAAGCGCGTTGCAGAAATGTTGAATAAATCGCTACATATGGCTTAAATCCTTCCGTAGCAAGACCTGCAGCCATAGTCACTGCATGTTGTTCGGCAATCCCGACATCAAATAACCTGCTAGGATGCTGAGAATTAAAAATATCTAAACCGGTTCCACTCATCATAGCTGCAGTAATAGCTACAATTTTTTCATCACTTTTAGCAGCATTTGATAATGTTTCTCCAAAAATTGAAGAGTATGTTTTTTTATTTGATATATTTAAAGATTGCCCTGTTTTGACATCAAATTTGTTTACACCATGAAATTTGTCCTCAGATTTCTCTGCAGGCTCATACCCTTTTCCTTTTTTTGTAACACAATGAAGAAATATTGGTTTATCAATAATTAAATTCTTTATATTTTCTAATATCGGTACTAAAGTTTTAATATCATGGCCATCTATTGGTCCTAAATAATAAAAACCTAACTCTTCAAATAAAGTGCCTCCAGTCACTAAACCTTTTGAAAACTCTTCAGCTTTGTATAAAGTTTTTGCAACTGGGTCCGGAAACTTTAAAGATATTTTTTTTAATAAACTTCTTACATTTGTGTATTGTTTAGAAGAAAGTAATTTTGTTAAATAATTACTCATTGCGCCAACGGGTCTATCAATTGACATTTCATTATCATTTAAAATTACTATCATTTGTTTGTTACTAGCACCCAAATTATTAAGTGCTTCGTATGCCATGCCCGCACTAAGTGCCCCATCACCAATAACACATATAATTTTAGCATCATCTTTATTTAAATCCTTAGCAATTTTCATACCCATTCCTGCAGAAATAGACGTGGAACTATGCGCTGTACCAAAGGGATCATATTCACTTTCACTTCTTTTTACAAATCCATATAAGCCATTTTTTTGTCTTAAAGTTTCAATTTTATTTTTTCTACCTGTTAAAATTTTATGAGGATAAGATTGATGACCAACATCCCAAATCAATCTATCTCTTGGTGTATTAAATACAAAGTGTAAAGCTATAGTTAGCTCCACAACACCTAAACTTGCACCTAAATGTCCACCAGTTTTTGAAACTGTTTCGATAGTTTTATTTCTAAGCTCAGTTGATAAAGTAACTAATTCAATTAAAGATAATTTTCTTAAATCAGAAGGAAAGTGAATTTTATCTAAATAATTGAAAGTCATAAAACTAAAAATCTTCTTTTGAAACTTTATTGTCCTCAATCTTTATCTTTTTAATTTGCATTTCAATATCTTTTAATTTTTTGTCACAAATCTTCTTAATTTTCATACCTTCTTCATAAAGCTTAACAGACTCTTCTAAACCAGTTTCACCAGACTCAAGTTTTTCGACAATAATTTCAAGTTTTTTTAAATTTGTTTCAAAGCTATTTTCTTTTTCTTTACTCATATCATCTTCCTATTTTTGATAAGATTTTATTCTCTTTTAAATTATACATAATTAAGTATGAATGGTCATCATCAGAAATAAATAACAATACATTATTTTCATCAATTACTTTAATATCTTTAATATTCTCAGAATTTTTAAGTTTTAATGAATAATTTTTTATTTCATTATTTGATAAATCTTGAGTGTTTGAAATTTTAGAATACAAACCGTATAAAAGAAATACAAAACATATAAATATTAATAATGCTAGAAATATAACAATAAATTTAAGAAAACTATTACTCATGAATGAAACCTATACTCACAAAGTAAATATAAATAAAGAGCTAAGTTCAATTAGATTAGATAAGATTTTGACCAAAAAAGTTGATAAGTTATCTCGTATGCAAATTAAAACTTTGATAAAAAATGGAAATGTTAAATTAAATAATATCCCAATATTTGATCCATCTTATATAGTAAGAGAAAATGATAGTTTTGAAATATCTATATTAAAACCTGAGAATACAAAATATATAGCTGAGGATATTGCTCTAGATATCATCTACGAAGATGATGATTTAATCGTAATTAATAAGCAAGCAGGTATTGTTACTCATCCCGCACCTGGAAATGAAACAGGTACATTAGTTCAAGCTTTAATTTATCATTCAAAAAATACACTAAGTGATGTTAATGGAAATAATAGACCTGGTATCGTTCATAGATTAGATAAAAATACTAGTGGGGTAATGGTAGTTGCAAAAAATAATTTTACACATATGCATCTAGCTGAACAGTTCAAATTGCATTCAATTTCTAGAAAATATCAAGCAATTATTTGGGGGGTGCCGTCTAATCAAATCATAGAAGGATACATTGAAAGAAATAAAATAAATAGAAAAAAAATGAGCTTAAATAATAATAAAAATGGAAAGTTTTCAAAAACGGAAATAAAGTTGATTAAATCTTTTCAAAACTCTTCTCTAGTTGAATGCAGTCTTCATACTGGCAGGACGCACCAAATAAGATTACACTTAACATCAATTAATTCTCCAATAGTAGGTGATCAAATTTATGGTAAAAACAAAATTAGTAAATATGGATTAGAAAAAAAACATTTTAATAGATTTTTAATTTTAAAAAATTTTCAAAGGCAAGCACTACATGCTGTTCATTTAGGTTTTATTCATCCAACGTTAAAAAAAAATATGAATTTTAGTTCAAATTTGCCTCAAGATATGGTCAATTTACTAGATTTGTTAATAAAATATTAATTTAGATTTTAAATATGATATAGGGCATGAATGAAATTACCAGTACTTTCAACTGAGGGAAATTTATCAATTTATTTACAAGAAATTAAAAAATTTCCAATGCTTACTGCAGATGAGGAATATATGCTGGCAAAGAGATATAAAGAATATGGGGATACAGAAGCCGCACATAAACTAGTGACAAGTCATTTACGTTTAGTAGCCAAAATTGCTATGGGGTATCGCGGTTATGGTTTGCCAGTTACTGATCTTATTTCAGAAGGTAATGTAGGAATAATGCAAGCAGTAAAAAAATTTGATCCTGAAAGAGGATTTAGACTAGCAACATACGCAATGTGGTGGATCAGAGCTCAGATTCAAGAATATGTTTTGCATAGTTGGTCATTAGTAAAAATTGGGACAACTGCTGCTCAAAAAAAATTATTTTTTAATTTAAAAAAACTTAAAAACCAACTTAGTTCAATTGACTCTGGGGATTTATCTCCAGAAAACGCTCGTGAAATAGCAACTCGGTTGAATGTAAAAGAGGCAGAAGTATTAGATATGAACAACAGATTATTCTCTGGAGATCAATCATTAAATATTCAGGTTGGAAATGAAGGTGATGCAGAATGGCAAGATATGCTTGTCGACTCTCATGACACACAAGATAATATAATAGCAAATAAAGATGAGCTTTCATATAGAAAGAAAATTTTTGAGCAAGCGATAGAAGTTTTAAATGATAGAGAAAAAGAAATTATTAAGCTGAGAAAATTAAAAGATAAACCAGTTAAACTAGAAGAGTTAAGTAAAAAATTTAATATTAGTCGAGAAAGAGTAAGGCAAATTGAAGAAAAAGCTTTTGAAAAACTTCAAAAACAAGTTTTAACTATTATTCAATAAATTAATTCTATCAATTGTATGAACTCTATCTGGTCCAGTTGAAATAATAGAAATTTTTTTTTCAATTTTTGATTCTAAAAAAACTATATAATCTTGAGCCTTTTTAGGAAGTTGATTCCAACTATTTAATCCAAAAGTCGATGTACACCATCCAGGTATTGTCTCATAAATTGGAACTAATTTATGATGTAAATTTTCATCAAAAGGAAGATAATTATATTTTTTTTTCTCTGACTCATAACCAACGCAGACTTTTATTTCTTTTATTTCATCCAAAACATCAAGTTTTGTTAAAACAATATCCGTGATACCATTTATTGTTATTGATTGTTTGACTAAAACGCTATCAAACCATCCACATCGTCTTTTTCTTTTTGTTACTGTCCCAAATTCTTGGCCCTTTTTAACAAAGTGCTCTCCTATTTCATCTTTTAATTCAGTTACAAATGAGCCGGATCCAACTCTGGTTGTATAAGCCTTGGTTATACCTAATACATTGTGATTTTCTTTTAAACCAAAACCAGTACCTGAAAAAATTTGCCCAGAAGATGTATTTGAAGAAGTTACATATGGATATGTTCCAAAATCGATATCTAATAATGAACCTTGTGCACCTTCAAATAAAATAAATTTATTTTGTTTTCCTGCATCATTAATTATTTTCCAAACAGGTGCACTAAAATTGATAATTTTATCTGAAATTTTAACCAAATCTTCATATGTTTTTTCAAAATCAGCTTTTTTATTAAATTTTTTTAATCTTGGTTCATGAAAATCATATAAGTTTTTAATTTTGTTTTTTAAATTTTTATCGTCACTCAAATCACACAATCTAATTGCTCTTCTGCCAACCTTGTCCTCATAGGCTGGACCAATCCCTTTTTTTGTAGTTCCAATTATATTATTGCCTCTAGATAATTCATTTATTTCATCAATTAATTTATGAATAGGCATTATTAAGCAAACATTTTCAGCTATTAATAAATTTTCTTTATCAATAACAATTTTTTGATCTGTTAAATTTCTAATCTCATTAATTAGGGCCCATGGATCAAGAACCACTCCATTACCAATTAAACACTTTTTGTTTCTAATAATTCCAGAAGGTAATAAGTTAAGTTTATATATATCCTCGTCAACTTTAATAGTATGTCCTGCATTATTACCACCCTGAAATCTTACTACTAAATCTGCTTTTGAAGATAGCCAATCTACAATTTTACCCTTGCCCTCATCACCCCATTGAGTTCCTACAATTGTATAAAACACTATATTTTTATTATCCTTTTATTTTTGTATATATGTGAGCAGAAATATTTTTTTGCTAATTTATTTATATCAGAAATATCTTCAAACAAAGAAAAAACTATAAAATTTTTTTTAATTAAATTTTTTTTTATATTATCTTTAGTTTCAAAAGGTATTAGTATTTTTTTAGAACAATTTTCAAATGAAGAGGCTCTTAATACAGTGTCCATAAAACAAGTAAAACCAACAGATGATTCATCTTTCGATTTATTGTTTATTTTATAGCGACCACCACTGGCAATTTCTCCTCGCACATTTTTAGCAAAAAATGTAAATTTTATTCCATCATGATAATTTTTTTTATTAAATTCAGTAAAATCTAAAAAGATTTGATCGTTTCTCTTAAAATTTATCATTTTTGATATTTTCTTTATATTTTTTATTTCTTTATTTGTTTCGTCTGAAATTGAGAGCTTATTTATATTATCAATTAAGTCATTAAAATTTCCTGTAAAGTTGAATAAGTTTTCTAAAAATAACTTGTCTCTTTTATTCTTAATTAAATTTAATGAATTTTTTCTATCTTTTTGCTTTATGAATATTTTAAGCTTCTTAAGCTTTTTTAAATCTTTAATTTTAGAAAAAATATTATCTAAAAACACATTAGATGTAAGTTCTAAAGTGATATTTTTAATACCAATTTTTTTTAAAGACTTGTAAGCCAAGCTTATAATTTCAATATCTGCCAAAATTGAATCAGAACCAATTATTTCAGAACCCACTTGTAAGAACTGCCTTTCAGGTCGCAACATACTACCTTTCTTACGTATTACTTCACCATAATAGCAGAGCTTGATAGGTCTAATTTTATTATTAAATCTTGATGAAGCTATTCTAATTATTTGAGGAGTGATATCATCTCTTAAAAAAAGTTTTGGTTCTTTCTTTTTTGAGTCAATAAGAAAACAATTGTTACTATTGTTTTTATAAAATTCTAACAATGGAGTTTTCACTAAATCAAAACCATTAGATTTAAAAATATCAATTATTTTATTTTTATATTCATGTTCAACATTTGTATTAAAATCAACATGATCTTTAAAACCTTCTGGAATTAATAATTTATTTGCCAATGTGAATTCCTATGTCATGTTCTATAATTTTTGCTTTTTCTTGAACTAGTTTTAAATCTTTGCCTTCAACTAATATTCTAATTAAAGGTTCAGTACCTGATAACCTAATCAATAATCTAATATTTTTATCTTTTATTTTTTTGTTGTTAAGATTTTTGATATATTGAAGACAATCTTTAGATATTTTTCTATAGGGTATGTTAATCTTAATCTGAGGAAAATTACTATATAAATTGAAAATTGAACTAGCTGGTTTTTTTAATTTCGATATTATTTCCATTACCTTTAATGCTGCCAAAATTCCATCTCCTGTTTTTGAGTGCTCTGATAAAATTATATGACCAGATTGTTCTCCACCTAAAATCGATTTGTATTTCTGCATTTCATTTATTACGTTTATATCTCCTACCGAGGTCCTTTTTAATTTAATTTTTAAATTACTTAAAAGATAATTTTCTAATCCTATATTTGACATTACTGTTGTAATAATTGGGAACTTAGTTTGTGTTTTCTTTAAATTTACAAGATGCTTAGCAAATAAGGCAATTATTTTATCACCATCTACTTCATTGCCTTGTTCATCAACTATTATCAATCTATCTCCATCACCATCAAAAGCAAAGCCTATATCAGCTTTTTCATTTATTACTTTTTTTGACAATTCATTTATATTGACAGCTCCACAATTAAAATTAATATTTTTTCCATTAGGTTTATCATTAATACACACAACTTCATGACCTAGTTCCCAGAAAATATTTGGTGCTATTTCATAAGTTGAGCCATTGCCACAATCTAAAACTATTTTTAATTTTCTTATTTTTATATTTTTTTGTAATGTGTTTTTTAAAAATTCAGAATATCTACCTGCCGCATCCTCAAGTCTAATTGCTTTTCCTGTAAAGGTCTTACCATTAATAATTTTAGAATATTTTTTTTTGTTTAATATAATATCTTCAATTTTATTTTCTAATTTTGTACTTATTTTATATCCATCTGAATTAAAAAATTTAAGACCGTTATATTCAAATGTATTATGAGATGCCGTAATCATTACACCAATATCTGCTCTTAAAGAACTCATTAAATGTGGAACTGCAGGAGTTGGTAATGGTCCAACAAGTACAACCTCCATACCCATTGAAATAAATCCCGCAGTAATTAAAGGTTCATAAAGATAGCCTGATAACCTTGTATCCTTACAAATTATTACTCTTGAATTTTTCTTTTTTCTAGATTTTAATAAGTATCCTACAGCTTTAGAAATTTTTAGTGTTGTTTCTGGAGTAAGAGGTTCTTCATTTACTAAGCATCTTATGCCATCAGTGCCAAATATTTTGCCCATATACCCTTTTATTGAATATATTAAATAAAATAAAGAAGTATGATTTATTAGTTGGGTTGAGGAGCAGTTGTTCCACCAGATTTTGGAACTGAAGTATGAGAAGTTGAGGTAGCTGAAGTGGTATCATCAAAATCATCCCGAGAAGGTTTGATTCCTTTGATTAGATCTTTAATTTCTTCACCACTTAATGTTTCATATTCTAATAAGCCTTTAGCAACAATATGTAACTCTTCAATATTATCTTGAAGAATTTTTCTACATAATTTGTCAGCCTCGTCAGCTAAAAATCTTACCTCATCGTCTATAATTCTTGCTGTAGAGTCTGAAAGATTCTTTGATTGTGCTACTGAGTGACCTAAAAATACTTCTTCGCTGTCATTATTATATCTTAGATTCCCAAGTTTTTCGCTCATACCCCATTCAGTAATCATTTTTCTTGCTAGGTTGGTAACCATTTGTATATCACTTGCAGCACCGTTTGTAATTTTATCTTTACCAAAAATCATTTCTTCAGCTATTCTTCCTCCAGTAGCTATAACCAAATGTGCTTTCATTTGATCTACTCTCATAGAGAATTGATCTCTTTCTGGAAGTCTCATTACCATTCCAAGCGCCCTTCCTCTGGGAATAATTGTGGCTTTATGAATTGGGTCAGATGCAGGTGAGTGAAGAGTTGCAACTGCATGACCAGCCTCATGATAAGCTGTTAATTTTTTTTCATCTTCTGACATAACCATAGATCTTCTTTCTGATCCCATCATCACTTTATCTTTAGCATTTTCAAAATCTTCTAATGTAACCATTCTTTTATTTTTTCTTGCCGCCAATAAAGCAGCCTCATTAACTAAGTTAGCTAAATCAGCACCAGAAAAACCAGGTGTACCTCTTGCAATTATTTTAGAATCAAACTTAGGTGAAACCTTAATTTTCTTAATATGAACTTTTAATATCTTATCTCTACCAATTATGTCAGGATTAGATACAGTAATTTGTCTGTCAAATCTTCCCGGTCTTAAAAGTGCTGGATCAAGTACATCTGGTCTGTTGGTAGCTGCAACAATGATTACTCCAGCGTTTGCTTCAAAACCATCCATTTCAACAAGCAATTGATTTAATGTTTGTTCTCTTTCATCATTTCCGCCACCTAAACCAGCTCCTCTATGTCTGCCCACTGCATCGATCTCATCGATAAATATGATACAAGGAGCATTTTTTTTTCCTTGTTCAAACATATCTCTTACTCTACTTGCTCCAACTCCAACAAACATTTCAACAAAATCTGACCCTGAAATTGAAAAAAAAGGAACATTAGCCTCTCCTGCAATGGCTCTAGCTAAAAGAGTTTTACCTGTTCCAGGAGGACCAACTAGTAAGGCTCCAGTAGGTATTTTTCCACCAAGTCTTGAGAATTTTTTTGGATCCTTTAAAAATTCAACTACTTCTTCAAGCTCTTGCTTTGCCTCATCAATGCCAGCAACATCATCAAATGTTACTTTTCCAATTGCTTCATTTAATAATTTTGCTTTTGATTTACCAAAACCCATTGCTTTACCGCCACCAGATTGCATTTGCCTCATAAAGAAAATCCAAACACCTATTAACAGCAGCATTGGAAACCACGATAATAAGACACTTAAGATTGGGTGCATAGATCTCTCAGAAGGTTCAGCTACTATTTTTACCCCGGATTGATTTAATTTATCGACTAAATCAGGGTAATCTGGTGAATATGTTGAGAATGATCTTCCATCATCAAAGAATCCTGAAACATTATTTCCTATTATTTTTACTTCTGAAATGCTTCCATTATCTGCCGCTATAAGAAAGTCAGAAAAAGATATTTCTTTCGATTTATTATTAGAAGAACTGTTTTGAAATAAATTGAAAAGAGCAATTAAGAGCATTCCAATAACAATCCATAAAATTATGTTTTTACTAAAATTTTTCATTTGTATGTATTACATAGGAATTAAAACTAAAAACACAATAGTTTTTCGGTCTATTTTTGAAAAAATGTAAGTAAATCTTGGTTTTTTTTTATAGATACACCAGTTAAATTGAAGATCTTAAAACTAGATTTTTTCATCTCACTAATGAAAAGATTAATTGTTGCACTTCTTGATTTATATTTTTGATCTGAAAAATATTTTAAACAAAGCAAAGTAATCTTTTCAATTATAAGATCATCAAACTTTAAAAGAGTATTTCTGTTAATTTGAATTCTCTTAGGTTTAACTTCAGCTAAACTATCAATTAAACATTTCCATACCATATTTCTATAATAAGGCATTTCTTTTTTCAAATTTATAAAATCATATTTAATTAATTTTTTATATTTATTATTTTGTAAAAAATTTCTTACTTTTATTCTTGTGTAATTTACATCCTTATTTGATGGATCATTTATAAAAACTAATTTATTTTTTTTATTAAAACTAAGTATTGAATTTTTGTTTATTTTAATCAAAGGTCTTAAAATTTGTATTTTTTTGAAATAAGTAATTTCTTCCATTGAACTTAAGCCTTCAAAATTGCTTCCATTTATTTTTCTAATTAAATATGTCTCTAAATTATCATCAAAATGATGACCTAAAAATAAATGATTAATATTATTTTTATTACAAAAAGTAATTAATCCTTCAAATCTATTGTTTCTTGCTTGCTGCATATTTTTTTTTATTAATTTATTTTTTTTTGTTTTTAAAATTTTACTATTTATATTTAAATTAATTAAAATATCTCTTACTTGATAAGCCTCCTGTTCTGAATTGCTTCTAATACCATGATCAAATATTAGGGCAGATAATTTACCTCGTTTTGATTTAATCCATTTATTTATAAGATAAACAAGAGCAATACTATCTGGTCCACCAGATACACCCACAGCAACATGCGGATATTTTTCAAAACATTTTAAATTATTTAAATATGAAAAAAAATTAATGGCATTTAATAACATTAATTTTCAACTTCACATTCCAGAGTATCTTTTATTTTTTCAGGATCTTTTGTAAACTTGTTTCCTTTATAATTTTGATTCAATATTGATAAAGTATTGCAGGCTTCATAAAATTTATTCATTTCTTTGAGAGACTTAGATAATTCATAATACATTTCAGCTGCCTTAATACTTTGAGGGAAATTCTGGACACCTTCTCCAAATACAAGAACTGCTTGTTTATAATTTGACTCGAATTGATAAATTTTTCCTAACCAAAAATGTGCTGATCCAGAAAGTTGATTTTCTGGAAATTTTTTAATAAATTCTTCTAAATAGATTTTAGATTTATTATAATTTTTTTTCATCATTTGATCCAATGCGAATTGTAATTGCTCTTCAGGTGATAAATTATTTAATTCTTTATCTTTGTTTGTTATTTTCTCTTCTAAAGTTTGTTCTTCATCATTAGAAATTTCATTAGTGTCTTCAGATATAACTAGCTTTCCTAGTGTGTTTTCTTCTTCTAATTCTAATGTTATTGATTTTTCTTTTCCATTAGACTCAATATTTTGAGTTTCTGATTTATTCTTGATTTCTTGGATATTCAAATCTATCTCATTTTCAAGTTTTTGGATATAATTAGATAAATCATCAAGTTTAAATATAATTTCTTCAAATTGAAGAGTGAGATTTTTTATATCTCTTTCTAAATCATACATTCTAATATCAATTGACGTAAATCTTTCTGCATCATCTTCATTATTTATTGAATTCACATTATTGATATCAAAAGATTTATTAAAAACAGCCTTGTTTAAATCACTTATTTCTTGCGTAATACGATCAAGTTGTTGTTTGATAGTAAGTGAGTCTTCAGAACGTATAGATGAAGCATATAAATTAACAAAGATGAGAAATATTAAAGGTAAAAGATGTTTCATTACAGAAAGAATATTATTTTTTATTTAGACAAAAATAAGGCGCTATAAAAATATAGCGCCATTATGGGAAAATAATTTAGTTTACTATTGTTACTGACCTTCTATTTTGTGCCCAAGCACCATCATTAGACCCAACTACAGCAGGTCTTTCTTTTCCATAGGATATTGTAGAAACTCTATCAGCAGAAATTCCTAAATTTATAAGGTAATTTTTAACTGACTGTGCTCTTTTCTCTCCTAATGCAAGGTTGTATTCTCTAGTTCCTCTTTCATCGCAATGTCCTTCTATAATAACTGAAACATTGGAATATTGTTTGAGCCAAGCAACTTGATCCTGAAGTAGTTCTTGCGCATCAGTATCTAATTCTGAACTGTCATAATTGAAGAATACTCTGTCACCAACATTAACAATTAGATCCTCTTGTGAACCTGGTTCTATTGAAGCTGATTCTGAACTTTCAGTATTAGTTTCACCACTTGAAGATACATCTGAAGATGTAGATGTTGAGCCTGATCCTGATGAGTCCGCAGTATCTTTTGGAGTTGTTGAACAAGCTGCTAAAAAAAATACTAAAAGTGCGCTTGCTAGTAATTTTATAATCATATAAAAACTCTCCCGATGTGTAATATCAATAAAAATCTATGCTTTAATTACCATTTTTTTTATTAATTCATATATTTTTTTTTTAAATATATATATTTTCCTTTAATATTAATGCATTAATGGAGACCAGGCTGGGTCTGAACCACCTAAAGGAGTTATAATTTTTCTTTCATTATAGCCTGTAAGATCAATTGAGTATAGACTAGACTCCCCTCCACTACCATCTTCTGATGAACGTTCTTCCTTAAAATACATCAAATATCTTCCATTTGGAGACCAAGTTGGGCCCTCAACATGAAATGATTTTGCTATCATTCTTTCATTTGAGCCATCAATTTCCATGACTCCAATGTAAAATTGACCGCCTTCTTGCTTTGTAAAAGCTATCATATCGCCTCTTGGAGACCATACAGGAGTGTAATAACTGCCTCTTTCTCTACTTATCCTTTTTAGATTTTTCCCATCGCTATCAATAATGTATAAATGTCTTCTCCCTGTTCTATCAGAATTAAATACAATTTGCTTTCCATTAGGGGCGAAGCTTCCAGAAACGTCAATTCCAGAATTATTTGTAATTCTTTTTTCAATTCTAGTCTCAATATCCATTAAATATATTTCTGAATTTCCAACATCCGGATCAGTATAAGATAATATTAATTTTTTTCCATCAGGAGAAAACCTTGGGGCAAAATACATGCCTTCAAATTCACCAATGATTTCTTGAGAACCAGTTTCTATATTTAATATATATACCCGAGGTTTATTGGGATTAATATAAGACATGTAAGTTATATCTTGATTTTTCCCAGGTGAAAATGATGGGGAAAAACGAGGAGTAAGAACCATGTAATCACTTGGAGTTAAAAATTTGTGATTTGAACCATCTTGATCCATCACTGCTAGTCTTTTGATTCTATTGTCTTTAGGTCCTGTTTCAGCAACATATACTATTCTTGAATCAAAATAACCTCCTTCACCAGTAATTTTTTGAAAAACTGCATCAGAAATTATGTGAGCAATTCTTCTCCAACTATTTTCTGATCCAGTTAGTGCCCCAGACTTAAATTTTGTTTCTAATAATTTTTGTTGATATACATCGTAAAGTTTAAAACTAACAATAATTTTATTATTTTGTTTTTTTATATTTCCTGAAATTAAATGTTGCGCTTTAATAACCTTCCAATCTTCAAACCTAGGTTGGTTTGATAAAGACTCAGAAGATTGTATAAATGCTTTTTCATGAATAGGAATAAACAAACCTGATCTCTCCAAATTATCAGAAATTACTGATGAAATATTTTTACCAACTTTTTCTAGAGAAGAATCATTAGAAAATAAATTAGTAACAGCTATTGGTGTTGGTTTTACAGTTCCCTGACTAAGAGTTAATTCAAGAGCATAAGTTTTTATGGCAAAAAATATTAATAATATTATTAGTATATATTTCATTTTATAAATAATTAATTTTTAATCCAACTATAATCAATTGTTATCTTCAAGTCTTTCCATGAGTCATATTTATTAAGAGGTAATTTAAGTTTTGAGCATAGAGGGTTATATAAAGTGGCCACTGCGCTTTCTGTAATTGCTTCATAATAAGGATTAGTATTACTTATATTTGTGGCAATAATTTGTACAGTGTCTTTTCTTACATTAGCTTCTCTATCAATTTTTGCACTAATTTTTACCATTTCATCACCTACTATTTGAGTACCTGCTCTAGGATTAAAGCAACTTCTTAATTGCTGTAAAACAAGATCCATCTCAGAAATTGATAGTTCGATATTTGCTTGATTTTCATTCTCATTATCTTGTTCTATTTTATCTTCTTCATTATTATTGTTATCAGAAGTTTTTGCCATATCTTCATTTCTTAAATCCTTGAGCATAGTTGCAAGATTAAAATCTGGATTTGGTTTTGAAATAGGTTTTGGTTTGTCTATAATTTTTTTGTCTTCTTTCTTTATCTCTGGTTTAGTTTTGCTTTTAATCTCTAGATCACTTGTTGCCTTTATCTCATCTGGAGCTTTTGGTTTTAATTTTGGTTTTATTTTATTAACTTTTATCGTTTCTACACTTTCTACATTTATTTTTTTTTCTTCAATTAAATTGTTAATTTCCTTTTTTTTTAAGGTAACTTTTTTTAACTCAGTTTTTTTCATAATTTCAATATCATCTATCGTTGTTTCGTTTGTATTTAATTTTTTCTTAGGTTTTTCAGTTAAATCTATTTTTTGAATTTCGATATTTTCAGAAGAACTAAATTTTTTTTGTTCTATTTTTTTTGATTCTTTATTGATTTCAATATTTTCTTTTTTAGTTGTTAATGATGTAACATCAGAAATATTTAAAATTTCAATCGGTATTACTTGAGGCATTGGTATTTTTTTTGGTTTAAAAAAATCCGGGAGTCCGATAGCAAATAATAATATTATTAAATGTAGAAAAAGAGAAAAATAAGTGCCCAAATGATTTGGTTTAGAATTTTCTATATAACTAAAAGCCTTGTAGTATAAGGACTGCATAAAATTTAATTTTCTTTTGGGTTTTGAGTTACAAGAGCTACTTTAATATATCCTGCAGAGTTAACTAAGGACATGATTTCCATTATTCTACCATAAGCAACTACTCTATCACCTCTTACATATATTCTGGCTTCCTTATTTAATTCAGTTATAGCATTTAACCTTGGTATTAAATTTTCAACTTCAACTTTAGATTCACCTAAATAAATCTCACCGCCTAGTTTAACAGTAATTTCCAATGGATCCTTTTGATCAGTTAATGCAGATGCTTTTACTTTTGGAAGGTCTACAGGGATCCCAACTGTTAGTAGTGGTGCAGTAACCATAAAAACAATTAGCAAAACTAACATAACATCAACAAAAGGTGTGACATTAATTTCACTCATTTGAGAGTATTTTTTACGTCTTCTTAATGAATTATTATTTAAGTTTATCAATTTACTTTTTTTCTAATTGTCTAAAAAATATTGTTGTAAACTCATCCATAAATGTCTCTAGAGAAACAAAATACTTAGATAAATCACTCGAAATTTTATTGTATGCAACAACTGCAGGAATAGCCACAAAAAGGCCAAGTGCAGTTGCAAATAATGCTTCTGCTATTCCAGGTGCTACTACTGATAAATTAGTGTTTTGAGCAACAGCAATAGATTTAAAACTGTTCATAATCCCCCAAACCGTTCCAAATAATCCTATAAATGGAGCAGTTGAACCCGATGTAGCTAAAAATGTAAGGTTTTTCTCTACTATTTCACTTTCTTTATTAAAAGTTACGACCATGGATCTTTGCATTCTATCCTTTAGTGATGAAATATTTGAATTAATTTCACCTGCATGACTTGATTTACTTTTTTTCCATTCTGAAATTGCAGCACAAAAAATTTTTGACTTAGGGTCAAGTTTATTAAACTTTAAAGTTTCGTATAAATCTTCAAAAGAATTGCCTGACCAAAAAATTTCTTCAAATTCTTTTTCCATCTGCTTAAGTTGTCTTAATCTTACAAGCTTTGAAACTATAATACTCCATGAATATAGAGATGCTAAAATTAATATTATTATAACTGATTTTACAACAAGATCCGCACTCATAAAAAGTGCAAACATTGAGAAATCTATGTTTTCAGATGCAATATTATTAACTGTGCTAACATCTTCCATTATTCTTTATCCTTTATTTTTGTTAAATCATCACTATGAACCATAATCCAAAAACCTGGTCTATTTTTTTCACACAATGCTATAACAGGAGTTTTACCCTCATCTTTAGCAAGTTTTGCTGTATCATCCCACAAAGAAACAGCTGTATGTTTTGCTCTTAATTTGCACTCTATAAAAAGTTCATCATGAATCACATCCGCACGTGTAATTTTTCCATTACCTCCACTTAAAGGAGTTCTTTTGCCATTAAAATAATTTGCAACATCTCTTTCTCTTTTTTTCCAAGCTTTATCAGGCATAATTTTCCTTTCGCTATACTGTTAACGTATTTAGTATATCTTCACTAACATCAAAATTTGATGATACTACTTGTACATCTTCATTTTCTTCTAATATATTCAATAACTTAAATAGTGTCTCTGCTTTTTCTTTTGAAAGAGAAATTTCATTTTCACTTTTCCAAATTAATCCTGTAAAATTTGTTGGGCCAAATCTTTCAATTATTTTTTGATTAAGTTGATGAAGAATTGTTTGATCACAATAAATATTATATTCATCCTCATTAAGCTCATAATCTTCAGATCCATTTTCTACAATAAAATCAAAAAGCTCTTCTTCATTAATATTATTTTTATTTAATGTGATGCTTCCTAATCTTTTAAAACCAAAACTAACACTCCCTGTCTCACCAAGATTTCCTCCATATTTACTAAAAGTGGATCTTACTTCTGCTGCTGTTCTATTTTTATTATTAGTAAGAGCTTCGACAATAATTGCAACACCATCTGGGCCATAACCTTCATATCTTACTTCTTCATAATTACTATCAGGGTCATTCCCTTCACCTTTTTTTATAGCTCTTTCGATATTATCTTTAGGCATATTTAGAGACTTTGCGGATCCTACTGCTGATCTTAATCTTATATTCTTTTCAGGATCAGGCCCTCCTTCTTTTACTGCAACAGAAATTTCTCTACCCAGTCTTGAGAAAATTTTTGCTCTTTTTTTATCTTGAGCACCTTTTCTATGCATAATATTTTTAAATTTAGAATGGCCTGCCATAACTCTCTATAAATATTTTGTTCGTTGTCAGTAAAGTAATTTAAATAAATCAATATTGTGTCTAATATATGTAATTTTTTACATCTGAAAAGGTACGATTTTCAATGATAATCCTGTAGTATCATCAATTTCAATGTATGTTCCACATATAGCTATTGTCTTGTCAGCAGGAAAAAATCTACCTTCTGATCTATAGCCTTTAACAAACCCATGAATAGGGTTTTCTTTATCCATACCAATAACAGAGTTATAATCGCCTGTCATTCCAACATCTGTTTGATAAGCAGTACCGCCTTCAAGAATCTTTGCATCTGCTGTAGGAATATGTGTATGAGTTCCAAGAATAGCTGAGACTTTTCCATCAAAATAATGGCCAAAAGCATTTTTTTCTGATGTTGCTTCACCATGCATATCAATGAATATAGCACTACAAGTTGATCCCAGCTTTTCTTTTTGTAAAAAATTCTTAGTAACGCTAAACGGGTCATCTAAAAAAAGACCCATGAATAACCTTAACATAACTTGAATAATTATAATCTTTTTACCATTAATAAGTTTTAGATCATAATAGCCTTTGCCAGGCACTCCACGTGGATAATTTAATGCCCTAACAACTTTAGGACATTCTTCAATGTATGATAACATTTCCTTTTGATCCCATGCGTGATTTCCCAATGTTATTGCATCTACACCCGCTTCAATAAGTTGAACTACAATTTTTTTTGTGACCCCATAACCGGCAGCTGCATTTTCAGCATTAACTATCAATGCATCAGGTTTGTATTGATTCTTTATATCTGCAATCTTTTTAATAAATGTTTCTCTAGCTTCTTTTCCAACAATATCACCTATAAATACTAATTTCATACAAACTTGTATAATTGTTTTTCAGTTAAAACAAAATCTAATTTATAATCAAAAACATCTATAGGTATTTTATTTTGCTTTTGCTCATCAAAAGCAAAGCCTACAGTATAAAATTTTAAATTTAATTTTTTTAATTTTGCAAAAGTTTTGTCATAAAAACCACCGCCATATCCCAACCTATATCCATTCATATCAAAACCTAAGCACGGAACAAAAAATAATTGTGGTAGCGTTTCCTGATTTTCTTTTGGTGGTTCCGGAATGTTATATTTACCTAATTTAAAATTAGCGTTTAAATTACTTTTTATAAAAATCAGCTCTTTTGAACCACTTCTAATTACAGGAAATGATAATGTTTTACCTAAATCCATAAGTTTTTTATTTAATTGATGTGTTGATATTTCTGAGCGAATAGAAATGAAACTTGCAATACGTAAAATCTCTTTAAAATTAATATATTTATTTAATTTATCAAAAATCTTAACATCAAATTCAACAGTGGAATTTTTTTTTATTAAATCTCTTTTATGACTTAAAATTTTTCTCAAATTTATTTTTTGAGAAATTAATTCATTCATGATCTTTTTTTAAAATATTATTTTTAATTTGCTTAAGCTCACTATGAAATTCCTCTAAAACATTTTCTAATTTCAATAATTCTACAGTTTTATCATTTAATTCTGATTTGATTTTTTTTATTGTATTAATACTTTCCTCAGACTCTTTTTTTGTTAACTTAATTTCTTTTTTAAGTAACTCATTATCAGTTTCTTTTATATTCAGTCTATCTTTTATTGCTTGAATATTTCCAATTGAGTCCTGCAGTTCTAAACTAATAAGTGTAGCAATCTTAAGGTCACTTACTTTTCCATGTAAATTAGAAAATTTATTCCAATTGTTATTTAAGGATTCTACTGCCTTTAATAACCTTTGTTTTTCATCTTCTACATATGATAATTTTAATTTTTGATTGAATATGCTTACTTCAAGATCGGGCATTTTCTTCCTCAAGAAATTCTTCGAGTGCTTCAACACTTTGTTTAATTCCTTTTTTTAACTCTGATAACTCTTTATTCAATTCATCAATCTTTTTTTCATAATTATTATCATTGTCTAAATTCTCAGAAATATTTTTTATTTCTTTAATAATTTTTTTTAAAAGAGATATTTTTTCATCAATTTTCATATTTATTTTATAATTCGATTATTTTAAAATGTCACTTTATTGCATATTAATATTAGTGTAAAAGAATACAAATACCGAGGTAATTTGAAAACTAATAATAAAAAATCAGAAAAACTATCTCAATTAGCTAATTGTATACGTTTTTTATCAATTGATGCTGTTCAGAAGGCAAATTCTGGGCATCCAGGCATGCCTATGGGCATGGCTGACATTGCTACAGTTTTATATAAAAATCATTTAAAATTTGATCCAAATGAACCAAAATGGATTGATAGAGATAGATTTATTTTATCAAATGGACATGGCTCAATGCTTCTTTATTCTTGTTTGCATTTAACAGGTTACAAAGATGTCAGTTTGGATAATATTAAGAATTTTAGACAAATTGGCTCACCTACAGCTGGGCATCCAGAATATGGAGAGTTAGAGGGTATTGAAACAACAACTGGTCCATTATCACAAGGACTTGCAAATGCTGTTGGACTTGCAATGGCTGAGAGTAAACTTTCTTCCACATTAGGCAAAGACTTCATTGACCATCATACATATGTTTTTGCTGGAGACGGTTGCTTGATGGAGGGATTAAGTCATGAAGCCTGTAGTTTAGCTGGCCATTTAAAATTAAATAAGCTAATAGTTTTTTTTGATGATAACTCAATTTCAATAGATGGAGAAACATCATTAAGCACTAGTGATAATATAGAAAGTCGTTTCAAATCATATAATTGGAATATATTAAATGTTAATGGTCATGATCATCAAGAAATTAATGAAGCTATACTAAATGCTAAGAATTCTGATAAGCCAACCATTATTTGCTGCAAAACTAAAATAGGTTTTGGTTCACCCAATAAAGAAGCTAATGCTTCTTCTCATGGATCGCCTTTAGGGAAAGAAGAAGTATTGCTTACTAGAAAAAATTTAAATTGGGATCACGAAGAATTTTGTATTCCTGATGATCTTCTCTCAGAGTGGAGAAACTTTGCAAATAGGAATACTGAAGTTAAAAAAAATTGGGAACATAAAAATGCTGAGTTTTTAAACTCAAGTAAATATAAAAAATTTTTTAATAAAAATTTGAACGCTGAAATTAAAAAAGAAATAATTAATTTTAAAAAATCATATGCACAAGATGATACAAAGTATGCAACAAGAAAAGCTAGTGAAAGTTCACTAGAACTTCTTAATAATCATATTGTGAACTTTCTAGGTGGATCTGCCGATTTAACAGGATCTAATAATACCAAAACAAAAGAAATGGCTATTTTTAATTCTGAAAATTATCAAGGTAGTTATGTCTATTACGGTATAAGAGAACATGCTATGGCAGGAGTAATGAATGGTTTAGCCTTACATGGAGGGATTAAACCTTATGGAGGAACCTTTCTAGTTTTTTCTGATTACTGTAGACCATCAATAAGGTTATCTGCTTTAATGAAAATACCAGTTATATATGTCATGACACATGATTCTATAGGTCTTGGAGAAGATGGTCCAACACATCAGCCTGTAGAACATTTAGCTGCCTTAAGAGCTATTCCAGATTTAAATGTCATAAGGCCTTGTGATATTTTGGAAACAATTGAAGCATGGGAAATAGCTCTAGAAACTAAAGGGCCAACTATTTTAGCATTAACTAGACAAGGTTTGCCAACTAATAAAAGAGATTCCTTTGAAGACAATTTAGTTATGAAAGGAGCCTATATAATAAAAAATTTTTCTAAATATGACGCTTCAATTTTTGCATCAGGTTCTGAGGTAGAAATTGCACTTCAGGCATCAATAAAATTGCAAGAGATAAATATTAATCTTAGAGTTATATCTTTTCCATCGATGGAGCTTTTTGAAATACAAAATGAAAAATATAAAAAAGAAATAATTGGTAATAAGCCGAACTTTGCAGTTGAGGCAGGGGTAATTAATGGATGGGAAAAATATGTAACCAATGAAAATTTCATAGGTATGAAATCTTTTGGCGCAAGTGGCCCATACAATGATGTGTACAAACATTTTAGGATCACAGCTGATGATATATGTAAAAAAATTCAAGAAAAATTAATATTACATAACAAGATAAAGGATTGAGAATGAGGGTAGCAATTAATGGATTTGGAAGAATTGGAAAATTAGTTTTTAGAGCTTTTCTAGAAAAAAATTTAAAAGGTGTAGAAATAGTAGCAATAAATGAACTTGGCAGCTTAGACTCAAGTCTGCATTTAATGCAATTTGATAGTATTCACGGAAAGCTTCCAATTAAGATAAAAAAAACCATTGATGGCTTAAAATACAAAAATAAAACAATTAAATTTTTTAGTGAAAGAGATCCAATTAATCTTCCTTGGCAAAAACTTAAAGTAGATATAGTTTTAGAATGTAGCGGAGTTTTTGCTAGTAAAGAAAAATCAAACGCGCATATTATTGCAGGAGCAAAAAAAGTGATTATTTCTGCCCCAGGTTCAAATGTTGATGCTACAATTGTTCAAGGAGTTAATAATCACATATTAACAAAAAAACATAAAATTATATCAAATGGCTCATGTACTACTAATTGTTTAGCTCCAGTTGCTATGATCCTAGATAAGGGAGTTGGTATTGAAAGTGGTTTTATGACAACTATACATAGTTATACTGGTGATCAAAACACTGTTGATCAAAGTCATAGTGACCTAAGAAGATCAAGAGGAGCAGCTATATCGATGATTCCTACATCTACTGGCGCAGCTAAAGCTCTTAGTTTAGTATTACCAAAAATGAAGGGGAAGCTTGATGGAACAGCAATAAGAGTTCCGACACCCAATGTTTCACTAATTGATTTTACATTTACATCAAAGAAAAAAACAAATGTGGAAAAAATTAATAATTTAGCAATTAGTGCAAGTAAAACAAAAGCTTTAAAAAATATTTTAACTACAAATGAATTGCCTTTAGTTTCAATAGATTTTAATCATAACTCAAGTAGTTCTGTGTTTGATTTAACACAAACGCAAGTTCTAAATGGTAGATTTTGCAGAATTTTATCTTGGTATGATAATGAATGGGGTTTCTCAAATAGGATGATTGAAACAATGCTTGATTTAAAAAAATTATTATAGGTGAAAAAAAAATTAGTCGCTTTTAATATAAATACGCTTGAGGAAGCAAAAGGCATTATTTTAGAGACTAAAATTTATAAAATTAAACCTATACTTTACTTTAAATATTATATGCTTAGTGGTTTTGGGGCTGAATATGTTTTGAATTTTCAAAAAATTCTAATTTCTAAGTTTGGTAAATCAAGCTTTAAACTGTTTATTGATTGTGGCTTTGACAGTAGTTTATGCATAAGAATGGCAATTAAAAAAATTGAATATTTAAAACTTAGGGGTAATTCAATTATATTAAAAAAGATTAGAGATATAACAGATAAAAATAGAGTTTTATTAAATCCTTCTTTTAATATAGTAGACTGCAGAAATATAAAAAATATTAATTTAAAAATTAAAAAAATATATTCTAGGAATAAAAAATGAAAATCGATGGTAATCAAATTAAAGTAGGAAATATTTTAGAAATTAATTCTAAATTATGGCGTGTATTAAAAACTCAACACACTCAACCTGGTAAAGGTGGTGCATATTTACAGGTTGAGATGAAAGAAATTCGTGAAGGTACGAAAATGAATGAAAGATTTAGATCCTCTGAAAGTGTAGAGAGGGCAATTCTTGATGAGAAAATTTGTCAATTTCTATACGCAGAAAATAATAAATTTGTTTTCATGGATAATTCAACATACGAACAGATTGAAATTGGAGATGATATAATAACAGAACGACAATCTAAGTTTTTGATTGAAAACGATAATATTAATCTTCAATTTTATGAAGGATCAGTTGTTGGTGTAGAACTACCTGATAATATAACCTTAAAAGTTGAAGAGACTGAAGCAGTGGTAAAAGGACAAACTGCTGCATCATCATATAAGCCTGCTATATTAACGGGTGGAATAAAAACTTCTGTTCCACCTTTTATATCAACTGAAGACTACATAGTAATAAGTACAATAGACTCAACTTATGTTGAAAAAGTAAAAAAATGATGCTGCCATCAACTATTAATATTTTTGAAAAAGCAGCAAGAAAAGCTGGTAGAATACTAGCACGTGATTTTGGTGAAATAGAAAATTTACAAATACAGTCAAAAAATGTTGGTGACTTTGTTACTAGTGCTGATTTAAAAATTGAGGAATCTTTATTGGAAACATTAAGATATTATTATCCAAAAGTGAACTTTTTAACAGAGGAATCAGGCTATATTCAAGGTGAAGGGGAAACAATAGTTATTGATCCAATTGATGGAACAACAAACTTTATTCATGGCATTCCTCATGTGGCCATTGTTATTGCAAAAATAAGAAACAATGAAATAACTGATGGTGTAGTTTATAATCCTATTTTGAATGAATTTTATTGGGCATCTTTAGGCAAAGGTTCTTGGTGCAACAATAAACGATTAAGAGTTTCAAAAAGACATGATCTAACAAATTGTTTAATAGGAACAGGAATTCCTTTTGGAAATAGAGTTTATAAAAACTTTTATAAAGAACTTGATAATATTTCCAAAAATTCTGCTGGAGTAAGAAGATTAGGTGCTGCTGCTTTAGATTTAGCATATGTTTCCTCTGGTAAAATTGATGGTTTCTGGGAAAGAGATCTAAATTTATGGGATATTTCTTCTGGTGTCTTACTTGTAAAAGAAGCTGGTGGCAAAATAACAGATCCAGATGGGAAAAAATGGACAACAAATTCAAGAGATATAGTTGTTTCTAACACATTAATTCATAATAAATTGACAGAAAATCTAACTTTACTTTAAGATATATTTCACTATAAGACTTGAAAATGAAAAAAAGTATACATCCAGATTACCATGAAATAAATGTTGTTATGACCGACGGATCAACGTTTAAAACAAAATCTACCTGGGGTAAAGAAAACGATACGCTAAAGTTGGATATTGACCCAAAGTCGCATCCAGCCTGGACTGGTGGTAAAGCAAATTTAAACGAAGCTGAAGGACAAGTAGCAAGATTTCAGAAACGTTTTAAAGGTGTAAAAATATCTAAATAGTTATTTAAAATATTTTTCAGCTTCATTTATAGAGCTTTCCTTTAGAACAATTTCCTCTTCAACTCTTTTAATTTCTTCCTTAAGCTCAAAAATATATTGTTTTAAATTATCTATACTCAAATCCTCTAAATTAAGGGTTTTTATAGTCTTTTCCTTTTCATTAATTTCTAAAAAATCAGTCATAAGCAATTATTTTATATTAAATTGAAAGGAATATATTTATAAGAGTTTTTTTTTTATAAAAGGATAAAATATGAAATTACCACTAATGCCAAAAGCAACAGCAATATGGCTGATTGACAATACCTCACTTAGTTTTGATCAAATATCTGAATTTTGCGGCCTTCATGAATTGGAAGTGCAGGGAATAGCAGATGGTGAAGTTGCCGTAGGTATGCGTGGTTATGATCCAATTGATAACAAACAACTAACAAAAGAAGAAATATCAAGATGTGAAAGTGATCCTAATGCTAGATTAAATTTAATTTCTTCAGAAGTAATTGATTCTCTACCTCCAAGAAAAAAGGACTCTAAATATACTCCATTATCATTAAGGCAGGAGAAGCCCTACGCAATATTTTGGCTAATTAAAAGATATCCTGATGAATTAAGTAGCTCACAAATTGCAAAGCTAACTGGATCCACTAAAAATACAGTTGAGGCAATTCGTAATGGAACTTTTAGAGAAGCAATACTTGAGGCAAAAAGTCCAATGGATACTGGCCTCTGTACATTTCAAGATCTCGAAAAAGCCCTTAACCGTGCTAAAAACAAAAAAGATAGACAAGAGGCTCAGGAGGCTAAAGAAAAATTATTGTCAGAAACTGAATCTAATTAAATTTTATTTTCAACAAATAGTTTAAATAAAACAACATTAAAAATATCCAAAAAGTTATCATTAAAACAAAAAAGAGAAATAATTGATTAATATCAATTAGACCAAGAGGACTTCCCGAATAGTAAGTTAGCGGACCTAAAATTGCACTAAGTAAAAGAGCTATAAATTTATATTTTGATAAAAAAACAAAAACTTCATCAAATAAAGTTGCAAAACTTGGCCATAGCACGAGCATCCATATGGGCAACCATCCAATATATAAAGATGAATTAAAACTATATATTTTAAAGCTTACCAAGATTGAATCGAATAAATACCCAATTACTGAAATTGAAAATACTATAAAGGTAAATTTTCTTTTATTTCGCGTATTTATAAAAACTAAAAATAAAAAAATCAGACCACAAATTAAGCCTGGAAAAAAACTCTTATGAAAAATTTCACCAAAAACACACATTAACCAAGTTAATTGATATCCAGAAAGAATAAAAAAAAATTTTAATTTGATCATTTAGTAATAAGAAAATGAGACACATCAGTTGACTTACTTATGAAACCTGTTTCACAATAAGCCAAATAAAACTCCCACATTCTTTTAAATCTATTATTAAATCCTAGTTTAACAAGATCATTCCATGAGTTTTGAAATTGAGTATTCCAGAGATTTAGAGTTTTAGCATATGATAACCCAAAGCTTTTTATTTCTTTAAAATCAAGACCTACTTTGTTATTTATTTCTAAAAGTTCTTTTTTAGTTGGAAGCATACCACCTGGGAAAATATACTGTTGAATAAAATCTGGTTGATTTTGATAGTTTAAAGATCTTTTTTCATCTATTGTGATGATTTGCAATGCTGCTTTACCAGAATTTATTAGAGAGTTGCTAACAATATCAAAGTACTTTTCCCAATATTTTTTTCCTACAGCTTCAAACATTTCTATAGATGCTATATTAGAGTATTGAGTATCAATATCTCTGTAATCCTTATATTTAATTGATACTTTTTCTCCTAAGCCTTCTTTTTGAATTTTATTTGACGCATATTCATATTGCTCCTTAGATATAGTAATTGCATCAATTTTAGATTTAAAGTTTTTTGCCGCATATGAGGAAAATCCCCCCCATCCACAACCAATTTCCAGAACATTAGAATTCTCATTTAAATTTAATGATTCTGCTATTTTACGATACTTGTTAAGTTGCGCATCGAATAAATTTTGATTTTCTTTCTCAAAATATGCTGAAGAGTATGTCATACTTTTGTCTAACCACTTAGTATAAAAATTATTACCTAGATCATAATGGTACTCAATATTTTTTTTACTTTGAGACTTTGTGTTTTCATTGAGAAAATGTTTAAATTTAGAATAAATATTAAAAAAAATATTTGATTTTAAGTTTTCTAAGAAATGATTTTCATTTCTAAATGCTAACAATAATAAATTAGTTAAATTAGAAGAACTAAAATCACCATCCATGTATGACTCTGCAAATCCAATTGATTTTCTCTTTAAAATTTTAGAAATAAATTTATAATTATTTATAGTTAAATCTGCTTTATTTTTACTTTTAATACCTGAAAATGTTTGCATAGAGCCAGAAGGGAAAGTTACTGATAATTCTCCATATTTAATTTTTGAAAGAAATTTTTGAGCAACAATTTCAAATGGCGGTTTAAATTTATTATATAAATGCATTAAAAACTTCCTTCAAATGATATCGTATCTTTGGGTTTTTTCTTTCTAGAATAATATTTGCCACCTTTAAAAAAAATTATTATAGCTTCAAATAAAATTGCAGACATAATTTTAAAACCAAATAGAGGGTTTAAAAGATTATATTTTAATAATTTAGATACTTTGAAATTTATGAATTTTCCTGATTGTGAAGCCATAAGTATTTTTTTATTATTATTGTCATATAGGGCTATAATAATATTTATATAGTCATTGGTTAGTTTATTTGTAAATAAATATTTACCTTTCATTCCAATAAAAGGAGAAACATAAAAATTTTTTTGACATTCATGAGTTAAAGCTTTTAAATTTTTAAAATGTCCTCTTGAAAATATATAAGTATGTTGCTCATTGGAAGTATTTTTAACCTCATAAAATATTGATATTAATTTATCTTCATCATAACAATAAATTATTGAAAGAGGATTAAAAACATATCCAAAAATTCTAGGGAAACAAAGTATTTTAATTTTTAAATTACTATACTTTACCTCATAGTTTTGTAACATATCAATTATAAATTCTTTAATGGATCTTTCATCTCTATATCCATGATCTTTTTCATTAAAAGAAAATATATTAAATGAATTTACAGAAAAAATTTTTGATTTTGATTGTATAATTTCTAGTTCATCAAGATCTATAAATAAACTTGGAACTTTGTACTTAAAAAAATGCTCAATGTTTCCATAACGTTTATGAACTATTGAAGAAACTATAATCTTGGTGTTCATTTGATTTAATAAAATAGTCTATTATAAAAGTTATTATCTCTTTTCCAAGGGATATCAACATTCAACATTTTTGAAATGTAGGCAGCTGATTGAATTCCATCTTCATGAAATCCATATCCATGATAGGCTCCACAGAAGAATGTATTATTAACTCCTTGAAGATTTTTTAGTTTACTTTGAGATTTCATCGTTTGTAAATTAAATTTTGGATGTGTGAAAAATTTCTCATTATGTATATCTTCTGGAGTCTTTTCAGGATTAATTGTTACAAAATATTCTTTTTTAGTTTGTAATTTTTGAAGGTTATTCATCCAATAAGTTAATGTGAAATTTGTATCTTCCTTTTTATTTTTAATAAAATTCCAGCTAGACCATGTTTTTTTATTTTTGGGCATCATAGATCTGTCTGAGTGGAGGTATGCTCTATTTCTAGTATATTTAAACTCTGATAAGATTTTTTTTTCATCATCTGTTGGGTTATCGATTATTTTTAAAGCTTGATCTGCATGAGTGGCAATAATAAGATAATCGAATGCAATCTCTTCATCGTTTTTATGTATTTTTAAACCATTATCAGATCTAACTATCTTATTTATTTTTGTATTAAGGTTGTAATTGAATTTCTTAAGTTCTAAGATTTTTTTTATATATGAATTACTACCACCCTGAACATATTTCCACTGAGGTCTGTTTTTAAAATTAAATAAGTCATGATTATTAAAAAAGTTTAAAAACAACTTTAGAGGAAAATTCTTTACATCGGTTTGATTTGCTGACCAAATTGATGATATTAAAGGGTATATATGAAGTTTTTTTAAATATGATGAAAAACTATTACTATTAAGAAAGTCATCGATAGTAAGATTGTTATTAATATTATCTAATTTTAGATTTTTACATAATTGATAAAAACGAAAAATTTCATAAATCATTTTTAAATAACTAATATTAAAAATATTTTTATATTGCCCAAATAAGGATTTGAGATTTTTACCTCCATACTCAATATTATAATTAACATCTGAAACGGCAAATGACATATCTGAATTCATTGTTTTAACATTTAAATGTTCGAAAAATTTAATTAAATCTGGATAATTTTTTTCATTAAAAACTATAAAACCTGTATCTATAGAAATATTATTATCATTTGGTACTTTTATAGTTCTAGTGTGACCACCTAAATAATTATTTTTTTCAAACAGATGCACATCATATTTTGATGAGAGAAAATAAGAAGCACTAATACCAGCAATACCTGATCCAATTACGGCAATTTTTTTTTTATAAATTTTATTCACTTATTTTTTTAAAAGCATCTAAGGCTCTTCTTCGTGTATAACTTAAATCAACGATTGGTTTTGGGTAATCTCGACCTAATACAAAATTATATTTTTCTTGTTCTTCAACTGTCATTTCCCAAGGAGAATGAATAAATTTTTCAGGTATTTTATCTAAAGAAGGTATGAATTGTCTAACATATTCTCCTTTGGGGTCAAATTTTTTACCCTGTAATATTGGATTAAAAATTCTAAAATACGGACTGGCATCTGCCCCACTACCGGCAATCCATTGCCAACCTGCTGAATTTGATCCAATATCTGCATCAACTAAAGTATCAAAAAACCACCTTTCTCCCTCTTTCCAATGAAGTAAAAGATTTTTTGTCAAAAAGGAGCCTACAATCATTCTAACTCTATTATGCATCCAGCCTATTTCATATAATTCTTTCATTCCTGCATCAACAATCGGAATACCAGTTTTTCCTTTTTTCCATGTAATTAAATTTTTTTTGTCTCTTTGCCATGGAAATTTTTCAAATTTTGATTGGATCGGAAGCTCAGTCATTTCTGGATAATAGAACAAAAGATTATATGAAAAATCTCTCCACCCTATTTCTGATAAATATTTTGTTTTATTCTTTTCCTCAATATTAGATTTCATGACTTCAGTAAAAATTCTTAATGGAGAAATTTCTCCAAAATGTAAATGGGGAGAAATTTTTGATGTAAAGTCAGTATCAGGTCTATCTCTACCAGTGCTATAATTATATAATTTTTTATTTATAAATTTTTTAAGTTTTAATTTAGCTGCATTCTCACCTATATCCCAATAGGATAGCATTCTATCCATCCATTCTTTTCTAGGTACATTTAATTTTAATTCATCTATTTTTAAAACAGAGTTAATATTTTTTTTATAAAATTTATATTTATTTGATAAACTTAATAATTTTTCTTTATTTAATAATCTCTCAAAGTTTGCTTTCCAAAAAGGTGTAAAAACTTTAAAAAAATTTCCAGATTTATTTCTAACTTCCCATGGTTCGGATAATAAATACCCATTATAAGTATTACATACTATAGCTTTTTTATGTAAAAAGGATTTTATTTCTTTGTCTCTTCTAATCGAATGCTTGTCATATAGTCTATTCCAAGTGAAGCATAATATTTTTTTATCTTCAATAATTTTATGTATGATTTTTTTTGGATTCCCTTTAAAGACATAAAGCTTACTATCAAATTTAGATAATTCGTTATCTAAACTTTCTAATGATTTTTCTAACCAACATTTAGAGGCCTTTCCTATTTCAATATTTTCTTCATATATATAAATAGGTATAATTGTATCAACTTCCTTAGAGAGTTTATAAAGTGCAGGATTATCATTTAGTCGTAAATCTAATCTAAACCAGTGAATTCCTATTCTATCCATCATAGGAGTAAATGTAGTTTATAAAATTTATAAAAAAAGGGAATTTTACTTACTATGTGGAGGCATTTTTTTTTCAATAAACCATACGTGCTTCTTAAGAACTGGGTCATATTTTTTCAATCTTAATTTATCTGCAACTTTCATACCTTTTGTTGGTTTTCTAACAATATATTTTGTTCCTGTTTTAGGGTTTTCTTCAGGAATAAGCTGCTTTAAAGCGTATGAGGTTTTTTTTGCCATTTCGATCCTATATATTAAAAAAAATCTAAATAAAGTATTTTTTAGAGATCATGTACTGTTCGCTTTATATAAGGGTTATATAAACCTTTTTTCTTTGCAATTGATATTTGCTTATTCCTATCAATTAAACTTTTTTTCTTAGACTCACTTATTTTACCATGGCAATGAGTGCACGAAATCCCCTTGATATATTTTTTAGATTTAAGTTGATCTCGGGATAAGGGATATCTACATGCATGACAAAGTTCGTAAGTTCCATCTTTTAGTTCATTTTTTACTGAAACCCTATTATCAAAAACAAAGCATTCTCCATTCCATAATGAATTTTTGTTGGTTGTTTTTTCCAAATAACTCAAAATACCACCATGAAGCTGATTAACATCTTTAAAGCCTTTTTTTATCATATAAGATGAAATTTTCTCACACCTGATTCCACCAGTACAAAACATTGCAATTTTTTTATTTTTAAATCCCTTTAAGTCATTTTTTAAATATTTTTTAAATTCAGTAAAACTTTTTGTATTTGGGTTAATTGAATTTTTAAAAGTACCCATATTAACCTCAAAGTTATTTCTAACATCAATTAAAATAGTTTCTTTATCTGAAATCAAATTATTCCATTCCTCTGGTTTAATTTTTTTTCCAGTAATTTTTTCAGGATCAGCAATCTTAGTCCTTAAGGTAACTATTTCCTTTTTGCCCCTAACTTTGAGCCTAAAAAATGGCATGAATTTAGAATAAGAATATTTTGGATTGTAATTATTAAATCCCATTTTTAAAATGCAAGATTCAAATTTTCGAATATTTTCAGATTTTCCAGCAATAGTTCCGTTAATACCCTCTTCTGCTAAAATTATTGTACCTTTTATTTTATTAAATTTACAAATATTTGAGAGTTCATTTTTAACTGGAAAAATATCTTCTATTTTTTTAAATTGATAAAAAGTAACGATGGTAAATTTAGAATTTATCATTTAATCACTTATTATAATAACCTAATAGTTATTTCTATGATAAATAATAATATTGAGACTGCTAGAAATCTTTTATCTAATTGCTCCATAGAGACCACTCCCAATGTATATGCAAAATATGGAAGTTTTAGTGATTTAGTCTCTGTAAAAAACAATATTTATATCACTTATCTGCCTGATGAAGATATGAATAAGGTTATTGACACTGCTAGAAAACTTAAGCATGAAGGATACAGTGTGATCCCCCATCTTCCTGCAAGAACAATTAAAAATCACGAAGAGTTAAAAAAATACATACAAGCGCTTGCAGAAGATTGTGGATGTTCAAAAATTTTAGTAATAGGCGGTGGAGGCAGTCAAAAAGGTAGCATAACAAGTTCTATTGAAATTTTAGAAACAGATTTGTTATCAAAATATAATTTTAAAGAAGTTGGTGTTGCTGGTCATCCTGAGGGGAACCCAGATGTCAAGCAAGATGATTTAGATAATGCAATTATACAAAAAAATCAGTTTTCAAAAAAAGCAGATTTTAAAATGTATTTAGCTACCCAGTTTTTTTTTGAAGCAAAGTCTTTAAAGGAATGGGAACTGTATCTTGATAAATTGAATAACAATCTTGATATACATGCAGGCATACCTGGTCCAGCTACTTTAAAAACTTTGCTCAGTTACGCCACATCTTGTGGAATTGGTAACTCTATTAGATTTTTATCAAAACAAGCATTAAATATTACTAAGTTGGCAACAACTAGAAGCCCTGATAAATTAATATATGATCTTGCTAGCTATCAAACAGAAAATCCAGACACAAAATTAAAAAAAATACACTTTTATGCTTTTGGAGGAATTAAAAAAACTAGTGACTGGTTAAAATCAGTAAATAAACCTGATTTGTCATACAATGGTCTTAAATTTGAATAAATAATAATAATATATATCAACAATTTTTATTTCGTAATTTGAAATAAGCATTTAGATCCAAAAAAACATCATCTATAAAACCTAACAAATAAGAGGAGTTGTATGTCTGACATTGAGATAGCACGTAAGGCGAATAAGAAAAATATTACTGAAATTGCATCAAAATTAAACTTAGATCCAAATGATTTACACCCATTTGGTCACCATACTGCAAAAATTGATTTTAATAAAATAAAAGAAAAAAAAGAAAATTCAAAATTAATTCTTGTTACAGCTATTACTCCAACTCCTGCTGGAGAAGGTAAAACAACTACCTCTGTTGGCTTAAGTGATGGTCTATGCAAGATTGGTAAGCAAAGCATTGTTTGTCTACGTGAACCCAGTCTTGGCCCAAGTTTTGGTATGAAAGGTGGAGCAGCTGGAGGTGGCTACGCTCAAGTAGTTCCAATGGAAAATATTAATTTACACTTTACAGGGGATTTTCACGCAATCACTTCCGCAAATAATCTATTAGCTTCATTAATTGATAATCACATCTATTGGGGCAATAAACTGCAGATTGATACACGTCGTGTAAGTTGGAAAAGATGTGTTGATCTTAATGATAGAGCTTTAAGAGAGATAACTGCTAACCTTGGAGGTATTGCAAATGGGTATCCTAGAACGGATGGATTTAATATTACAGTTGCATCCGAAGTAATGGCAATATTTTGCTTAGCAAATAATTTAGAAGATTTAGAGAGAAGGTTAGGAAATATAACAGTAGCGTATACAAGAGATAGAAAACCTATTTTTGCGAAAGATTTAAATGCACATGGACCTATGACAGTGCTTCTCAAAGAAGCACTTATGCCAAACTTAGTACAGACATTAGAGAACAATCCTGCAATAATCCACGGAGGGCCTTTTGCTAATATAGCACACGGGTGCAATAGTATTATTGCAACTAAAACAAGTTTACAGCTTAGTGATTATGTTGTTACAGAGGCAGGTTTTGGTGCAGATTTAGGTGCTGAAAAATTTCTTAATATAAAATGTCGTAAAGGTCAATTAATGCCAAGTGCTGTTGTTTTAGTTGCAACAATTCGTGCTTTAAAAATGCATGGTGGTGTAAATAAAAAAGATTTACAAGCAGAAAATGTAGATGCTGTTATTAAAGGCACTGCCAACTTAAAACGTCATATAGAAAATATACAAAAATTTGGACTGCCTGTAATTGTTGCAGTCAACCATTTTGTTGCAGATACAGATATAGAAATTGAAGCTCTAAAAAATGAGTGTAAAAATCTTAATATAGATGCAATAACTTGTGAACACTGGGCTAAAGGAGGTGATGGAACTGTTGATTTGGCAAATAAAGTAGTTGAGTTGGCTGAACAAGATAATAATTTTAAATATATATACGAAGAACATATTCCTCTTATTGAGAAAGTTAGAAATATTGCAAAAGAAATTTATAGAGCAGATGATGTAATAGCTGATAAAAAAATCATGGATCAATTAACTCAGTTTGAGGAAGCAGGATATGGCAAATTCCCTATTTGTATAGCTAAAACACAATATAGTTTTTCAACTGATCCTAACAATAAAGGTGCTCCAATGAATCATTCAATACCAATTAGAGAGGTTCGCTTATCAAGTGGGGCTGAATTTATTGTTGTTATTTGTGGTGAGATTATGACTATGCCTGGTTTACCAAGTGTTCCTGCGGCAGATTCGATCAGGTTAAATGCTCAAGGAGAAATTGAAGGTCTCTTTTAAAACTGATAAGAAGTAAAATTCAAATTTACTATGATTAAAAAATCAAAAAAATATTCTGTTTTTTCACTCGTGAAAAATGCACTAAGTTACCATGAAAATTGGCAACCAGCATGGCGTAATCCTGAAATTAAAAAGGAATATGATGCTATTATAGTAGGTGGTGGAGGGCATGGATTAACAACAGCTTATTATTTAGCAAAAAACCATGGAATCAAAAACATAGCTGTTGTTGAAAAAGGTTGGATAGGTGGAGGAAATACTGGAAGAAACACCACAATTATAAGATCAAATTATCTATGGGATCAAAGTGCAGCTATATATGATCACGCATTAAAATTATGGGAAGGCATGTCTCAAGAACTTAATTATAATGTAATGTTTTCACAAAGGGGCGTAATGAATGTTGCCCATAATTTACATGATGTTAGAGAATTAAAAAGAAGATGGCATGCAAATCGCTTAAATGGAGTCGATTGTGAATGGTTAAATACACAAGAAGTTAAAAAATTCTGTCCTGTAATTAATACGTCACCCAATATTCGTTATCCAGTTTTGGGTGCCACTTTACAAAGGCGTGCTGGCACTGCAAGACATGATGCTGTTGCATGGGGTTATGCAAGAGGAGCTGATGCTATGGGCGTTGATATAATTCAAAATTGTGAAGTTACGGGCATTAACATTAATAATGGAAATGTTACTGGAATTGAAACTACTAGAGGTACAATTAATACCAAAAAAATTGGTATTGTTTCCGCAGGGCATAGTAGCGTGATTGCAAAGATGGCAGGCATCAAACTCCCACTTGAAAGTAGACCACTTCAGGCACTTGTATCTGAGCCAGTAAAACCAGTCATTGATACTGTAGTAATGTCAAACACTATACACGCATATGTATCTCAATCAGATAAAGGTGAGCTAGTAATTGGGGCTGGAACAGATGGTTATAATTCTTATTCGCAACGAGGAGGTTTTAATATTGTTGAAGATACAATAATGGCAATTGTTGAATTATTTCCTCTTTTTTCAAGAATGAAAATGCTTCGTCATTGGGGGGGGATTGTTGATATATGCCCTGATGCAAGTCCAATTATAAGTAAAACTCACATTAATGGTCTATACTTTAATTGTGGTTGGGGAACTGGTGGTTTTAAAGCCACTCCTGGCTCAGGTTGGGTATTTGCACATACAATTGCAAATGATCAGCCGCATGCCCTTAACGCACCATTTGGTATTAATCGATTTTCAAGCGGTGAGTTAGTTGATGAACATGGCGCAGCTGCAGTAGCTCACTAAAATGTTACTAATTAATTGTCCTTATTGTGGTGAGAGAGAGCAAGTAGAATTTTCATGTGGTGGAGAAGCCCATATTGAAAGACCAAAAAATCCACCTGATTTAAATGATGATCAATGGGCTGATTACTTGTTCCTTCGTAAAAATATTAAAGGATTGCAATATGAAAGATGGAATCATTCTTTTGGGTGCAGACAATGGTTTAATGTAGCAAGAAACACTGCTACTGATGAAATTCTTGCAGTATACAAAATAGGTGAAAAACCACCAGAACTTGAATCTAACAACCCTATAACTCCTTGTGGCGAACCTGCTATTGGTTCAGGAAATTTTTCTACATCAAATAAATAATTAATATGCGCTTACAAAATAATAAAAATATTGAGCAAACTAAAAAAATAAGTTTTTTATTTGATGGAAAAAAATATTATGGCTATGAAGGTGATACACTAGCATCAGCCTTACTTTATAATGGTGTTCATCTAGTTGGAAGAAGTTTTAAATATCATAGACCACGAGGAATAATTTCGGCAGGATGTGAAGAACCTAATGGTATAGTTCAATTAGAGCTTAATGAATTTACTGAACCTAATAGAAGGGCAACAGAAGTTATTTTATATGATGGATTGATAGCTAAATCTCAAAATAGATGGCCAAGTGTTAAGTTTGACTTTGGCGCAATTAATGACTTACTTGCACCATTTTTTCCAGCTGGTTTTTATTATAAAACATTTATGTGGCCTCCAAAATTTTGGAAAACTTATGAACACTTTATTCGTCATGCTGCTGGATTAGGCTATTCTCCAAAAAAAGAGGATCCACATAAATATGAACATTATCATTATAATTGTGACACATTAATCGTAGGTAGTGGTGTTAGTGGTTTGTATGCTGCGCAAATAGCAGCAGCAAAAAATCAAAAAGTCTTGATAGTAGAGCAAGAAAATCAAACTGGTGGGTCAATTTTATCATCCAATAATTATGACAACAAAATTAGTGGTAAAAGTCAAACTGAATGGAAGAATCAAATTTTAGAAGAATTAAGCAAATTAAACAATGTAAAAATCATAATAAATACTGCACTGTTTGCTTACATGCACTACAATTACTTACTAGCAATTCAAGACCTTCAACCAAATAAGGGTACAGATAAAGCAAATTCAATAAGACAAGTTGTATGGAAAATAAGAGCAAGAAAAGTAATTTTAGCTACTGGTTCAATAGAGCGCCCACTTATCTTTCCTAATAATGATAGACCAGGTATCATGCTATCTAATAGTGTAAGCAAATATTTAAATGGTTATGGTGTTAATTTAGGAAAAAAAATTGTTATCTTTACAAACAATGATAGTGCCTATCAAACAGCAATAGATTTTTATTATCAGAATATTAATGTCGTTGCAGTTGTTGATGTAAGACATAATTTAGAAGGTGAACTACCTTTAAAAGTTAAAAAATTGGGTATAAATATATATACTGGTTCAATAATATCTAATACCTCAGGTAGAAAAAAATTAAAAACAGTTCATATTAAAAAAATAAATGAAAAGAATATTGAAGTTTTAAACTGTGACTTATTGTGTATGTCAGGAGGATGGTCACCAACTGTTCATTTGTTTACTCAATCTAGAGGAAAACTAAAGTTTAGAAATGAAGATTCTTGCTTTATACCTGATCAAGCCCACCAAAATACGCTTTCAATTGGTTCCTGTAATGGAGTTTTTGATTTAAAAAATATTCTCAATGAAACATATAGCTCAGTTAATAGTTTTCTAAACACAGATGATAAAATTAGTTTAGATGGAGAGATATATAATGCTGAATTAAATAAAGCTGGAAATCTTGAAAATGCTTGGTTAATTGATAAAAAAAATATTCACAAATCTAAAATGTTTGTTGATTTTCAAAATGATGTAACAGCAAAAGATATTAAAATAGCCTTGTCAGAAGGTTTTGAGTCAATAGAGCATGTCAAAAGGTACACAACAAACGGAATGGCCACAGATCAAGGTAAAACCAGCAATGTTAACGCGCTTGGAATAATAAGTGAACTGTCTGGACAGAATATTTCAGATCTTGGTACTACAACTTTTAGACTTCCATACACACCTGTTACATTTGGAGCAATGGCAGGTAGATTTGTAAAAGAATTTTTTGACATTGAGAGAACAACCCCTATTCACTCATGGCATAAAAATAATAACGCATTATTTGAAGATGTTGGGCAATGGAAAAGACCTTGGTATTATCCAAAAAATAATGAAACAATGGATGAAGCTGTGAATCGAGAAGTGAAAGCAACACGGGATAGTCTTGGAATTTTAGATGCATCAACATTGGGAAAGATTGATTTAAAAGGCCGAGACGTAAGTGAATTTTTAAATCGTGTTTATACAAATGCATGGTCTAAGTTAGCTATTGGCAAATGTCGTTATGGTATAATGCTTGGTGATGATGGAATGGTAATTGATGATGGGGTTACCACCCGCTTGGGAGAGCATCATTATGTGATGACTACAACAACTGGTAATGCTGCAAGTGTAATGAGTAAACTTGAGGACTGGCTGCAAACAGAATGGCCTGACCTAGAAGTTTATCTTACATCTGTAACTGAACAATTTGGAACGATTAGTTTAAATGGCCCAAATAGTAGAAAAATAGTAGAATCACTTTTTCCTAATCAAAATTTTTCTAGTGAAAGCTTTCCCCATATGAGTTTCAAAGAACTAAAAATCGACGGAGTTTCATGTAGAGTTATGAGAATTAGTTTTACTGGTGAGATTTGTTATGAAATAAACATACCTGCAAGTTATGCTCTTAGTTTATGGAATAAATGCATAAGTTTAGGAGATAACTATAACATTACTCCATATGGAACAGAGGCAATGCATGTTCTAAGAGCAGAAAAAGGATATATTATTGTTGGCCAAGAAACTGATGGTTCAGTGACTCCAATCGACTTAGATATGGATTGGATAGTCAGTAAAAAGAAATATGATTTTATAGGAAAAAGAGCACTTAACAGAAGTGATACAATTAAAGAAGACAGAAAACAATTAGTAGGGATACTAACTGTTGACCCTTCAATAGTATTAGAGGAAGGATCTCATTTAGTTGAGGTTGAAACTACTTTACCAATGCCAATGGTTGGTCACATTACATCAAGTTACTACTCACCAAATTTAGGTCGTTCAATAGCTCTCGGTTTAATTAAAAGCGGTACTAAGAAAAAAGGAGAAAAACTTGTTGTTCCTGCAGTTAATAAAAGCATTGAAGTTGAAATTACAAATCCTGTTTTTGTAGATCCTGAAAATGAAAGATTGTTTGCATGACTTTAAAAAGATACGCAGTATTAGAAAATATAAAAATAGAAAAAAATGGTATATCCATCGAAGAGTTACCCTTTGTTGAGAAGATAAATCTTCGAGGTGATACAAATGATAGGGATTTTATGAGTAATGCAGGATCAGTTCTTGATATCTTAATTCCAACAGAACCTAATACCAAAATACAAAATAAAGTTTTACAAGTAATTTGGCTTAGTCCTAATGAGTGGCTTCTTAGTTTTTTGAATCATAATCATTTTATTAGAATATTTGAAGAATTAAATAATAAATTGAATCCTGAAAAAACAAGCATTACAGATATTTCAGAAAATAAAACTGTTATTAGGATTGAAGGTAATCAAACTACAGAGCTACTTAGAAAATTCATGGTTCTAGACATTGATAATATTCTAAATAGTAATTTAAGAGTTGCTCAAACTATTTTTGTTAAAATACCTGTAATAATCATTCGTAACCATCATGATCAAGAAACACAGAGCTTTGATATTCATGTAAACAGATCTCATTCTAACTATTTAAGAGATTTGCTATTAGATGGCTGTACCCAGTTTATAAACTAAATCTAACCTCCGTGATGTGACCTATCTTTTAGTTTTTTTATTTTTTCTAAATAAGAGTCAAGCTCAATTTGTTGATCGATTATTTTTTGTTTAAGTTCAACAATAGTATTATCTAGTTTAATATTTTGATAAGAAAAACTTTTATTATCATTTTTTAATTTTTGATTTTCATTTATTATATCTTGTGTTTCATTATCAAACGATTGAATATTAGTGTTTAGCTCATCAATCTGCTTATTAAGACTTTTAATCTTTGAAAGGTGTTGATTATTTTCTGCTTTCAATTTATTGAATTTATCCTGCAAGGATTTAAATTTATCTGAAGTAATTAGAAGATTTTCATTATTAGATGATAATGCATTTAAATCATCATTAGCCTGATTAAGTGTAAGGATTGCAGAATCATATTTTGATTTTGTTTCTTTTAATTCAATTTGAAGTTTATTAATTTGACCATCTCTAAATTTAATTTTTTGATCTTTTTGAAATAAGTTTAACTCGAGTTCTTCAATATTACTTGCAAGGCTAGTTAAGTCTGCAGATGGATCTGGGATGATATTGTCTTTTGGAACAATTTCTCTATTATTATTTTCTAGAGTTGGATAAATAAAAAAAAAAATCATAATAATAATAATCAAAACTAAACTTAATAAAATATTTCTTCTTCTTTTTCTTGCATTTGATCCAACAAAACCTGACATAATCTGTAATTTATTTACTTCTTTAAACTTGTCAAAGATTTATTATTTATTATGCACAGATTTAGGATCTAATGAGTATGTTTTACTTCTTATGTGCTTAGTGATTTCAATTAAATTACCTATTTTTTCAAAATCTGAAAAAGGGATAACTTTTCCAAAATGAAGATTAATCGTATCTCCTATTTTTCTTGTTAATTCATGCATTAGTAATGAATACCTAAATGTTTGACCCATTTTATTGGCAATATGGTAAAGCTGACTATTTTGACCCTCAAAATAAGAAGGTAAAACTGGACTTTTAGTTTTAACAATTAATTTTGATACAAATTGCTTCCAATTTCCATCATTTGCTTTTGTGTTTAATTTGAGATTTTCTTTAGTTGCTATTTGTCCAGAGGGGAAAATAACTATTACTCCATCGTTTTGAAGCACCTTTTCTGCCTCTTTTCTTGCATCAATATTTGCTAGCATAGCTGATCTATTTGGAGAAAAATCTATTGGAATAATCTTTTCTTTTACTGCATCTGCTTGTCTTAAAACTTTATGTGTTATCATTTTATAATCCTGCCTTATACTAGAAACAACTGAACATAATGAAACTCCATCAGCTACTCCAAACGCATGATTGGCTACAATAATTAATCTTCCATTCTGGGGGATAAAACTGCCTTCTAGATAAAAGGTTTTTAAATCAAATTTTAATTTCTTAACTGCATCATGCCAAAAGTTTTCAGGTGGATTATTTTCTAATAAATACTGATCATACAAATTCTTTAATTTCATTTTACCTGTTAATAGTTCTATTATTTTTATGAATTGCTGACTTAAAAAATTTACCTCTGATGAGGCAAAAGTAAAGGCAATCTTATTACTATGGGGTTTTATTGGCATTATATTAAAGATCGATATTTATTTTTAATATTTAATTATTGTTAAAATTGAAATTAATACAGTATTTTTTACATATGCAGTATTTGCATATTAAATATATTTTCAATATACTGGAATTGCATTAAAATAATATTATGTAAATCTATGATTTAATATTTTTCCTCCCAATTAATATTTAAATCCTTCAGGAGCCTTCGGGCTCCTTTTTTTTTACATATTTGCATAATTTGGCCCGCCTGCGCCTTCAGGCGTAACCCATGTTATGTTTTGAGAAGGCTCTTTAATATCACATGTCTTACAATGTATGCAATTTTGAGCATTGATTACAAATTTAGGATCATTTTGATTAGTTCTATCAACTTCATACACCCCTGCAGGACAATATCTTTGAGCAGGTTCATCAAATTCATTTAAAGTATAATTAATTGGTAAATCAGGATCTTTTAACTTTAAATGTACCGGTTGATCAGCCTCATGATTAGTGCCAGTTAAATAAACTGAACTAGTTTTATCAAAAGTAAGTTTTCCATCATATTTAGGATAACTAATTTTTTTAGCTTTATGAGCAGGAATTAAACTTTCATGATCAGCATGAGAATGCTTAAGTGTAAAAGGTAAATATCCTCTAAAAATAATTTGGTCTATACCAGTGAAAATTATTGCAGGTATCAAACTCCATTGAAAACTAGGTTTAACATTACGTGCAGTATATAATTCTTTGTAGACCCATGATTTTTGAAATCTATTTTCGTATTCTGAAAGAGGTTTATTTGCTTTTATATGCTCATTAATAGTCTCAGCAGCAATCATTCCACTTTTCATAGCAGTATGAGAACCTTTAATTTTAGGCATGTTAAGTGTTCCAGCATCACAACCAACAATTAATGCGCCAGGCATATGCATAGTTGGTAAACTCTGAAAACCTCCTTCAATTAAAGCTCTTGCTCCATAAGAAATTCTTTTTCCATCTTTGAGTATTTTGGCAATTACAGGATGTGTTTTAAAACGCTGAAACTCATCATAAGGTGATAAGTGTGGGTTTTGATAATCTAATCCAATGACATAGCCAATAAAAACTTGATTTTTTTCTGCATGATAACAAAAACTGCCCCCATAAGTTGAATTATCTAAAGGCCAACCTGCTGTATGCATAACCATTCCCTCATTATGCTCCTTATCTGAAATTTCCCAAATTTCTTTAAAACCTATCCCATATTGTTGTGGTGATTTATTAATATCAAGATTATACTTTTTAATAACTTCTTTTCCAAGATGACCTCTACAGCCTTCTGAAAAAACAGTAACTTTTGCTAAAATATTTAATCCAGGCTCAAAACTATCCTTTGAATTTCCATCTTTATCGATCCCCATATCTCCAGTTTGAACACCTATAATACTATTGTTATCATCATAAATTATTTTAGAAGCTGCAAATCCTGGAAAAATTTCAACACCTAAATCTTCTGCTTGAGCAGCAAGCCATCTACATAGATTAGCTAAACTAATAATGTAATTATTATGATTTTTTTGAACGCTAGGGAGCATCCATGTTGGCCAACTAAAAAAATTTTTTTTTCCTAAAAATAAAAATTTTTCTTTTTTAACCTTTGTTTTTATTGGAGCTTTTTTTTCTTTCCAATCAGGAATTAATTCATCTAAAGCCCTTGTTTCAAAAACGTTACCACTTAAAATATGAGCACCAACTTCTGATCCTTTTTCTAAAATACATACATTTAACTCAGGATTAACTTGTTTTAATTTTATAGATGTGGCTAAACCTGCTGGACCAGCGCCAACTATGACAACATCATATTCCATTGACTCTCTTTGAATTTCCATAAGCTATAATAATGTTTTTTTATTTATTTAAAAATAAAATTATTTTTCTATTGAATTTAATTTATCTAATTCAGATGAAAGTTGAGGTAATGCTTCAAATAGATCAGCACTCAACCCATAATCAGCAACATTAAAGATAGGTGCTTCTTCATCTTTATTTATAGCAACAATAATTTTACTTTCCTTCATGCCAGCAAGATGTTGAATGGCTCCAGATATACCAACTGCTATGTAGAGATCGGGAACGACTACTTTTCCTGTTTGGCCTACCTGATAATCATTGCTTACATACCCAGCATCTACTGCAGCTCGAGAAGCGCCTATAGCTGCATTTAATTTATCAGCAATATCACTTATCAATTTGAAATTATCAGCGCTTTGCAACCCTCTTCCTCCTGATACAACAATTCTTGCAGTACTTAGTTCAGGCCTGTCTGAGTTAGATTCTTCACGATCAACAAATTCTGTGTGATTTTCAGATGATTCAAAATTTATTGCTTCAACTACTCCAGAGCCACCTTCTTTAGGAATAACATCGAATGAAGTTGGACGAATTGTAATAACTTTCTTTGTGTCATTTGACTTAACAGTAGCAAGCGCATTTCCAGCATAAATTGGTCTTATAAAAGTATCTTCACTCTCAATATTAATGACATCACTTATTTGGGCAACATCTAATTTTACTGCAACCCTTGGCATAACATTTTTTCCAAATGTTGTTGCTGGTGCAAAAATATGAGAATAATTCTCAGCAATAGAAAGAATAGCAGGATCTATTTTTTCAGCTATAGCATTTTCATAATTTTGATCATCTAATGAAAGTACTTTTGTCACATATTGATAATTTGCAATTTCTTTTGAAATTTTCTCAATATTATTACCTATTACCAAAACTTCAATTTGTTTACCTAGTTTTGAAGCTGCACTTATTGTGTTTAATGTAGATGCTTTCACTTCATCATTATTATGTTCTGCTAAGATTAGGATGCTCATATAACTTTCGCCTCATATTTTAATTTTTGAACTAATTCAGCAACATCAGCCACCATTACTCCTTTTTGTCTTGTTGGTGGTTCAGATATTTTAATATTCTCTAGTCTAGGCTTAACATCAATACCTAGTTCTTCTGCTGATTTAATATCAATTGGTTTTTTCTTTGCTTTCATAATGTTGGGTAAGGAGGCATATCTTGGCTCATTTAATCTTAAATCACAAGATGCTATAAAAGGTATCTTAACTTTTATTCTCTCAAGACCTTCATCTATTTCTCTAGTTACAATTGCAGCATTTTCTTCTATTTCAATTTTTGAAGCAAATGTTGCCTGCGGCCAATTAATCAAGGCGCTAGTCATTTGAGCAGTTTGATTTGAATCATCATCAATAGCCTGTTTACCCATCAATATTAAACCTGGCTGTTCAATTTCTACAATTTTAGCAACTATTTTTGATACTGATAAAGGCTCAATATCATCATTCGCTTTAATCATTATTCCTCTATCAGCTCCCATAGCAAGTGCAGTACGAATAGTTTCTTGACATTTATCTTCTCCAACTGATAAAATTATTATTTCATCAGCTTTTCCAGCTTCTTTTATTCTGAGTGCTTCCTCCACTGCATTTTCATCAGGAGGATTCATTGACATTTTTACATTTTCTTTTTCTACACCAGAATTATCTGCTTTAACTCTAACTTGAACATTATAATCAATGACTCTTTTTACTGTAACTAAGATTTTCATTTACTAAGCTCTAATTTTTTCATTTGTTGGATCGTATGGACTATCCTCAATAACAATAACTTTATGTTTCTTCTCTAAAATATCCATTTCTAGTTCTGTTCCAATTTTGCTATATTTAGGTTTGACCATAGCAATTGCAAGTGATTTTTTCACTCTAAATCCGTAGTTACCTCCTGTCGCACGCCCAACAACCGCTCCATTACTATAAATAGCATTATTCCCTAAAGCATCAGCATCTTTGATATCAAAAACTTCTAAGGTAACCATTTTATTATCAAAACCATCTTGTTGCCATTTGACTAGAGCATCTCTTCCAATAAAATTTCCTTTATTTAAATGCACAAATCTATCAAGCCCAGATTCATAAGCAGCATATTCAATTGACATTTCAGTGCCTACAAGCTTGTAAGTCTTTTCAATTCTAAGGCTATCCATCGCTCTTATTCCAAAAGGCTTAACTCCAAATTCTTTACCAGCTTCCATTAAATTATCAAATATATGATTTTGATATTCAATTGGATGATGAAGTTCCCAACCTAATTCACCAACAAAGTTCATTCTCATTGCAATTGAAGGAGCTAATCCAACGTCTATTTTTTGAGCAGATAGCCATGGAAATGATTGATTAGAAAAATCAGCATTAGAAATCTTAGTAAGTAAATCTCTTGACCTTGGTCCAGCCACAACAAGAACACCAATACTATTTGTTAGATTTTCAAAACTTACTGATCTATCATTTGGCATCCATTTTTTTAGCCAATCGTGATCGAGTCTTTGGAAAGCTCCAGCTGAAACTAAATAAAAAGATTCATTAGATTCTTTTGCAATTGTAAATTCAGAGTGTACTCCTCCTTTGGTATTTAAAGCATGACATAAATTAACTCTTCCTATTTTTTGAGGTAATTTATTTGCAACTAAATTATCAAGAAAATCTTTAGCTCCTGGCCCAGAAATTCTACATTTTGCAAATGCTGTCATATCAAGTATACCAACATTTTTTTGCACATTTAAACATTCATTACCAACATGATTAAACCAATTTGATCTTCTAAAAGACCAATCATCAACTTGTTCAGTATCTTTAGGAGCAAACCAATTTGCTCTCTCCCAACCAAATTTCTGACCAAATACTGCTCCTAACTTTTTTAAACGATCATAACAAGGAGCCTGCCTTAGAGGTCTACCAGCTTCTCTTTCTTCATCTGGATAGTGTATTGTGAAAACATTTGCATAAGCCTCTTCATTTTTTTTAATTAGAAAGGATTTTGTAGCATAATCTCCAAAACGTCTTGGATCAACTCCAAGCATATCAATGGTAGGCTCGCCATCAACTATCCACTCAGCTAGCTGCCAACCTGCACCTCCTGCTGCTGTTATTCCAAAACTATGACCTTCATTTATCCAAAAATTTTTTAAACCCCAAGCAGGGCCAACTATAGGACTTCCATCTGGTGTGTAGCAGATAGCACCATTGTAAACTTTTTTAACACCCACTTCCCCAAATACTGGAACTCTATGGATTGCAGATTCTATGTGTGGTTCAATTCTCTCAATATCTTCTTGAAATAACTCAAACTCTGAATTTTGACTTGGTCCGTCTACATAACAGGCAGGTGCTCCTTTTTCATAAGGCCCAAGGATTAATCCACCTCTTTCCTCTCGCATATACCACGAACTATCAGAATCTCGCAAAACACCCATCTCAGGTAAACCTTGTTCTTTTCTTTTTTGTATTTCAGGATGAGGCTCAGTTACGATGTATTGATGCTCAACAGGTATTACAGGAATATCTAAACCTACCATCTTTCCTGTTTGTCTTGCAAAATTTCCAGTGCAAGAGACAACATGTTCACACTCTATATTACCGTTATCTGTTTCAACAACCCACATTTCATTTTCTAACTGCTTGATACCAGTTACATTTGTGTTTCTATAAATTTCAGCCCCTTTATCTCTAGCGCCTTTTGCTAAAGCTTGTGTCAAATCTGCTGGTTGTATGTATCCATCTTCTGGATGTTGAATAGCTCCAATTAAACCTTCTGTGTTACATAGCGGCCAAATCTTTTTGACTTCTTGAGGAGTTAAAAAATTTACTTTAACTCCAATAGTTTTAGCTACTGCTGCGTATTGATGATATTCATCCATACGATCTTGAGTTGTTGCCAAACGAATATTACTTACAACGCTGAAACCTACATTTTGACCTGTTTCTTCTTCAAGAGTTTTGTAAAAATTCACTGCATATTTATGAAGTTGACCGACTGAATAACTCATATTAAATAAAGGAAGGAGGCCTGCTGCATGCCAGGTTGATCCTGAGGTGAGCTCTTTTCTTTCTACTAAAACAACATCGTCCCAACCTCTTTTAGCAAGATGATAAAGAACACTCACTCCAACAACACCACCGCCTACTACAACTACTTTAGTTTTTGCCTTCATAAATATCTCAAAAATAATTCTGTACTTTCTTAATCATATTAAATACATTGGGTCAATCATGCGTTATTATCTTAGAAATTTTTCTGTGTTTATTTTTTTATTAGTTTGTACTAATGTTTTTAGTAAAGATATGACACTTAATGAGTTGTTTTTCGATGACTCTGAACCATATCATCTTAAAATTTTAGAAGCTCTGCCAAAACATGCTATTGTACAAATTGGCCCTGATGATGCTGAAAATACTGTAATTGAATTTATGGACTATTTTTGTGGATATTGTAAAAAAATTCATCCTGAATTAATAGATCTTGCTCAAAGAAGGAATGATACACGTGTAGTTTTTTTACAGCATCCAATACTTAGTGAAAGCTCAAGGGTAATTGCGGAAATGGTTGTTGCTGCCAATTATCAAGATAAAGGTACTGAATTACATAATGGATTGTTTTCAATGTCAGGGAGTATAACACAAGAAAAACTTGATCAATTAATTAAAGATTTAGATATTAATGTAACAAAACTTAGAATTGATATGGGCAAAGATGAAACTAAAAATATAGTAAAATTATCTTCATTCATAGCAATGGGGTCTGGATCTAGAGGAACTCCTGCCTTGTTTTTTAATGAAGAATTCTTAGGTGGATATGTTCCTGTAAATCAACTCGAAAGATTTCTAAAATAAAGCGCCTCAATTAAGAAGCGCTTTTAAATTAATTAAATTTATTCGTTTGCTCCAGATACTTCTCTTGTATTAGCATTATAAGACTCAGTAAATGGTATGGATACTATCTCTGCATCAACTGGTTTACCTGGTGTATCTGAATATTGATCAGGAAGATGAACTTTATATTTTGTTCCAACCTTACCAATTGGGAAACCATTTTTACTTAAAGAGCCATCAAAAGGAACATAACCCATAGCAATATTTCTTCCTTGTTCTGGATGAAACCAAGGTGACGTAATAAAACCACATGGATCATTGCCATCCTCAGAAATTAACCAAAAATCAGGAGCGTACTCTTCAATTGGTTTTCCACCTAGCGATAAACCTACAAGTTGAAGTTGATAAGGTTTATTACCTGCTCTCAAGTCATCTCTCATCTTTTCGAGAACTTCTTTACCAACATAATCTGCAGTTTTATTCCACTCACCTTTACCTGATAAAGATACCTGATAGCCCAAATTACATTGGAACGGATTATGTTGATTGTCCATATCTTGACCCCAAGACAAAATACCTGCTTGGATTCTTCTGTGATGGGCAGGTGCAATAACCATTAAGTTATGTTTTTTTCCCGCCTCAAGAACAGCATTCCACATATCATCTGCATAAAGAGTAGAATCTCTTAGATATATTTCATAACCTGCCTCCCCAGAGAAACCAGATTGTGAAATTATGCAATCTCTACCGCCAACTTTTGCAGCCGCAAGTCCATAGAATGGCATGTTATCAAGAGCAACTTGATCACCAATTAAGTCCTTCATTAAAGCAAGAGATTTAGGTCCTTGAATCTGAACAGGAGAAACGTCAATTTCGTCAATTGTAACATCAAATCTATTGTCATGATTTACTCCCTGAAGGTATAACCCAATATCACTGTCTGATAAACTAAACCAAAATTCATCTTTAGAAATTCTTAATAGAATTGGATCGTTAAGAACTCCACCATATTGATTACAAAGAATTACGTATCTAGCTCTCATTGGTGAAATTTTAGTTGCATCTCTTGTAATTACATAATCAGTAAAGGCTTCTGCATCAGGTCCTTTAACTTGAATTTGTCTTTCAACAGCAACATTCCACATAGTAACGTGATTTTTTATTGCTTCATATTCAACCATTGCACCACCATCTTCAGGCTTAACATATCCTCTTGGATGATAGATACGGTTATAAACAGTAGCTCTCCAACATCCTGCTTCCATAGAAAGATGCCAATATGGAGACTTTCTAACACGTGTTGAAATTAACATTTGAACAGGTGTTGAGCCACTCTGTCTTAGATTATATGGGACCTTTCTATCTGATTGATCCACTGTTGTAACATGTTTAATCATGCTTAACTCCTTAAATAAATAATAATTCCATTGCGGTATCTAAACTTCTTTTCCTGTGCAATCATAAAATCATCATAAATAAAAAAAACTGGGGAGCTTGATCTTAAAATAAACTAAATTCAGCCTATCTTTTGCCATTTTGGATAGATAAGAAGATCCTTATGAAATTATCTAAACTATTTTTAATATTATCTATGCTTTTTCTTATGGCCTGCTCTGCTGCTTATGAACAGGTTAAAGAAATTGATATCAAAAAACCTAAAACTTTCAATCAATACCTCTTGTATAATTATAAAGAGAATGCATCTTTTGAAGCTGAAAAAATGCATGATTGGAATTCTGCAAAACTCTATTCAGAAAAAGCACTTAGAGCTCTTGATGGTGAAAAAATATATCCAGAAAAAATCACTTATTGGAAATTGTCTTCTGAAAAGGCTAAGGATATTAAATCAGGTTATAATAATTTATTATCAATTTATGATGAAGCTTTTATCAAAGATCCTAAAAATCTTGCCAAAGCTATAAGTTCCCTTGATTGCTGGGCAGAACAAGAAGAGGAAAAGTGGCAAACATGGGATATTGAAAAATGCAAAAATGACTTTCACACTTCAATGCATGATATTTATAAACTTTTGACTGATTTAAATAAAAAAGAAGAAGTAAAAGAAAATAATAAAGAAAAGAGTATACCTCAAGTTGTAGTTGTTACAGAAAATGAAAAAAAAGAAGTGATGCAAATTATTTATTTTGACTTTGATAATTCAAAACTTAGTCAAATTAGCAAAAATACATTAATTAATTTTATAAATAAAAATAAAAAAGAATTGAATAAGTACATCATTTTTGGTCATACAGATACTAAAGGTACTATCAAATATAATATGAAACTTTCGATTAAACGTGCAGAGGCAGTAAAAGAGATTTTATTAAGTCAAGGAATCACTGCAAAAAATGTCTCTGTGTTGGGCAAAGGCGAGAATGATTTAGCAGTTGATACTCCCGATAATACAAAACATCCAGCAAATAGAAGGGCTGAAGTTAAAATACTAAATTAACTTGGATTTGATTTATTTTGGTATAATGGGAAGGCATAAATTAGAAAATTTATGTATTCCAAAAAAACAAAGAAAATTAATATTACTGTAAACCCTTATTTTTTAGATGATCAGTCAGAACCTGATGATCAGCATTTTGTTTGGGCTTATCAAGTCACCATAGATAATCAAAGTGATGAAAAAGTTAAGCTTAAAAATAGATATTGGAAAATCATTGATTCTAATGGATCGGAGCAAGAAGTCAGAGGAGAGGGTGTAGTAGGAGAACAACCAGTTCTAAACCCTGGAGAAAAGTTTGAATATACAAGTGGAACTCCATTATCAACACCATCTGGTTTTATGGGAGGGCATTATGAAATGGAAACAAATGAAGGTAAAAGATTTGATGCTATTATTCCTCAATTTTCTCTTGATAGTCCTTTTGTTAAAAATAATTTAAATTAATATACTATTGATATATGCGAGATTTTCGCCCTATACTTAACATACTAGGATTGCTTTTATGCATTGAATCTATTGCTTTATTAATTCCAATGTTTTTTGACTTAATCAATAATAATCAGGATTGGAAACAATTTTTTTTCATTAGTTGTATTACATTTTTAATAGGCTTCGTTCTTTATGTTGGTTTTAAAAAAGAAAAAATCAAGATTGATCTTCGTCAAGCTTTTTTATTAACTATTTTATCTTGGGTTTTAATAGCTTTGTTTGGTTCACTACCTTTTATATATTCAAATTCATCATTAAGCTTTACAGACGCTTTTTTTGAATCAGTTAGTGGAATAACAACTACCGGATCAACTGTTATATCTGAACTAGATAATTTATCAGAGGGAATCCTTATCTGGAGATCATTGTTACAGTGGTTTGGAGGGATTGGAATAATTGTGCTAGCTATTGCAATATTACCAACCCTACAAATTGGTGGAATGCAATTATTACATATGGAACATGACGATCCTTATGAAAAGACTCTTCCTAAAATTAACAAATTTATTTATGAGATAGCAAGTTTGTATGTAGGGTTTACTATCTTGTGTTTTTTCTCATATTATTTTTTTGGAATGAACGCATTTGATGCATTAATTCATTGCATGACAACTATTTCTACTGGGGGTTTTTCAAATAAAAACCTATCTTTTGGATATTTTAATTCTTTTTCTTTAGAAAATATTTCAGCCGTATTTATGATTTTAGGAAGTTTACCATTTGTTATATTTATTAAATTTATTCATGGTCAAAGAAGGTCTATTTTCAAAGACGACCAAATAAAACTTTTTCTTTTTTTATTAATTTCAATAATCTTGATTACAGCGATATGGTTAAAAAACTATTTAAATATTGATTTAATTCAAGCTCTTAGATTAGCTGCATTTAACATTACATCAATTTTGACAGGCACGGGTTATACTTCTTCAAATTACAATAATTGGGGAGGTTTTGGTTTAATTATTATTCTAATGATTATGTTTATAGGTGGTTGCGCAGGATCAACTACAGGAGGGATAAAAATTTTTAGATTTCAAATTTTATTTAGAGGTTTTAGGTTACAAATTAAAAAATTAACACAACCACACGCCGTTTTTTTAATGAAATTTAATAAAAAAACAGTCACAGAAAATACATATACTTCTATTATTAGTTTTTTCTTTATTTATGTTTTGTTATTTATATTATCTGCTGTTATCTTAAGCTTTCTAGAAATAGATTTTTTAACCGCTTTGTCTGCATCTGCATCCGCAATTTCGAATGTAGGACCAGGAATTGGTGATATAATAGGTCCTAATGGTAACTACTCTGCAATACATGATATAGCAAAATGGGTTCTAGCAATTACTATGTTAGTTGGTAGATTAGAAATTTTTACCATACTGGTGTTATTTTCTAAAAATTTTTGGAGAAAATGATTATAAAATAAAATTACCCATATATTTTATAAGAAGTAATTTTGATTCATTTGATATATCATTCAAGCCTTGATAAACTAAATCATCTATAATTTTTTCTTTCTCTTGAATAGATATTAATAATCCTGAAGTAGTTGATCTTGAATTTTCTACTAATGTAGATGCAATCAAATTTCTTGAGTCATCGTATAAATTAAACTCAATTAAATAAAATAATTCGTATTTATAATTAGTTTTCTCATCAAATTTTTTTGCTTCACTATTTTCTATCTCATTTTGAGTTAATGAAGCATCTAAGATTGTAACAGTAAAGATATTTTCATTACCTATTGCTTTAAAATTATCGTTTACCCAATTAATGATTCTTTGGGAAGCATCAACTTGCAAAGTATGCCCTATATATGGATTAGATATTTTTTTTTCAAAAATTTCATTAATTTCAACTGAGGCAGAAAGTATCTCAAATTTTGAAAATTGATTATTATCAAATACTACTCTTTCTATCTTTTCAATAGGTTGACATGAAAAAATAAATAAAGAGATAAATAAAATAATTATTTTTTTCATAATAAATCTAAAATAATAGCTTGTTGTACAAACATTCTATTTTTAGCTTGCTCCCATACCACTGATTTATTACTGTCAAGTAGCTCTGAAGATACTTCTTCATCTCGATGCGCTGGAAGACAATGCATAAATATTGCCTCTTTACTTGCACTTTTCATTATATCACTATTGACTTGATAATTTTTAAAATATTTTTTTTTAACTGATTTTTCTCCCATTGAAACCCATGCATCAGTCATTACACAAGTCGCATACTTAATGCCTTCATTAATAGAGTTCGTAGCCATTAAATTAGTATAATTTTTTTTTAATATTTTTGTCTTATTTTTATTTAAAATTTCTTTTGGAATAACTACATTTAGTTGAAATTTATATAAACTTTGTAATTCTATTAAAGATCTTAAAACATTATTATAATCTCCTACCCAGCAAATCCTTTGACTTTTTATATTTCCTAGCTTTTCATTTATTGTAAGAAAATCAGATAAAATTTGACAGGGGTGACTAAAATCTGAAAGACCATTTATTATTGGTAAAGCATTCAAGGCACTTAAATTTCTAATAATATTATGATCATCATTTCTAATCATAAGTATATCAATATATTGTGCCAATGTTTTAGCTATATCTTGATAATTTTCTCTTTTTCCAAATCCAATTGATGCAGCATTAAGCTCGATAGAATGCCCGCCTAGTTTTTTAAAACCAACATTAAAACTTACTCTTGTTCTAGTTGACTCTTTTTGAAAAATCATTCCAAGTGTTTTATCTTTACATTTATTACCAAATTTCTTTGGATTTTTTTTAATTTGTTTTGCAATTTTAATTATTGAATTAATTTTTTTAGCATTAAAATCTGCTATATCTATAAAATGTTTCATGATAAATTTTTTAAAGTTTCATCTATTTTATTTATTGCCTCATCTACGTGTTTTTTATTAATTATTAATGGAGGAGCTAACCTAATTACATTATCTGCAGCTGGCACACTTAATAATTTATTTTTTTTCAATCTATTGTATATCATTATATTATTTTGTTTTGTTTTTATACCTAGCAAAAGTCCCGCTCCTCTAACATCAACAATTTCATCATATTGACTTTCCAAATTTTTTAAGTTTTCCCATAAATATCTAGATATTACATCTACTTTATTTAAAAATTTTTTATCAGAAACAATTTTTAAAACTTCTCTGCCAACTGATACAGCTAATGGGTTTCCACCATAAGTAGATCCATGTTTTCCTTTAATCATACCAATACTTGCTTTTGTTGTTGCTAAACAAGCCCCTAAAGGGAAGCCTGAGCCTATTCCTTTCGCAGTTGCTAAAACATCTGGTTTAATATTTGCCCATTCATGAGAATAAAGTTTTCCAGACCTTCCAAAGCCACACTGAACTTCATCTAAAAAAAGAAGGATATCATTTTTTTTACAAACCTCCTTTATGAATTTTAAAAATTGAATTGATGCAGGTCTAATGCCTCCTTCACCTTGAATAGGCTCTATTAAAATTGCTGCAGTTTCTTTAGTTATATTTTTCTTTAAAGCGTTTTCGTCATTAAAAGGTATATTCTTGAACCCACTCAATAAAGGTGTGAACCCTTCCGAATATGTTTTGTTTTTTTGAGCAGATAGAGCTGCAAAGGTTCTTCCATGAAAAGCTCCTTTAAAGGTGATAATATTTTTTTTTTGTTTATTTTTTAAATTCCAATAACTTTTAATAACTTTTAAACCACATTCTATGGCTTCAGCACCAGAGTTTGTAAAAAAAACCTTATCTGCAAATGTTTTTTTGCATAGTTCTTTTGCAAATAATTCTTGATTATTATTTTTATATAAATTTGATGTATGCCAAAGTATTTCTGATTGTTTCTTTAAAATATTTACTAATTTTGGATGACAATGACCAAGTGAATTTACTGCTATACCTCCTGCAAAATCTAAATATTTTTTTCCAGAGTGAGTATATAAATAACAGCCCTTACCTTTCGCAAATACTAAATCCCTTTGTCCATATGTAGGCATTATATAGCTTTTATGTTTTGTATTCATTTAAAATTTAAGATTTTAATTTGTAACCCTTTTTAAACATTAAATAACATAAAAAAAATAAACAAATATTCAAAAGTATTAAAATTGCTCCGCCAAAAAATAAATGAGTATCAGACTTGCCTATAAAAGCATATCGCAAACCATCTATATTGTAAAAAAAAGGATTTATTAAAGCAAAATTTTGCCAGAATTCTGGTAATCTTGAGATTGAGTAAAATGTACCTGATAAAAAAGTTAGAGGAAGAACAATAAAATTAGTAATTCCTTGTTGCTGATCCCATTTATCAGCCCATATTCCAACCATAACTCCCATACTTCCCATCATAAAACATCCCATTAATGTATAGAAAAACAATGCTAAATAAGAATGAATGCTTAGTGGAACGAAAAATAAAATACCGAGAAATGTTGCTAAACCGCATATTATGCCTCTTGCTATAGAGCCTGAAATATATCCTATCGCAAGTTCATAATCAGATAATGGAGCCATTAGAATATCAACTATGTTTCCTTGAAATTTAGACTGACCTATACTTGAAGCTCCATTAGCGAATGAATTTTGAAGCATTGTCATCATTATAAGTCCTGGTGCAATAAATTCTGACAAATTAACATTGTTTATTTCATTAACAGACCTTCCTAATGCTAGTGAAAAAACAGCTAAAAATAACAGTGAGCTAATTGCTGGCCCCACAACAGTTTGAATACCAACCTTTAGAAATCTAAATACTTCTTTTTTAAATAAAGTAAAAATACACAAATAATTATAAGAAAACATTTTTTAATATATTTTTTAAATAATAGTTTAAGATATAATTATAAATCATGGATAATAAAGATAAATTATTAAAATATGCAATTTATTATTTAAGTAAATATTCATCAAGTAAAAATAATTTAGAATACATTTTAAAGAAAAAAATTAGACGAATAAGTGATGAAAAAAAAATAAGATTTCAACTATATAAAGAAATAAAAATCATTATTCATAAATTAGAGCAACTCAAACTTATAAATGATACAATTTATGCTGAATCAAAAATAAACGCACTATTAAATCAAGTAAAATCGAAAAATTATATAAAGCAATATCTAATTAGTAAAGGTATTAGCAGTGAAATAGCAGATGAGCAGATCTCTTTATTTTATGAAAAAAATCAAAATTTAGAAAAAGAAAATGCTTTAAAATTTGCAAAGAAAAGAAATTTATTAAAAGATAATAAAGATTATGAAAAAAAACTATCAAAGATGGCTAGAGCAGGTTTTAGTTATGAAATATCCAAAGAGATCTTAAAATAAGTTAGGTTTTAAGGTGAATTTTTCCCTCTAATAATCTAGCTATCTGTTTTGTTGACTCAAATCTTTCAAAAGTAACTCTAATAATTGCCGTAAGAGGTGCTGCTAAAAGAACACCTATAATTCCCCATATCATTCCCCAAAATATTAGAGATAAGATTATAGTAATTGGGTGTAGCCCAAAGGCATCTCCAAATATTTTTGGCTCTATTACATTGCCAATAATCTGATGGATAATTGCTGGTAAAAAAATTATTAAAAGGACTGAAGATACATCATTATATTGTAAAATAGCGATAGGGATGGGAAGTAAAACAGCAATAATTGATCCGACTACTGGAATAAAGTTAAGTATAAAAGTCAATGATCCAAAAATAAATGCTAGTTCCAAACCCAGAAACCAATATATTAATCCAGCTGCTACACCTGTTATAGAAGAAGTAATAAATTTAGTAAAAATATATTTTTTAACATGACCAATAATATCATTCCATTCAGGAGATGTATTGATAGACTTTTTTCCTAATAATAAAAAAAGAGTCATAATTATAACTAAAACTAACTTTGAAATAAAATTGGCACTATTACTTAAAATTGCTGATGCCCAATCAAGTAAAGGAAGTGTATTAAGGGAGTTTCTTATTGTTTCTCTATCAATTTCTATATTAAATTTTTTCAATTCAGCAATAGCAATATCAATTAATATTAATACTTTATTATTATAATCATCAGCTGATTGTAAAAAAGTGATAACTGAAGAGCCAATAAAAGGGACAATTATTATAAATAAAAAAACTATAAGACAAAGACTCACAAAAACTGCAACTATTCTATGAACATGCAAATAATCAATTTGATAATCAATAATTGGATCAATTAAAATTCGTATTAATAAAGCTATTACCAGAGGAACTAAGAAAGGTGATGCAAAATTTAAAATAAAGGCAACAGCAATACTTGCTATTATAAAAAGAGATCCTGTAACAATTCTATTTGTTTCTAAAGCTTGTTTCATTGTGAAGATTTTGGATTGAATATCTCAGGTTTTTCATTCGGGAAAGATTCAACATACAATGATTGGCTAGGGAAAGCAAAGCCAGCTTTGTTTGATTCAACTATCTCTATAATAGAAACTGCTAACTCTTCCTTAATTCTTAAAAATTCTGGCCAATCATTTGTAACAGTAAATGCCTGGACTAACATGTCTATTGAGCTATCAGAAAAACTATCTACCCGAACAAAAAAACCACTATTTTCGTTTTTTGCAAAATCTTTATTCTCTGTAATTAATTTAGTTATTTGATCCCTAATTTTTTTTAGTTGATCAATATTAGTTTTGTATTCAAGTCCTATCAGCCATCGAATTCGTCTATGATGTCTTCTTGAGTAGTTAGTTACAGATTGTTCAGCAAATTTATAATTAGGTATCATCACTGGTGTTGAATCAAATCGTCTAACTAAAGTTGATCTGAAACCTATTTGTTCTACTACACCCTCAACTTCATTAGATACTAAAATTACATCACCTATAGTAAATCTTTTTTCCATTAAAATCATTATACCACTGATTAGATTTTTAAATAAATCTTGCGCCCCCAACGCTACCGCAACACCGAACAATCCTAATCCAGCTATAACAGGTCCAACCTTAATCCCCCAAAGTTCTAAAACAGCAACAATTCCAAGAACAATAATAATTATTTCTAATCCTTTTAAAGTCCAATTAACAAGTGGTTTAGATATTTTATCTTCAAAATTCTTAACAATGTAAGAAAATGGAATAACTAGTTGATGAAGTAACCAAAAAATAAAAACCGTAATTAGGGTTCGATTTAATAAATCTATAAAATCTTGCACTTCTATTGATAATTCAATGTAAGAGGTTGCAATAAAAAAACCTAAAACGATAGGAAGAAACTTTAACGGTCCCTCAATTACTTCTACAACAGTGTTATCAATTTTAGTTGAAGTTCTTTTTACCAGTTTATTTAATTTACTTATGATAAATCTAGCAAATAACCTGCGTAAAACATAAAATATTAGAAATATAATAAAACCTATTATGATTTCAGAAGCATTTAGACCAAAAATACCATTATTCCATACTTCTAAAAAAAGTTCCTTAAAACTATTGATAGCTTCCATATTCTATTTATTTATAAGTTATGACTATTAATAACATGAAATTCATTAGATTAATTACTTTTTTATTAATGTTTTTTTATTGGAACACAGGATATGCAAAAAATATGACAATATATGATTTTTCCTTTGAAGATATCGATGGAAACTCTGTAGAACTAAATAAATTTGAAGGTAAGCCAATATTTTTGGTAAATACAGCATCAAGGTGTGGATTTACTCCTCAATATGAAAATCTTCAAAATTTGTTTTTAAATTATAAGGATACAGACTTAACAATATTAGCAATAACAAGTAACTCATTTAATCAAGAATATTCTTCAAATGAAGATATTAAAAAAATTTGTTTAGTAAATTATGATGTGGGCTTTGTGACTTCCTCACCATTAAACGTAAAAGGTGATGATGCGCATCAAATATTTAATTGGTTAAGTAAGGAATATGGAAAAAGTCCTAAATGGAACTTTTATAAATATCTTTTTGATAGAGATGGTAAGCTTAGTTTTTCATGGTCTTCTATGACCAAACCTGATAGTTCTAAAATTTTAAGTGAGATAGATAATTTATTATAAAAAAGCCCCCATAAATGGGGGCTTATAAAATATAACATCTTTAAATTACTACATCATGCCGCCCATGCCGCCCATGCCTCCCATGCCTCCCATGCCGCCGCCCATATCAGGCATAGCAGGAGCAGGTTTATCTTCAGGAGCATCTGCAACCATAGCTTCTGTTGTAATTAATAATCCAGCTACTGATGCTGCATCTTGTAATGCTGTTCTAACAACTTTAGTTGGATCAATAATTCCTGCAGATATCATGTTTGTATATTTATCAGCTTGAGCATCATAGCCTATATTACTATCTTTACTCTCTCTAATTTTTCCAGCAACAACTGCACCATCAACACCAGCATTTTCAGCTATTTGTCTCAATGGATGAAATAGAGCTCTCCTAACGATATCAACACCAATTTTTTGATCCTCGTTAGAAGTTTTAACAGATTTCAGCGCATTAGTAGCATAAGCTAAAGCTGCGCCACCACCTGGCACAATACCTTCTTCAACAGCAGCTCTAGTTGCGTGCATAGCATCTTCAACTCTATCTTTTTTTTCTTTTACTTCAACTTCTGTAGCACCACCAACTCGTATTACAGCAACTCCACCAGCTAATTTAGCTAATCTCTCTTGGAGCTTTTCTCTATCATAATCAGATGTGGTTTCTTCAATTTGAGCTCTAATTTGATTACACCTACCTTCGATGTCTTTCTTTTTGCCAGATCCTTGAACAATAGTTGTATTTTCCTTATCCACAACTATTCTTTTAGCTACACCTAGCATGTCTAAAGTTACATTTTCTAACTTTATACCAAGATCTTCACTTATTACTTGGCCGCCAGTTAGAATAGCAATATCTTCAAGCATAGCTTTACGTCTATCACCAAAACCTGGAGCTTTTACAGCTGCTATTTTTAAACCACCTCTTAATTTATTAACAACAAGTGTTGCAAGAGCTTCGCCTTCGATATCTTCAGCAATAATTAAAAGTGGTTTTGTTGATTGAACAATTGACTCTAGAAGTGGCAACATAGGCTGAAGGCTTGATAATTTTTTCTCATGCAAAAGAACTAAACAATCACTCATTTCTGTGATCATTTTTTCTGCATTTGTAACAAAGTAGGGTGATAAATAACCACGATCAAACATCATGCCCTCTACTACATCAAGTTCAGTATCAAGACTTTTTGCTTCTTCTACTGTTATTACGCCTTCTTTTCCAACTTTTTGCATAGCGCTAGAAATCATTTTACCAACTTCACCATCACCATTTGATGCGATAGTTCCCACTTGAGAAACTTCTTTATCAGTTTTGATAACTTTAGATTTTTTTTGAATCTCAGAAACAATTGCGTCAACTGCTAAATCAACACCACGCTTAAGATCCATTGGGTTCATACCAGCTGCAACAGATTTCATTCCTTCAGTTGCAATTGCTTGAGTCAGAACGGTTGCAGTAGTTGTTCCGTCACCAGCTAAATCATTTGTTTTACTTGCAACATCACGCACCATTTGCGCACCCATATTCTCAAATTTATCTTTAAGTTCAATTTCTTTAGCAACACTAACACCGTCTTTAGTAATTCTTGGTGCACCAAAAGATTTATCCATAACTACGTTACGACCTTTTGGACCAAGAGTAACCTTAACGGCATCTGCTAATTTGTTAACACCAGCAAGCATCTTTGCTCTGGCATCAGATCCGAAAAATATATTTTTTGCAGACATTTTATTCCTCTCTTAATTTCTTAATTTATTTATTTTTTCTTTTTTTTATGTGGAGTGATAATTCCCATAATGTCAGATTCTTTCATTATTAAATAATCTTCTCCATTCATTTTAACTTCAGTTCCTGACCATTTACCAAAAAGAATTTTATCGCCTTTTTTTACATCTAGTGGAACTAATTTTCCTACTTCATCTCTAGCGCCAGAACCAGTTTCAAGCACTTCACCTTCCATAGGTTTTTCTTGAGCAGTATCAGGAATTATAATTCCACCTGCTGTTTTTTGATCGGATTCTACTCTTCTAACGAGAACCCTGTCATGTAATGGTTTAAAGTTCATATTTTCCTCAATTTAAATTATTGAAAATTAACATTTTTTTATTAGCACTCTTGCTAATAGAGTGCTAATCATTTAAGCATTAAAAAATTCTTATCAAGCCCAAATATGAAAAAAAAACATTTTTTTTTATATTTTCATATATAAAAACAGCACTTATGAATATTTTTTTTAATGTTTTTTTTAAGACTTTAGGGTTTTTTTTTGCAATTTTGCTATTTTTTCTAATAATTATTGGAATATCAACCTATACAAATAGTCAAAGCAATGTTGGATTTAAGTTTATAAAAGGTGATGAAAAATCTAAAAATTCAATAATTATCTTGGAGATAAATGGGCCTATAATTGAAAGTGATAACTCTTTTAATGATTTAGTTGGCTTTAATTTTATATCACCTATTAAAGTTCAAAAAAAATTAGAAGAAATTCTTATATTTGATCCCAAAATTTTAATAATTTCGATAAATTCACCTGGAGGGACTGTAAGCGCATCAAATGAATTATATAATTCCTTTCTAACTTTTAAGAAAAAATCTAAAGCAAGTATAATTTTTCATACTTCTGAAATATTAGCTTCTGGAGGTTATTGGACTTCTCTTTCAGGAGAAAAAATTTATGCAAGCTATGGATCTATTATTGGCAGTATTGGTGTTAAAGGACCTGATTGGTTTTACTTCAATAAGCCAAAGCTAATTTCGTCTGGTATTTTAGGACAGACAATAGAAGTAGAAAACGAAATAGAAATTTACTCAACTAATGCTGGTAAATCAAAAGATTTATTTAACTCATTTAGAAAACCAACAAATGAAGAGTTAAATCACCTGAGTAGAATGGTTGAAAAAATTAATTCAGATTTTATTCAATTAGTTTCTAAAAATAGAAAGATAGAGAAAAGCATAATCAAAGATGAGATAGGCGGATTAATTTTTAACTCCTTTCAAGCAAAAAATAATTTTTTAATTGATGATGAAATCAGCTTAGATCAATTATTAAATTTAATAATAGAAAAAAATAAATTTGAAGACTTTAAAATTTATAAAAACCACAAAAATAAAGATTTTTTGCTTGATAATCTAATTTCAATTAATTTTATGAAAAAACAAAATATTGGAAATAATTATATTAATATATGCAATAGAATTAAGTCGAATATAGTGAGTATATTATCTTATTCATCAGTTGGTTGCTGAATAGTTTTAATAATTTTATCTATTTCACTGACTTTAAGAATCATGTTCTTATAATAATTACTTTCTTTTAATATTTTCTCATGAATATATTTTTTAGATGATTCATTATATTTTTTTACATCTACAGAGTCAGCAATAAATCTATGGTAATTTAAATTACAAAGTTTGCATAATATTTCATATCTTTTTGATAGATTTAGATCATTTACATTAGTAAACTCAGGAGATATTTCATAAACTTTTGTTCCTGGATTACAAAAAACTATATTCGCCAAACCTGAACCATATGGAGATAAAATAATTTTTGCATTAATAAATATATTTATCTGATCTAATATCTCATACTGACTAGTGCTAATAACTTTAAATCCATTTTTTTTTAATTTATCGATTAAATCCGCTTCATTTAAAATATTTCTATAGTTTGCATCTTCTCTTCTTATATATATTTTTGTAAACTCTGATTTTTTTTTTGGAATAATGTTTCTAATTGATTTTAATATATTTATTGAAGACAATGTATTTAAAAATTGAGGTATTTTAGAGTCCTCAAATTTATAAAAATCATCATCTAAATACACATAGTTAAATTTTATATTTTTTAAACTAAACAAATGTTCCATAAATGATCTAAATTTATTTGATAAATTTCTATGAACCACGATCTTAATTGGGTTTTCATTTTCAAAAAAAATTCTTGGTAAAAAATGAAACAAATTGGAAAAATAATTATTTCCTGGATTACTTCCAATTACACAACTATCTCTGAAAACTTTTATTTTATTCATCCTGTCTTTTAGTTTTTTATAAAAAGCTTGAGTGTGATAATGAGATATTGAATTTTTATTAACTCTTACAAACAGTTCATCAAAAGAATTAAAATCTTCAGTTATTGGATAGTAGTTGAAAGAATCCAAAAAAAAGTTTCCTTTATAATAAGTGCAACTTTCATTAATATTTTCTAATTTTGCAGTTAAAAAATATTTATTTAAATCTTGATTTTTTTCAAGATCAGACAAACTTATATTTTCAATCATAATTCTTAATACTACAAAATTTTAAGGATACAAATATTATAGTTAAATATAATAAATAATTTGGCGCGCCCGAGAAGAGTCGAACTCCTAACCTCCAGATCCGTAGTCTGGCGCTCTATCCAATTGAGCTACGGGCGCTTTTTTATTTATTAATATATATTTTATGATTAATATCTACAAATGGTTAATAATATAAAAACACATATAACAATAATAAATTTAATTTTATTCCTTTTTATTAGTTTAAATATTTATGCAAAAGCTGGTTCAGTAACAGGTTTTAAATTACCAAGATTTGTATCTTTAAAATCAAATGATGTGAACTTAAGAATTGGTCCTAGTGTTAATTATCCTATAATAATAAAATATGTCCAAAAAAATTTACCTGTAGAGATAATTGATGAATATGATGTTTGGAGAAAAATACAAGATCATGAAAATAATATAGGTTGGATACATAAAAGTTTAATTAAAGGTGATAGGTTTATCCTAACTATTAACAAAAATGATAATGTAAAAAATATTTATAATAGACCAAATGGAAAATTGGTTGGAATAATAAAAAGTAATAATATTTTAAACCTAGAGAAATGTCTTATGGATTGGTGCTATATATCTCACATTGATATAAGTGGCTGGATATCAAAAGATTTCATATGGGGTATTCATGAAGATGAAATATACAATCAAAGTTTTTATCAGCCCATAACTAACCTATACTGGAAATTTGTTGAGAGAGTAAATTTATTAATTGTTAATTAAAATTGACCTTGTGGCAGGATTCAAACCCGCTAATATTAAATACAAAAAACCTAAATTACACTAAATGGCCTTATAAATTTTTTTGAATACAAGCGTTAAGTTTCTAAAAAAAATAATAAATCTATATCTTAATGTATCAAACAATTTACTTAGCAATAACATCAATTTAATTATAATATAAAAAAATGATTAAATCTACTTATGCGGTGTTTAGAAATGCTGAAAATAAAACTCTTATTTATTATCCTTGTCCAAAAAATGGAAATACTTCAGCAAAGCTTTTCTTAGCTAAACATTTAGGTGTGGAAAATAAGTTTGAATTTTTAGGAGATAAAATACCCAAACATAGATTAAAAGACACTGATCATAAAAAAGAAAATTTAGAAGGTCTATTACCTACAAAGCAACGCTTCAGTTTAATGAAAGCAGATCTAAAATGCTGTATAATACGTGATCCTATTGAGCGGTTTATTTCATGTTATAAAAATAGAATTTTATACCATAGAGATAAAGAATTTAGAGATTATGATGTTGATGAAGTTTTAACTAGCCTTGAAAATGATAGATTTTACAACACACATTTTTTACCTCAAACATGGTTTTTGGGATATGATCTAAATTATTATAATTTTTATTGTGATTTAAAAAATATTCATATTTTTGAAAAAAAAATCAATATTTTCTTTGGAAAAAAAATAAAATTTCCCAAACTGCAAATAGGAGGGGATTCTTCAATTATAAAACTAACTAGTAATCAAATAAAAAGAATTAAAAAAATTTATCACAAAGATTATATTTTTCTTAATACTAATAAAGAGTCATTTTTGAAATAAAAATAATTAAAGTAACTAGTTTTTATTAATAAATAATGATTATAGAATATTATAAATTGTTAACAAAAATTTGGCTGGGGCGGCAGGATTCGAACCTGCGAATGTCGACTCCAAAAACCGATGCCTTACCGCTTGGCGACGCCCCAAGAAATTTACCCTATACAATATTTATATTAATATAGTCAAATTTCTTCTAATTATGTTTAAAGTTATTTTCTCCAACTCTAGACCACAATAATGGAAACCTGTCTTTAAAAATTATTAAAGAATCTTCTGCTTGCTTTTTTGACTCAAATGCTGAAAAAATACAAGATCCTGTTCCGGTTAATCTTGAAAAAATAACATCAGGAAGGCTTCTCATAAATTTTAAAAGGCTGTTAATTTCTTTAAATTTATTTTCTAAAATTATTTCAAAATCATTTCCACTATCAGTCTCATTAATTTCGTCTGTATCAAAATTGATGTCAAAATTTAATTTATCTATATTAATTTGATTATACATTTCTTTTGTAGCACTATTATGTTTTGGCTTAATAATTAGAAAATAATATTTTGGAAAAGATTGTTTGATTACAACATTTCCTATTTCTCTTATTAATGAATCATGATTACTAACGAAAAAAGGTACATCGGCACCAATTTCAGCAAAATTTTTATTCTTTAAATCTTTATAATCTAATTTTTCCAATATCCTTATTACAGCAGCAGCATTTGATGATGCCGATCCAAGACCAGACATAATGGGTATGTTTTTTTTAATTGTAAAACAATAATTTGGTTTAGGTAAATTAAGTTTAGAGAAAATTTTTTCTACTATACAGTCTTTAAATCTTTTATTTGTAGGAGAAAAATCACCTATGTAATTTACACTAAATTTAGAGTCCTTTTTTGCAATTACTTCATCAAATATATTTATTAAAGTTAATCCACTTCTTAAATTATGATATCCATCATTTCTTTTAGTTATTATTTTTAAAAATAAATTAAGTTTTGCCGGTGATAGTTCAATAAATTCAGCTGGCATTGTATTTTCTTAATTTTATTTCAATTTTTTCAATAATCTTATCTTCTGGAGTAGCTAAATCTTTAGCCTGTTTCCAAAAATAAGCTGCCTCTCTTTTTCTATTCATAGCAAAATAAATATCTCCAAGATGATCTAAAGAAATTGCCTCACCTGGAACCATATCAATAACTTCTTCCATTAATTCAGCTGCCTTTACAAAATCTTTTTTCTTAAAGTATGCCCAAGCTAAACTATCTAAAATGTAGTGGCTGTCAGGATTTGCGTTATAAGCATCTGTTAACATAACAAAAGACTCATCGATTTTCATATCCCTTTCAATCCAACCATATGCTAAATAATTTAATACATTTGGTGAGTTGCTTTTTAATTGAAGAGATTGTAAGAAATCTTTTTCAGCTTTTTGCCAATTATCAGATTGTTCATAACAAATTCCACGCAAATAAAATATATACCAAATATCGTTAGAATTATTTTTTATTAGTTCAGAATATATATTAATAGCTAAATTATATTTTTTTTTCACTCGGTAAAAATCAGCTAATATTTTTTTTAATTCAAAATCTTGATTATTTTTTTTAACAATTTCAATAATTTTATTTTCTGCATCATTAAAAACATTTTCTTCAGAAGAATTAAATGCAATATTTCTTTGTGCATCTAAAAATAAATTATTATTTTCAGGTATTTTTAAATATGTTGCCTCAGCAAAAAAATAATCTTCAATTAACTGCAATAATTGTCCTTTAATATAAAGCGCTTCATAGTTTTCATTATTTATGAGAATAGAAAGTGTGGTATAAAATAGTAAAAAATTATAGTTATGAGAATAGTTGTCATCTGTAGTTGCATAAGATGATCTTACTATTTCAAGTAAAGAATTACTGATACTAGATTGGGTTTTGATTGTATCATTTAGGAAAAAAATAAATTCATATAAATTATTTTTATTGCCAGCACTATCTAAGCGAAGAGCATGTATTTCACTTTCATTTTTACTATTATATGCTTTTACCATGCTTACTAATTTTGCTTCTTGACTGTCAGGATTAGTTATTAAGATTTTTTTTGCAATTTTTTCGGCAAGAATTATATTTTCTGTAACAACTGCAGAAATAAGCTCATCAAGATAATCATACTTATAGTCTTCATTTGTATTGACACTATATTCATGAAGAACTTGAGCAAAGTCATAATTGTTAAAAGCAGTTTGCGAAATCAAGAATGATGCGCTATTTGATGCTAAAATTGTTTTAGAAAACAAGAAGATATAAAGATAAATGAAGGCTTTATAGTTTTTTATCATTTGCAAATAATTTAATATATCTTATCAAAAATAATTAATTTAATTTTTTAATGTTTCAATCAAATAAAGAATATATCGATTTTTTGATACAATCAGGTGTGCATACTTTTTTAAAAGAAACACCAAATAATCTACTAGAAAATAAGGAATTAAAAGAGAAATCTGTAAAAAAAAAAGATATTAAAGCATTAGAAGACATATATGAAATTAATGAATTAATTACATTAATATTAAATCATAAAAACATATTAAAAAAGACGGCAAAAAAACTCGTTCTTTATGATGGTGATTTACAATCTAGTTTGATGATAATTGGTGAAGCTCCAGGACAAGAAGAGGATGAGCAGGGTATTCCTTTTGTAGGTAGGGCTGGACAACTTCTAAATAAAATGCTGTCTGCCATAAATTTAGAAAGGAAAAATGTTTATATAACAAATGTTTTACCTTGGAGACCTCCGCAGAATAGAACACCTACTGATCAAGAAATATTAGATTTCTTACCCTTTCTTCAAAAACAAATAGAAATTGTTAAACCAAAATTTATTTACTTGTTAGGAACAACTGCTGCAAAAGCCATTTTATCAACTCCACTAAGTTTAGGTAAATTGCGAGGTCAATGGCATGAATATAAATCTATTAATATAAATACACCAATAAAGGTTTTAGTATCCTATCATCCAGCATTTTTACTCAGATCACCTAATTATAAAAAAGATGCATGGAGCGATTTGCAAATGCTGGAAAAAAAAATTAATGAAAATTAATTTATACTTAAAATTCTTTAGTCTAATTTTCATTTTATTATTTTTTAAAGTAAGTAATGCATTTGAGTTATCTGTTGCTGAAAAATATAATGAAATTTTTTCAAAAGATATTTTATCACAAGAAGATATTAAAAATTATCGTCTAGCTTACAATTTTCAAGAAGAGTGTAAGTGGAAAAGTGCCAATAAACATATTTTAAAAATATCAGATAAGACATTAATGGGACACATTCTAGCTCAACGTTATTTACATCCCAAATGTTACCGCTCAAAATATTTAGAACTATATTACTGGTTAAAAAAATATAATGATCATCCGCAAGCAAAAAGAATTTATCGACTAGCTATAAAAAGAATGCCAAAGGGATATAAAAGTCCAACAAAACCAATTAATCCTAGTGGTATTATTGGAGACAAGGCTACTTCAAAAAAATCTTCAAAATACAAGAGCTCAAAAAAATTATCAAAAAATCAACGTCTTGAAAAACAAAAAATAATTAATGCAGTTAAATCGAGAGTTAATAAAGGATGGCCAACTGGTGCGGTAAAAATTATAAAACAAAGAGATGTTAGCATACTTCTTGATCAAGTGGAATTAGATCAACAAAAAGAATTAATAGCAAAAGGATATTTTTTAGCAAATAAGAATGAGTTAGCAGTAAAGTATGCTAGTGAAGCGCTTGTTAATTCATCTATGCAAGTACCTTATGCAGCATGGACAGCAGGATTAGCTTCTTGGAGATTAGAAGAATATCAACAAGCTGCTGATTATTTTTCTTTATTTTCTATTAGTTTAAAAAATGATGCATGGCATCAAACATCAGGAAGTTTTTGGGCAGCAAGATCATATGCCAAACTTGCACAATATGATAATATCAATTTTTGGCTTAAACGCGCATCACAAAATCCTAATAGTTTTTATGGTATGCTTGCTCTTGAAATATTAGGTGTAGAAGAAAAAATAGAATGGAAATCTCAAAAAACTCTCAATAAATCAAATAGTAAATTATTAAATCTTCCATCTGGTAAAAGACTACAATCTTTAATTCAAGTTGGCTTTAATGATGAGTTAGAAAAAGAAATAGTTCACATAAATTCTGTTTTAAATAAAGAGATAGCTGCAGAATCAATAAATATAGCTCAGCATTTTAATTTAGCATACACACAATTAAAAATTGTTAACAAACTTGAACAATACGGCTTAAATATGGAGACCAATCTATATTATCCAACTCCCGTCTGGGAACCCAGGGGTGGATTTAACATTGATAAAGAATTAATTTATGCTTTTATGCATCAAGAATCAATGTTTAATGCTTCAGCAAAAAGTAGTCAAGGCGCAGTTGGACTTATGCAAGTCCTTCCCTCTACAGCAAAATTTATTACATCAAGTAAAGATGTGAAAAGAAATAACTCTAATATTTTAAAAGTTCCTGAGATTAACCTAGAGGTAGGTCAGGAATATATAGAATATCTTTTAAATCTAAAGATCGTCTCTAATAATTTAATTTATTTGGCAGCTGCATATAATGGAGGTCCAGGAAATCTGAAGAAATGGAAGGAAGAGACAAACTTTTTAGATGATCCTCTTTTTTTTATGGAGAGCATACCATCAAGAGAAACTCGTTGGTTTATTGAGAAAATATTAACGAAATATTGGATTTATCAAAATAAAAATCAACAAGATATGACATCTTTAAAAATGCTAGCCAATGGTGAAGATCCACTTTATTAAATACTTATGCCTATAGATACCTCTTTAAAATTTGAACCTATCAATATTGCCATCTTAACAATTTCAGATACACGTACAACTGATACAGATACGTCAGGTGCTCTTCTTGAAGAACGTATAAACTCTGCAGGACATAACTGTATTGAAAAAAAAATTATTCCTGATGATGTAAAACTTATTAGAGAAACACTACAAGCGCTTTCAAATAAAGAAGAAATTGACTGTATTATAACAACTGGAGGTACAGGCTTAACTGGAAGAGATACTACTCCTGAAGCAGTAATAGAAATTGCTGACAAAACAATAGAGGGGTTTGGAGAACTATTTCGTCAAATCAGTTTTTCTAAAATTGGAACTTCAGCAATTCAATCACGTGCACTAGCTGCCCTTATTAATAAAACATATGTTTTTTGTTTACCTGGCTCTAAAGGAGCATGTAAAGATGGTTGGGATGAAATTCTACAATACCAACTTGATATTCGTCACCGTCCCTGTAATTTTGTTGAAATTATGCCAAGACTAAGTGAAAAATAGTGCCTGATTTTTCAATTGAAGCAGAATTTAATGCTCCAGTTATTGGTTTAGATGAAGTTGGTCGAGGACCATTAGCTGGTCCAGTAATTAGTTGCGGTTGTCATTTTAAAAATTATACAATTCTAAATGAGTTTAAAGAATTTATTGGAGATTCAAAAAAACTTTCTGAAAAAAAAAGATTGTTATCTTTTAAGTTTCTTCATAATTTAAAAAAGGAAGGTATTATTGATTTTCATTTGGGTATCGCGAATGTCAATGAAATTGATAATCTTAATATATTGGGGGCAACAAAATTATCAATGAAAAGAGTTGTAGATAAATTTAATCTAAAAAATGCATATCTAATTATTGATGGTAATTTTTCATTAAACTATAAATCTTATAAAGAACAATCTATTATAAAAGGGGACAATAAGTCTTTATCAATTGCAGCGGCATCAATTATTGCAAAAGTTCACCGTGATAGATTAATGAAAAAATTATCAATAAAATTTCAAGATTTTGGCTGGGAAAAAAATTCAGGATATGGAACAAAAAAGCATATAGAAAATATTCATCGTTTTGGCCCAACAATACATCATAGAAAAACTTTTGAGCCAATTAAGTCACTTATCCATAGCTAAAGATTCTCTTTGTTGATAACTTCGTTGACGAGATTCTGTTTCTCCTTAAAGATTCTTTTTAGATGTTTAAGAAAAATTCGATTACACACGGAGATAGTCTTGAGTTATTAAAAAAAATTCCAGATAAATCAATTGATCTTGTTTTTGCAGACCCACCTTATAATTTGCAATTAAGAGACACCTTATATCGACCAGACCAAACAACAGTTGAAGCGGTTACGAATGATTGGGATAAATTTGAGACGCACAAAGCTTATGATGAATTTTGTTTAATATGGTTAAAAGAATGCAAGAGAGTATTAAAAGATGGTGGTGCTCTTTGGGTAATTGGCAGTTATCATAATATATTACGTCTTGGTACTTCTATACAAAACCTTGGTTTCTGGATTTTAAATGACATTATCTGGCATAAAACAAATCCTATGCCTAATTTTAGAGGTACACGTTTTACTAATGCTCATGAAACATTACTATGGTGTACAACTTCACGTAAAGCAAAATACACTTTTAATTATCAAAATTTAAAAGAACTTAATGATGGTAAACAAATGCGTAGTGATTGGCACATTCCTATTTGTTCAGGTAAAGAACGTTTAAGAGAAACTAATAATCAACGTTCACATCCAACTCAAAAGCCAGAAGCTCTTCTTTATCGAATTATGGTATCCTCAACAAATGTAGGTGATACAGTGCTTGATCCTTTCTTAGGCTCAGGAACAACTGCGGTTATGGCAAAAAAATTACAACGTAACTTTATTGGTTTTGAACAAGATAAAGATTACATCAAACTTGCAAAGAAAAGATTAAAAAATACAATTCCTTTTTCAGATGAGATAGTAACCATGACAAAAAGTAGAAAAGATTTACCTAAAGTACCTTTTGGGGAATTAGTCGAACAAGGAATTATTCCACCCGGAGCAGTACTTACAGATAAGAAAGAACGCTACAAAGCAACCGTGAGTATTGATGGAACTCTCAAAATAAGAGAATTATCAGGTTCTATTCATCAACTAGGAGCAAAAGTTCAGGGTCTGCCAAGTTGTAATGGATGGGACTTTTGGCATGTAAAAAGTAAATCAAAATCAACCTTACTTGATGAAGTTAGAGCTGAATATAGGGATAAAAAATTAAACTAATAAATTTTTATTCAGAAATAGTAGTTGTTGACTTAACATAATATGCATCAAGATAACAAGATCCGTCTGTCCACTCAGATGCATAAAGACTAGTATCTGTTCCAAAAGCAATATCAATTTTTGGAGCTATGACACCAACTGTGTAATTAGATTCTAATTTATAGATCTGTGTAAAAGTGTCAGTATTTACATCAGGGTCGTCCATTGCTAGCCCATATTGACCGGTTAGACTTGTTATATCTTTAGTATAATTTGTGGTTTGATTTGATCCACTATCACAAGCAGCATTTGCACAAATTGTTGTTCCATTATCAGTTGTATCTGTGTTTAAATAAAACACATTTTCTTCAGCATTTGCTAAAGCATCAGCTTCGCTTGTTTCACATACCCCATACTGCAATGATTTATATTTACCAGTTGAAGAATTATAAGTAGAATCTGATTCTGTTCTACACCAACAATTACTATCAATCTCTACATAACCTTTCATTGTAAATTCTCTAGTTAAAGTTGGTTTAGCATGTGTAAAAGTAGTTCCAATTGGAAGTCCTGCAGTTGACACAAATGACCCTACTTGTGCACCAGCTGTTACAGATGCAACATCAAAAGTTTTATTTCCAGTTCCAACTGTTGTTGCACCTGTGCAAGTAGTGTCCTTTTTATCAGCCAATGGAGCTGCGGTACATAATTCTATTTTTTGTATTGTAACTTTATAAACTGTTGCTGCACCATTTTCCGCAAAAGCCTGAAAAGAAAAATTAAAACTAAATAATATAGAGATGGCTAATATATATTTTTTCATTAGTTTAACCTCGTTATTACTACGCCAGTACCTTCAGACTCAATAGCTTGTTTATTTGATCTACGAACGATACTGAGAAGATCAAGGCTCATATCACCTTGCACAAAAGGTTTTTCACTTAAAAAATCATTTGATGCTGTTGGTGTTGTTTCTCTTGCAGGATATACAAACATTATTTTAGCAAAATTGCTTGTTCCAGAAATATTATTATCATCATAACCAACTTCAGCTACTAAATTAGGAGTCAATTGCATTTCTAAACTTATCTTATCTCCCTTAGAGTCTTTTGAGTTCTTTTCAGCTTCCCATTCATAATGAGTAGCTACAAGGTTTGCCCAAGGCAGGTATGGTACTTGACCTACCGCTGTTATCTCTACACCATCAAGTGATCTTTCTGTATAAGAACCAACTGTTTGTGCTCCGCTAATCGCAGCATAGTAATTTGCCAAGACATCAAAAGAAGATGATTTAAGTTCTAAACCAATACTTGCTCTGGCGTTACCTTCTTCATCATAATCTAGAAATACATTTGCTCCAGTTATTGAGTTTTTATTTTCAGAGAGTTTACGATAACCAATTCCTATATTTGTAGATAGCCTACCTTTGCCCCGTATTTTTTGCTCATTAAGTTGGAGTTGGACAAATGTAGCATCTACACTATGATGCTTTGATATAGGTCTAACAGTTACAATTGAAAATTCTGGTTTATAGTCTTCACCCATATCTATTTGTACTTTGGTTTCGCCTTCGCCATCTAAAAAGTTTTCAACTGCTGAACTTAAACTCTTTGTAAAGTTACTTACTATATTTTTTTTTACAGTTTCTTCATCACCTGCGTAAACTGAAAAAGATATGAATAAAATAAATATAACTCTAAAAAACATAAAGAAATTTATAATAAAAATTATGATAAAATAAATATTTATTTAGCTAATATTTCATTAATTGAGACACTCCACCCAGAATCCATATGCTTTTCCCAATATATCTCGTGTAAATTACGAGTATTTTCACCAACTTTTCCGTCTCCAATTAATTCACCATTAACTTTTGTAATAGGCATAATTCCACCAGCTGTTGAAGTTGCAAATAACTCTTTAGCATTTTTTAATTGCTCAATTGAAATTGGTTTTTTAGAAATAGGAATATTCAATTCTTTTGCTAAATCAAATACTGTCTGCCTTGTGATGCCCTCTAGAACACCGTAATCAGGTGTAAAAATACCGTTTTCATCAACACAAAATAAATTAAATCCAGGTCCTTCAGTAATATTATTATTTTCATCAACTAATATTGCTGTATCATTTCCTTTTTCATACGCATTTAACATTCCTGTTACTAAATCCATCCAGTGATAGTTTTTAATAGTTGGATCAACAGAGCTTGGGGGAATTCTTTTAATTTCTGTTAGCAGAACATCTAATCCTTTTTCAAAATCTTCTTGTTTCAATATCCAGCCAAAAGGAACAGCAAAAGCTATTATACGTGGCGTTGCTTCTCTTGGATCTCGAACAAAGTTTGCTGACATACCTCTTGTTTGTATCATTTCAACATAGGCGTTTTCTAATTTAGCTTTTTCAACACAACCGGCTAAAATTTTTTTTAACTCATCACGATCCATTTGGCATGGCATGCGCAATTTTTTAGTCGACTCAAAAAAACGATTAATATGTTTATCTAATCTGAAAAAACGGCCTTTCCAAACATGCACAACATCATATGTTGCGTCTGAACGAAGAAAACCCCAATCTAGTATTGATATTTTTGCTTCAGCAAGTGCAACGAAATTACCGTCTATCCAAGCATGTCCTTTAGGAAAAATTTCATTCATAATGTTTGTTTAGTTAAAATAAAAAATTTAGTCTAGTAATATTCATAACTAATGGAATATCTTATAAATAACTTACCTGATAAATTTTTACTAATAATTATAGTTATTATTTTTTCAGGTTTTATTCGTGGTTTTTTAGGTTTTGGATCTGGACTTATTACAATACCAATACTTTCATTTATATACTCCCCTATCTTTGCTGTTGTTTTTAATATTATTATTGAAATACCTACAACTATTTATTTAACTTTTATTGGAATAAGACAATGTAGATTTAAAGAAATTTCCCCTATGTTTTTTCCAATGATGTTAATGATACCAATTGGTACAATATTCTTAATTGCTGTTGATGAACAAATAATTAAAATTCTTATGTCTGTTTTAGTTATTTTTTTTGTAATACTTATTGCAAGTGGATGGCGATTAAAATCTACTATCACTAAATATGTATTAATTACGAGTGGTACAATTAGTGGCTTAATGCAAGGAAGTACTGGAATGGGCGGCCCTCCTTTTGCAACAATTCTTTTATCAAAAGGTGATAGTGATCAAGTAACTAGAGGAAATATATTAATAATGTCTTCAGGAATTGTGATTAGCACAGTAATTAGTATGTATTTTTTTGGTCTTTTTTCTTTTGAATTATTATTTACCGGAATACTTGCATCACCTATTTATATTTTAGCTTCCTATACTGGTTCACTTTTTTTTAATTCATTAGGGAAAAAATATTTTAGAAATATTTCTTTATTAGCTCTAGGCGTAATTGGAATTGCTACTCTTTTTAATAATTTATTTTAATTCATTAGGGATTTTTTAACAATTTTTTTCATTAATGTTGGTAGCTGAGAATTAGAAAATTTAGAAATTTTAAGCCATTTCTGTTTTGGAAAACTCTTTCTCCTTACTTTTAAATAAAATATATCAGTATTTAAATCAAAGTGACTAAATGAATATAATAACGTTTCTTTTCTTTGAAATTTCTGATTAATTTTTTTTATTAAAATATCTTTTTTTAATAAATTTTTTCTCTCTACCCATGCATCATTGGGAACCTCAAGCATTGAAGCTAACATTCCTCTTGCTGATCTTGTTCTAACTAAAATTTCTTCTTTTTCATTCATTAGTACATAAGCTCTAGTATATTTTTTTAGTTTTAATTTTTGTTTTTTTACTTTGGCTGGGATTATGTTCTGCATACTCTTTTTATAACTTAAACAATATTTTTGAATCTTACAAATTGAACAATTAGGATTTCTTGGAGTACATATAAGGGAACCATAATCCATAAAAGATTGTATTAAATTGGAAGAATATTTTTTTGATAAAAAAAGATCTGCTTGATTAGAGAGTTTTTTTTTAATTTTAATTATGGGTTTTTTAAAAGCAAATAATCGAGCAAAGATTCTTTCAATGTTTGCATCAAGAGGCATAACTGACTGATTATATCCTATACCCAAAATTGCCTTAGCTGTATAATCCCCAATGCCTGGTAATGAGATCAGATCTTCATATTGATCTGGTATTTTGCATTTAAAATTTTTATCAATTATTTTTGCTGCCTTTAATAAATTTCTAGCTCGAGAATAATAGCCAAGACCTGACCAAAATTTTAAAATTGTTGGTTCGGTTATTTTAGCTAAATCTTTAAGTGTAGGCCATTTTTTTATAAATTCCTCAAAGCGAGTTTTTACAGTTGAGACAGTTGTTTGCTGAAGCATATATTCACTAACAAATACATAGTAAGGATTAGGTAAATTATTTTTTTGTAAAAACCGCCATGGTAAATCCCTTTTATCTGTTGCATACCAATCAAGTAATTTAGAAATTATTTGTTTTTCCATACGTATCTTATTGCTTTCATAGTTTGGTGCTATACATTTATATATAACAATGAAATATAAGAATGCAGAGTCAAAAAGAACGTTTGTGCCAAAAAAAATTGGCGATACTCTAGGTAAAGTAAATAGAGTTTTCTCTAATAAATATGGGAAAATAGAGTTTTTAATACTTTCAAAATGGCCTCAAATTGTTGGATCTTTTTTTTCTGAGCATTCAGAACCAGATAAAATATCCAGACTAACTGAAGATTTTGATGAGTTTGATCAACCAATCTTCAAAAACTTTCTTAACGTCAGAGTATCTCCAGCTGCAGCTTTAGAATTTCAGCATTACAAGGACACCATAATAGAAAAGATTAATAGTTTTTTTGGATATAAGGCTATTGCAGATTTAAGATTACAGCAAAACTTTATACCGAAGAAAAAAAGTGAGCAACCTATGAAATCAGAGAGATTTGAAGCCACCGATAATGAAAAAGAACTAGTAAAAAAGGAAATGCAAAATATCAAAGATAAGGAATTGGAAAAATCTATTGTTAATTTAGGTCTATCAATTAATAGGGAGGATACATAATGAGAAAGCTGTTTTTTTTAACTTTTTGGAGTTTTTTAATAACATTGGCTCCCCAAAATCTTTTGGCTAATGAAAAAGCAGCTTTAGAAATTGGTGAGAATGAGTTTGTTATTGGCGATAAAGATGCTCCTATAACAATAATCGAATATGCCTCAATGTCTTGTAGTCATTGTGCAAGTTTTCACAATAATACACTACCTGATATAAAAAAAGAATATATTGATACAGGTAAAGTTCGCATGGTTTTTCGTGATTATCCATTTAATTATCCTGCATTACTAGGAAGTATGATGATGCGATGTATTGCAAGTGATGTAAAATATGACTACATGAATGCTCTTTATCAACTTCAAAATACCTGGGTTAATAAGGATCCTAAAATCAGTAAAAAAGAACTTTATAAAATAATGCAAAGTGGTGGTATGACAAAAGATGAGTTTAATGAGTGCTATTCCAATCTAGATAATGAAAATCTTATTTTAGAGGGGGTTATGGCGGCTCAAAAAGACTTTAATGTTAAATCCACGCCATCTTTTATTGTTAATGGTAATCTTATCGAGGGAAATAAAAATATAAAAGAATTTAGACAAATCATTGATAAAATATTATCAGAATAGTTAATGATTAAATTTAAAAAGCTTAAAGTTAAAGGCTTTAAGTCATTCGTAGAACCTACGGAAGTTATTATAGAGCAAGGCTTGACAGGAATTGTTGGCCCAAATGGTTGTGGAAAATCTAATCTTGTAGAAGCATTTCGTTTTGTTATGGGAGAACTCTCACCTAAACAGATGCGTGGGAGTGAATTAGATGATGTTATTTTTAACGGAACTTCTGACAGACCTGCATGGGATATTGCTGAAGTTTCAATTGATTTGGATAATTCTGACCGTCAAGCCCCAAGTCTATTTAATCAAAGTGAAGAAATTGAAGTAACTAGACGAATTTGGCGAGGTGAAGGTTCTGAATACAGAGTTAATGGTAAAGAAGTTCGTTTAAAGGATGTGCAATTGCTGTTTGCTGATGCAGCAACAGGAGCAAGATCTACTTCAATGGTAAGTCAAGGAAGGGTAGGAGCAATCATAGCTGCAAAACCAGAGCAACGAAGAAATCTCCTCGAAGAAGCCGCAGGTATAACTGGATTACACTCACGAAGACATGAGGCTGAATTACGATTAAATGCAACAGAAACTAATTTGGAAAGAGTAAAAGATTTATTAAACGCACAAGAAGAACAGTTAACAATGCTAAAAAAACAATCTAAGCAAGCAGAACGTTATAAAAATATCCAAAAAGATATTACAAAGGCAAGAGCAGCAGTATTTTATAAAAAATGGGAAGTTGAAAAAACAAAATTAGAGGAAGTAGCAGCTAAATTAAAAGATCAAGATAACATTGTGACTGATCAAACACAAGAAGTAGCAAAAGTAAATATAGATTATGAGAAGGTCCAAGAGTCTCTTCCTAATATGCGTCTTAAAGAAAGTCAAATTGCTGCTGAGCTCCAAAAACATACTATAAATTTAGACAATCAAGAAAAAGAAATTGATAGAGCAAATAATGCGGTAGAAGAAAACCAGATAAGAATCCAACAAATTAAAAACGATATGGATCGTGAACAATTTTTATTTGATGACGCTAAAGAAAATATGGAAAGAGTAAGAGAGGAAAAATCAATTCTTGAAAAACAACAAGGTGATTTATTTTTAGAAACAAATGATCAAGAAATTTATAAAGAAGGTGGGGAGAATAATAATAATCCTATTATTGATTATTTAGATTTTGAAGATGGTTATGAGAAAGCTGTAGCTGCAGTATTTTCTGATGAGCTTATAGCCTCTATTAATGAAGAACAGGCAAGTCATTGGCGTGTGCTAAGCTATGATAATAATACGACTTTCCCAGAAAAAATAAAAAAATTTTCAAACCTTATCAAAGGCCCAGAAAACCTTAAAAAAAAGCTAGATTTTATAGGATTAATTGAGGATAAATCTAATATTTTAACATTACAAGATAACTTATTACCAGGTCAAGTTTTAGTAAGTTTAGAAGGAGAAATATGGCGTTGGGATGGCTATGTTTCCAAAGGAAAACAAAATTCATCAACAAAGGCTGTATTAGAACAGCTTAAAAATCGAAGATTAAAACAACTCTCTAAAGAAGAAAAACAATGGATGGATATTTCAAAAAAAGCACAACAAAGACTAGAAGAGTTAAAGGAAAGAGAAATCAAATTAAACAATGAACTTCTTGAACTGCGATCTATGCCAAATACTATTTCATCAGAAAAATCAAGACTGCAAAAATTAATTGATGATAACAAAAAAGAATACGATAGAATTGCTACTGAGCTTCAACAACAAGAACAAGCGGCAAATGAGATTAATAAAAAATTAAAATTGGAAGAAGTGAGGTTAAATGAATTACGTGAAGAAAAGATCAGACTAGAAGGTACAGTTGATACTATTAATGAAACAATAAAACAACTAGGCACACAAGTAAGAGAACGTCTTGGAATTGAGCTAAATGGTCTTTTTGATCTAGCACAAATTAATCCTAATAAGGTTTTGACAGAGGTAGATGGTTTAGAAAGACGTTTAGAAAGACTAATTGCTGAGCAAGAAAGATTAGGTGGTGTTAATTTGTTAGCAGAGGAAGAAGCTGAAGAATTAGAGCAAAAGGTTTTGTCTATTAAGAAGGATCAAACTGATTTACTTGCAGCAATTTCTAAACTTCGTGAAGCAATTGACTCTCTTAATACAGAAGGTAGGCAGCGTTTGCTGGCAGCATATGGTGTTGTTAATGAAAATTTTCAAAAACTATTTGTTCAACTTTTTGGAGGAGGTAAAGCTTATTTGAAATTTACAGATGAAACTGATCCGCTTCAAGCTGGACTAGAAATTTATGCCAGCCCTCCTGGGAAAAAATTGCAAAACCTAAATTTATTATCTGGAGGTGAGCAAGCATTAACTGCTCTATCCTTGCTATTTGCAGTTTTTTTATCAAATCCAGCTCCTATTTGTGTTTTAGACGAGGTTGATGCACCACTTGACGATACAAATGTAGATCGTTTCTGTACTCTGGTTGAGGAGATTGCTAAAACTTCAAGTACAAAATTTTTAGTTATCACTCACCACCGAATGACAATGGCCAGAGTAAACCGTTTGTTTGGTGTGACTATGCCTGAACAAGGAGTGTCTCAACTTGTTTCTGTAGACCTTGAAAAAGCTATCGAAATTCGTGAACAAGATGATGAATAATGGTTGATGAAGAAAAACTTCAAGAATTAAAAGAGCGAATCCAAAGTGCAAAAGTAACTAATAAGACTCAGCAAAAAAGAAAAAAAGAAAGTGGCGCTGGATTTGGTTTTAAAATCAGCACAGAGATTATTGCAGCTTTGGTTGTGGGGGTAGGAATTGGCCTTATTGTGGATAAATATTTAGGGACTAAACCATTTGGATTAATTATTTTCTTTATTTTTGGTGCATTAGCTGGATTTTTGAATGTTTATCGTGTAATGCGTCGCATTGAAAAACAATAAAAAAATAGTAATAATTTTTTAAAGTATGGCAGCAAAAGGCGAAAAACATAGTCCTCTAGAACAGTTTGAGATTATTCCATTTACTAAAACTGAAATCGCTGGATACGACATCTCTTTTACAAACTCGTCCCTTTCAATGATTATTACAGTTGCTGTAATAACACTTTTTTTAACACTAACTGTTAATACTCGCTCGCTAGTACCAACAAGAATGCAGTTAATATCTGAGCTGATGTATAATTTTGTAGCACAGTTATTAAGTGATACTGTTGGTGATAATGGCAAAAAATACTTTCCATTTGTCTTTTCTCTTTTCATGTTTGTTTTAATTGGAAACATGGTTGGCATGATCCCTTACCAATTTACTTTTACTAGTCATATTATTGTAACTTTCGCTTTGGCATCAGTTGTATTTATTGGAGTAACAATTTTAGGATTTGTAAATCACGGAATAAAATTTTTCACATTTTTCTATATACCCGGTGTTCCATTTTATATGCACCCATTACTAATTCCGATTGAGGTAATTTCTTACTTATCTCGTCCCATCAGTTTGTCTGTAAGACTTTTTGCTAATATGTTAGCAGGTCATACATTACTCAAAGTCTTTGCTGGTTTTGTTGTAGCAATGCCATTTTTTACAGGAGCACTTCCTCTTGTTTTTATTGTTGCATTAACTGGTTTAGAAATATTAATCGCATTTTTGCAGGCGTATGTATTTGCCATTTTAACGTGTTTATACATAAACGACGCATATCACTTACATTAAAATCTAGGAGGATTTATGGAAATTGAAGCAGCTAAAGTTATCGGAGCCGGTCTTGCCGTTATTGGAGTTATTGGTTCTGGAATAGGAATTGGAAACATTTTCTCTTCTTTTATTGAAGCAGTTGGAAGAAACCCTGCAGCTCGTGGTGAAGTATTCACTATGACTATGTTAGGTTTCGCACTTGTTGAAGCAATTGCACTATTCGCGCTTGTTATTGCTCTAGTTATTCTGTTTGGTTAATTAACTAGCAAACATGCCTCAATTAAATCCTGAATTTTTTGTTACTCAGCTTTTTTGGCTAGTAGTTACTTTCTCTTTTCTTCTTGTTTTTCTATGGCGCATTTCATTGCCTAGAATTGGTAATGTATTAGAAAAAAGAGAAAGAAAAATTAACGAAGATCTGACTGCTGCCAAAGAGCTACAAAGTGAAGCTGAAAATATTCAAGATAAAATTGAAAATCAACTAAAGCAAGCACGTTCTGATGCTTCAGAATTGATTAAATCATCATCAGCCTCATTACAAGATAAAGCCCAAATTGAAATAAGTAAACTGGAAAAAGAGCTTGATAATAAAATTAATGACTCGTCTGAAAAAATTGAAAAAAGTAAAAATGAATCACTCAATCAAATTCAAGCACAAATAAATGAAATTACAAAATTAACTTTATCAAAGATTACCTCGTTTGAAGTAACTGATGATGAGATAAAGAATGCTGTAAAAAATTCAGAAAGGTCTTTAAATTAAGATGTTTTCAGATCCACAATTTTGGGTAGCTGTAGCATTTTTTGCTTTTATAGCAGCTGTTTTTAATCCAATCCGTAAAATACTGACTACTAACTTAGATGCGCAGATAAATGATATTAAAAACAAAATAGAAGAAGCTGAAAATTTAAAAAACGAAACACAAGTCACTCTTAGTGAAATTAAAAAACGTCAGAATGATATACAAGATGAAATAAAGGAAATTCATTCTGAAGCAGAAAGTAAGGTTAAGCAGCTAGAGCTATTAGCTGAAAATAAATTAAAAGATCAAATAATGAAAAGACAAGTTCTAGCAGAAACTAAAATAGATCAACTCACAAGGGATGCAAATAATTTTATTCAATCACATATAACATCAACAGCTATTGCTGCTACAATATCAATTCTTCAAAAAAAATTAAACTCTGAAGAACAACAAAAATTAATTAATCAATCAATACAGGAACTTGGCTCAACTCTAAAAAATTAATTTAATAATAATCTTTTTTTATCATCAATCATAAAACCTATAACTATCTGAGCTGTATCTAAATTCTCAGTTATTATTTTAAGACTATAAGTTATATCTGTTTCAATAAAAATATTGTTTCCAAGGTTTTTTTTGATTGAACCTAAAACCATAAAATATTGAGTTTCTATAACTTCATTTTTTTGATTTAATAAGATAGCGTAAATTGGAATAGATATATTTGAATCTTCAAATTTATCCATTGGTTCAGTAATAATTAAGATTTCAATCGGTATAATAGCAATATCATCTTTTTGATGACATTTTTCAACAAAGGCAAAATTATTAAGCTCAGCTTTTAATGATACATCATCAATGGAGCTGGCATTAGCAATAGTATCAATAAATACACGATCTTCAGATGAAAAAAATATTCTTGGACAATTGAAATTATCTGATGTTTGTTTATTTTTAAGAATATTATTACAACCAAAAAGCGATAAAAGTAGTAGAAAAATCAATAATTTTTTCATGAATATAGTATTTGTTATTATACCAGTATGTTTATAAAGTAAGTTAAAATTAAAAGTAAATGAATAAAAAATTAGATGTTTATTTAGCTGGACCTAGAGGGTTTTGTGCTGGTGTTGAAAGAGCTATTTTAATGGTTCAAGAAGCAATAAAAAAGTATGGGGCGCCAGTATATGTAAGGCATGAAATTGTTCATAACAAATATGTTGTTGATAATCTGAAAGAAGAAGGTGCAATATTTGTTGAAGAATTATATGAAATAGATCAGCGTGATAGACCAGTGATTTTTTCTGCGCATGGTGTGCCTAAATCAGTTCCTAAAGAAGCAGAAAACTTAAAATTACTTTATTTTGACGCTACCTGTCCTTTAGTGAGTAAAATTCATAGAGAAGTTGAAAACTTTGAAAAAAAGAACTTACCAGTTATCTTGATAGGACATCAGAACCATCCTGAAGTAATAGGAACAATGGGACAAACTGTAAATGATATATTTCTTGTAGAAAATAAAGAAGAGGTAAAGCATTTACCCATTCCAAAAAATCAACAAGTTGCTTATGTAACTCAAACAACTCTATCTGTTGATGACACAAAAGATATTATAGATGAAATTAAGTCACATTTTGAAAATGTTTTGGAACCAAAGAAAAACGATATTTGCTATGCAACTACCAACAGACAAGAAGCTGTAAAAAATATTGCAAATTTCAGTGATTATTTTTTTGTGATTGGTTCGAAAAATTCTTCAAATTCACTACGTTTGGTAGAGGTAGCAAAAAATTATGGTTCGAAAAAAGCAATATTAATAGATGATATTGATAATTTTGATCCAACCATACTTAATAGTTCATCTAAAATTGGTATAACAGCAAGTGCATCTTCACCAGAAATTCTTGTTAGCAAAATGCTGGCAAAAATTGGTCATCAATTTGAATTAAATATTATTGAATCAGAATATGAAAAAGAAAATATACATTTTAAAATTCCACAAAAATTAAAAGAGGTAGTTTAAAATGGCTGTATTTACTAAATTAGAAAAGAATGAGATAGAAGATTTCTTAAAGGATTATTCTATTGGTAATCTTATTTCATTTGATGGAATTATTAAAGGTACTGAAAACACAAATTATAAAATTATTACTTCAAAAAATAAATATATTTTAACAATATTGGAAAAAAGAGTGCACCCACAAGATTTACCTTTTTTTATGGATCTTCAAAATGAATTAGTTGCTCATGGCTTTGATTGTCCTCTGCCTGTTAAAAATAATAAAAAATCAATAATTAATAAACTTAAAGATAAAAATGCAGTAATAATTACTTTTTTACAGGGGGAAAATTTAACCAATGTTA
>CACJTT010000004.1 GCA_902596365.1 uncultured Alphaproteobacteria bacterium
TTAACTTTTTTATTTAAATTAAGATCAGCTATTCTTTCGACAGTATTACATGATATTAAAATTAAAATTGTTAATAAAAGAAAAGACTTAGATAAAAATATAAAATTCATGTATTTTTTTAACTCTTTCTTTAATCGATGGTGAAATTATTTCATTATTGATCAAATTATCATATAAAATCAATAACTCTGAATTATTTTTATAATCAGAACTGTCTTTAAGAGATAAAATTGAGACCAAATATAACAATTCATTTTTATTGCCAATATAATTATCTAAATTCTCATCTATTAATGAAATAAAATTATTTATATTGTCTATATATTTATCATTTTTGGTTTTAGTAACTATATCTATAAAATTATAAGCTCCATTTATAGCTACTAATGAAACATAATTATTATCTAAATCATTTGAGTTTAAAATTTCATTATATAGCTCTATAGATAGATCGTATTCTTTATTATCAATATTGATTTTTATTAATTCTAATTTAGATAAAGTTGAGTAAAAACTTTTTTCATTGCTAATTTTTTTTATTTCTGAGTATTTAGTTATTTCATCATCAATATTCTTATTTGTAAAATATGAAATACTTAAGTTATTTATTTTATTAATATTATAAAATAAATACCCTTGATAAATTAGGAATAATAAAAAAATAATTGAAAATAATATTATTAAATTTTTTAAATTATTTTTAAGAAAAGTAGAAAACGATTTAAAAAATGTATTCTTAATTTGAATATTTTTATTCATTATTTTTCCATTTTATTGAACAACCAAAACTATTAAACTGTTTAGTTGGTCCTATTCCATTATTTTTAATTTTCAACATTGCATTATACAATTCTCTTTCAATTTGGGAGTCATTGGAATTCATAACGCCTGAGTCAATTCTTCCGCGATACATTAGTTTAAGAGAGCTATTAAAACCAAATATATCAGGGGTACACATAGCTCCATATCTTTTTGCTACTGACTGAGTTTCATCATAAAGATAGGGAAATCTAAAATCATATTTTTTTGAAAAAATTTTCATTTTTTGAAATGAATCTTCAGGATATTGAGTTACATCATTTGACATAATTGCTATTGTGTTAATTGATGATTTTTGTAATTCAATAGCTTCAAAACTCAATCTATCTGCTATCGATATTACGTAAGGGCAATGATTACATATAAACGCTATGACAGTACCATTTGATCCTTTTAGCTTATCTAAAGACATTATCTCATCGGTGACATTCTTGAGGATAAAACTAGGAGCTAACCATCCTAATTCATCATTTGTAGCATTTACAGGCATAGATTTTTTGATATATTAAATTATGCGTTCAGTATCATCTAGTTCTGTTCCAAACAATCATAAATTGTATTTTTCGAAGACTGAATTAAGCAAAATACTTAAATGTTACTCAATTGGTGTTTCAAATGGAGATTGGAAAGATTACGCTTTAAATTTTAATACAAATGAGGCAATTTTTTCAATTTACAAACACACTCTTGCATCACCTGAGTGTATTTTAAAAAAATACAAAGAAAAGAAGAAAAAAAAGACTCTTTATCAACTTAGTATTAGTAATAAGAAAAATAGCAAATACGAAAACCTAGATCAGCTTATATCTTCAATAAAGAGATCACAATTATCAATTGTATAGATTTAAACTAATTTCAGTTTTATAACTGTTTTTTTACAATAACTTAAAACTTAATTACTCATATATTTTTTTATTTTGTCAGACAGATAATAAAACCTCTAAAAGTAAAAAACAATTTTTCAACTATTTAAATTTTTAACATATTTACATTATCAAATAAATATAAATTTTTATGATTAAAATTATTCCCACTCAATAGTTCCTGGTGGTTTTGAAGTAAAGTCATATAAAACTCTATTGACTTCTTTTACTTCGCTTATAATTTTTTTTGAAATTTCAGTTAGATCTTTTTTATTAAACATATAGAAATCTGCTGTCATTCCATCAACTGATGTTACTGCTCTTAAAGATACGCAATAGCTATATGTTCTTTCATCACCCATAACACCAACTGATTTAACAGGGAGTAAAACAGCAAAAGCCTGCCAAATATTATTATAAATTAGATTATCCTTTAGGTACTTAATATAAATATCATCAACTTTTCTTAGAATATAAATTTTTTTCTTATTAATTTCACCAGGTATTCGAATTGCAAGGCCTGGACCAGGAAAAGGATGTCTACATAATAAATTAGAATTAATTTTTAATTTATTTCCTAAGCTTCTTACCTCATCTTTAAATAATTCTTTTAATGGCTCAACAATTTTAAATTTCATTTTTTTTGGTAAACCACCAACGTTATGATGACTTTTTATTTTTGCTGTAGGACCTCCAAAAAAAGGAATACTTTCAATAATATCAGGATAAAGGGTTCCTTGCGCAAGATAATCAACATTTTTAATTTTCTTGGCCTCTTTTTCAAAAACTTCAATAAATGTTTTTCCAATTATTTTCCTTTTTTTCTCTGGGTCTGTGATTTTTTTTAATTTTGATAGAAAAATTTTAGAAGCGCTTATTTTTTTGAAATTTTTTCCAAATTTTTTTTTAAAAATATTTTCAACTTCTTTAGATTCATTTAATCTAAGCAAACCATGATCAACAAAAATACAAAATAAATTATTTTTTATTGCCTTATGCAATAAAAAAGATGTTACAGTTGAGTCTACACCTCCAGATAAAGCACAAATAACTTTTTTGTTTTTTAATTCATATCTTAAAGTTTTAATTTTGGTACTTAAAAAATTTTCCAATCTAAATTTATCTTTAATTTTACAAACTTTAAAAAGAAAATTAGATATTATTTTTTTTCCTTGTAAAGAATGGTGTACCTCGGGATGAAATTGTAATCCAAAAATATTTTTCTGATAGTTTTCAATTGAAGATATTACTTTGTTATTTGAAAAGGAAGTAATTTTAAATCCCTTTGGTTTTCTTTCAATATGATCACCGTGAGACATCCAGACTTGATTTCTTTTTTTAATTCTATCAAATAAAATAGATTTTTTATTAATAGTTATTGTAGAATGGCCATATTCTCTTAATTTTGAATTACCAATCTTGCCCATAAATTCTACGCAAAGCAATTGCAACCCATAACAAATTCCCATTATTGGTTTACCAAGAGTCAAAATTCTCTTATCTAATTTAGGAGAGTTTTTATCTTTTACAGAATTAGGTCCTCCAGATAAAATAATACCTGATAGAGTTTTATCATACAAAATTTTTTTAGTTATTTTGTTGAAAGAATAAACTTCACAATAAACTTGCTGTTCTCTAATTCTTCTAGCTATTAATTGAGTATATTGTGAGCCATAATCAATTACTAATATTTTTTGATTTGATAATGACATCATAATTTAAAATTTTTAGCAATTATAAATATTTCAACTGAATCTTTTCTAGATGAATCTGGTTTAAAATAAGAAACCTCATCAAATTTTATTTTAAGAATATTCAATATTTCCTTTTCCTCACTACCCTTCCATATTTTTAAAACTAATATTCCACCTTTAATTATCAATTGATCAATAAGTTCAATTATATCTAATAACATAGAACTTAACCTTAGATGATCAGTAGACTGATGACCAGTTGTATTTGGAGCAATGTCTGACAAAACTAAATCAAAATTCTTTTGCATTTTATCATAATTAAATTTTAAAAAATCTTCTTTATAAAAATTAATTTGAGGATGATTAATTTTTAATTCTAATAAATCTATTGCTGTTATTTGAAGTTTTGGATTTACTTCAAGAGCAACTTGAGTCCACCCCCCAGGAGCGGCACCAAATTCAAACAACTTTTGTGATTTTTTTAAAATGTTAAATTTATTGTCAATCTCTATTAATTTATAAGCAGCCCTACTTAAATAACCATGTTTTTTTGCTTTTTTAACATAAAAGTCTCTTTTTTGACGATTTAACCAATCTTTTGATTTCATTTATTTGTTGCAGTTAAAGACTATTGTTTTTTGTAGGTAAACTCTTATATAATCCTTTGAAATATTAATATGAAAAAATCAATTTTTATAGCTTCTTTTATTCTTTTATTAGTTATTGGTTGGATTGGCTCTGGTCAATTCTCAAATAAAGTAATTGCACAAGATGATAATACTCAAACATTCTCAGAGACGGAAACCTCATACTCTAAAGATGCTGAAAATAATAAAAGTGAAGAATTTATATTTTCAGTTGAAACAAAAGTTTTCACTTCAAATCTCATTGATCAATCTATTGAATTACAAGGCCAAACAATACACAACAAAAAAATTGATGTTAAATCTGAAACATCTGGAAATATTGATAGAATAGAATTTTCTCGAGGTGATAAGGTATCTCAAAATTCAGAAATGATAACAATTTCATTAGAAGATAGAAATGAAAAACTATTAAGTGCAGAAAAAGACTTAGAAAGACTGTCTAAAGAACTTATATTAAATGAAAAAAATAGAGACAATTTGCTGAGACAAAATGTAGAAAGAATAGAATTATATGAAATAGAATATGCATCAGCAAAACAACTAATTGATAAAGGTTTAAGTTCAAAATCTAAATTAAGTTTAGCGTCTTTTAATCTTGCTAATGCTAAAGCTGATAAAGAAGATATTAAAATAAAATTTGAATCTACATTGGCAAATCTTGAGGCTCAAATTTCAAATGTAAAATCAATTCTAAAAAATATAAAATTGGATATAGATAAAACAATTATTAAAGCTCCTTTTGATGGAATAATTTCTGAAAAAATGGTTGAGGAAACTGAATTTATTTCTGTTGGCACTCCATTATTTACTATAATTGATTTAGACCCAATTAAGATCGAGGGTTATTTATCTGAGTTTGATGTAAACAAGGTGAGTGTTGGTACTAAGGCAATAATTGAAGATAGTAATGGTATTAAAAAAAATGGAATAATTTCTTTTATATCACCTTCTGCTGAAACTAGTACTAGAACATTTGAAATTACCATTGAGGCAGGTAACAAGGATCTTTCATACAAAAGTGGGATAACTACGAAAATAATTATTAAGGGGTCAGAACTCAAAGCACATAAAATACCACCTTCTATTTTAACATTATTAGATGATGGTACAGTAGGTGTCAAAGCTGTTGACAATAATAATAATGTTACTTTTTATCCAACTAAAACTATTAAAGATACTATTGATGGAATGTGGGTTTCTGGACTCCCTGAAAAAGTAAACCTAATTGTGAGTGGTCAAGAATATATAAGTGTTGGTGAGAAAATAAACTAATTTTAATGAAAATTAATATTATAGATTATGCAATTGACCATTCCCGAGTTTTTATGGGAATACTTATATTTATTATATTTTCAGGTGCATCGACTTACATAACAATACCTAAAGAATCAACTCCAGACGTAAGTATTCCTATAGTTTACATTTCACTTAGTCAGAATGGTATATCTGCACAAGACTCAGAAAGACTATTAGTTAAACCAATAGAGGATGAAGTCAAAACAGTTGAAGGCGTAAAAGAAGTAAGATCTACCGCATACTCAGGGGGTGGAAATGTTCTGTTGGAGTTTGATGCTGGGTTTGACTCAGATCAAGCTATGATCGATATTAGAGACAAAGTAGATAGAGCTAAAGGAGATCTTCCAAGTGAAGCAGATGAACCAACAGTAAATGAAGTTAATATTAGTACCTTTCCAATAATTCAAATTTCCTTAAGTGGCGATGTTCCAAACAGAACACTTCAAGATTTAGCTGATATATTACAAAATGATATAGAAACAATTCCCAGTGTATTAGAAGCTAAAATTGGAGGAAAGAGAAATGAACAAGTTGATATATTAATTAATCCTACAGCTGTAGAAAGTTATGGGATCAATCTTGAAAGTTTAATTAATATAGTAAGAGAAAACAATAAGATGGTTTCTGCTGGAGGGCAAGATACAGGTGATGGTAGTTTTGATATCAAAGTACCGGGACTTTATGAAACAATTGAAGACGTTTTGAATACACCTGTAAAAACTAATGGAGATTCAGTTATTACATTTAGAGATATAGCTGAAGTAAAAAGAACATTTGAAGACAGGCAATCTTATGCAAATGTTAATGGCTCTAATTCAATCACTATTGATGTGTCAAAAAGAATTGGTCAAAATATTATTAACACTATTGATGAAGTAAAAAGAGTAACTTCAATAACTAAAAAAAGTTTTCCAGAAAATGTTAATATTTCTTTTGGAAGTGATCAATCAAAGGGAATTAAAACAATGTTAAACAGCCTACAAAACAATGTTATAGCAGCGATTATACTTGTATTAATTATTATACTGGGTGCTCTTGGAGTGAGATCAGGTTTACTAGTTGGAGTGTCTATACCAGGCTCCTTTTTATCAGGTTTATTGGCTCTGTCCATTATGGGTTTTACAATTAACATAGTTGTTCTTTTTGCATTAATACTTTCTGTTGGGCTCTTAGTTGATGGGGCCATAGTAGTTGTCGAATATGCTGATAGGAAAATGAAAGAAGGATTAAGTGTAAAAGATGCTTTTGCAAATGCTTCAAAAAAAATGTCATTACCAATTATTTCATCAACTGCAACAACACTAGCAGCATTTCTTCCACTTATATTTTGGCCGGGTATAGCAGGTGAATTTATGAAATATTTACCAATCACTCTAATTTGTGTACTAATTTCTTCTTTATTTATGGCTTTGTTATTTGTTCCTGTTTTAGGATCAATTCTTAACACTGTATCAAGAATTTTACTTCAAATTATTATACCTTTATTAGCATTATTAATCTTTTTTAATATTTTAACATTTGGACTTGAGAAGTTAGATGTACCAAATTTTAGTTTATTTTTAACAATTGGAAAATATTTAATTAGCTTTGCCTTATTTATTTTTGTTTTTATTAAAATTATTCCAAGGGTTTATAAAATATCTGAAAATATAAATTCAACAGATAAATTAGTTTCTGGTAATGCAAAAATATTATCTTCAGAATCAAATGAACCAGTTTTAAATGTTACTGGCTTTGTTGGTATATATGCTAAAATATTAAATTACTTATTATATCATCCACTGAAAGTAATTATTAGTGCCTTATTGATTTTAATTGCTGTTAATTATACCTATACAAAAGTTGGAGAAGGTGTTGAATTCTTCCCTGATGTTGAGCCAGATCTAGCTAAAATTGTTGTATTTGCGAGAGGAAATCTATCTGTTGAAGAAAAAAAAGACTATGTAGCAAGAGTTGAAAATATTATTTTAAAAATTCAATCTGAAAGACAGGAATTTAAAAACATTTATTCATTAAGTGGGAATGTAAGTGAACAGTCAGAAGCTTCTGAGGATTTTATAGGCTCTATCAGTCTAGAATATACAGATTGGGATAAGAGGAGAAAATCTAAAGTAATTCTTGCAGAAATTTTAAATGCAACAAAAAGTATCAATGGTATAAAAGTTGAATCTAGAGAGCAACAAGGGGGACCTGGCGATGGTAAGCCAATTAATATTAAATTAACTAGTGATAATAAAAAACTTTTAGTTGCTGAAGGTATTAAACTTAAAAAGTTTATGGATAATTATCCTAAATTAATGAATGTTGAAGATAATCTTCCTGCTCCAGGTATTGAATGGGAAATAAATGTTGATAGAAAACAAGCATCCAAGTTTGGCGCAAATATTACATCAATTGGTAATGTAATTAAACTTGCAACAAATGGCCTTAAACTAGGTGAATATAGACCAGACGATAGTAATGAGAGTATTCCTTTATATTTACGATATCCAAATGAAGGAAGAACTCTCGATAGAATTGATAATTTAAGAGTATCTACTTCAAATGGATTAGTTCCAATATCAAATTTTGTGGATATTATTCCTAATAACAGAACTGGAAATATAATTAGAGTAGATTCTAAAAATGCAATCAATATTCAAGCTGATGTTGAGCCTGGGGTTTATCCAGATGGTAAAGTTAAAGAACTTGAATATGTGTTAGGTATAACTGATAATGCTCCATCCTGGAGAGGTAGAACATTAGATTTACCTCGTTATAAATTAGATAATAAAATTAATGTAGAACTAATTGGTGAAAATGAAGATCAAAAACAAGCTCAAGAATTTTTAACTAAAGCATTTGGAGTTGCTCTTTTTTTAATGTTAATGATTTTACTTTTACAATTTAACAGTTTCTATAGCGCATTTTTAATACTATTTGCAGTAGTTATGTCTACAGCAGGTGTCTTTATTGGTTTAATGGTTACCGCTCAGCCATTTGGAATAGTAATGTCTGGAGTTGGTGTGATTGCTCTTGCTGGAATAGTTGTTAATAATAATATCATACTTATCGATACTTTTAATTTTTTAAAAACAAAAACATCAAATATTAGAGAGGCTATAATTAAAACTGGAGCACAAAGACTAAGACCTGTTTTACTTACAACTACTACAACGGTGCTTGGTTTGCTCCCAATGGTAACTATGACTAATATTGATTTTGTAACAAGAGAAGTAACTAGAGGATCTCCAGATACACAATGGTGGGTGCAATTATCTACAGCAATTGTTTTTGGGCTAATTTTTGCAACTATCCTAACTTTAGTTGTAACTCCATCTGCATTAATGTTAAAAGAAAATGTAGTTAATTGGTATAGAAAAAAAATAAATTCTTAATTTATCTAATTTTAATAACTATATAAATAATTGATAATAAATACAAACATAATACAATAACTAAAGTAAGCCAAATTTTAGATATTAAACCTACACATATAATAACAAATATTAAGAAAATCCAAGTTTTGTATTTTTGATTTATTTGAATTTTTTTAAGAGAAATAGTAGGAATCTTACTTATCATCATTAATCCTATAATAACAGTAAAGATTAAATTTAAATATGCATTTTTAAGAAAATTAAAATCAAACTCAAAAAAAATAAATAAGGGTAACAATATTAGTCCAGCTGCTGCAGGTGACGGCAAACCAACAAAATATTCATTATCATCAATTGGTTTATTAATAATATAAATATCAGCAGTGAATCTTGCTAATCTAAGAGCACTACAGATTACAAAGAATAAAGTTGCGCCCCACCCTAGGGATCCAAGAGTGTGAGTAGACCATAAATAAATTAGAAAACTTGGGGCTACCCCAAATGATACAAAATCACTTAAAGAATCTAACTCTGCACCAAAATTGGATTTACTTTTAAGTTTTCTAGCAAACCATCCATCAAAAAAATCAAAAATTGTTGCTAATAATATTAGATAAATTGCTATCACCAAGTCACCATTCAATGTAAATCTAATAGATGTAAAACCACTGCTTAGTGAAAGCAATGTGATAAAATTTGGCACATATTTACTTATAATATTTTGTTCATTCATTTTAATATAGCACTATTTATATTTTGAATATTCTTTGGATTAGAAATAATTGTTTCTCCACCTATGACTCTTTGGCCTTTTGTTATTAAAATATTAAAATTCTTAGGAAGATATAAATCTACCCTACTTCCAAATTTAATTATTCCTATTCTATCACCCTTTGTTACTTCTTGATTATTTTTTAAATTACAAACTATGCGTCTAGCAATTAAACCTGCTATTTGAACAATATAAAAATAATCTTCATTCTTTTTTGCATAAATTATATTTCGTTCATTTTTATTACTAGATTTATCTAATGTAGCATTTAAAAACTTTCCAGGTATATAGTTAATTGATATGATTGAGGCATCTATAGGCATTCTATTTACATGAACATCAAATATACTAAGAAATATACTTATTTTAGTATAATTATTTTTATCCATGCTATTGTCTAATGGACTTTTTGATTCTCCAATAAAAGTTACTAAACCATCAGCAGGAGATACAACTACATCCTCATTGGGTATTGATCTAATAGGGTCTCTAAAAAAGTAAAATATATAAATCGATAAAATACATAAAAATATCCCTAAAATTGTATAGAAAGGTATAATTATTATAGTAATTAAACAACTGATGACAAAATAAACCCAGCCTTCATTATTTAGTTTTAATTGCATATAAGAACGAGCTAATACATAATTATGAAAATAAAATCTCTAACAATCTACTGTTCTTCATCACAAAAAATAGAAAAAAAATTCTTTAAAATGGCAAGGGAAATAGCAGAAATCATATCAAAATATAAAATTAAAGTAATTTATGGAGGTGGCAATCTTGGATTAATGGGTGAAATAGCAAGAACTTTAATGAAATTAAAAACTGAAGTTATTGGAATCATTCCCAAATTTTTAATCAAAGATGAAGAAGCAAATATCAAAATTACTCATTTAAAAATTGTACCAAATATGAGCAAAAGAAAAGAAAATTTATTTAAGTTAGGTGATGCCTTTTTAATTTTACCTGGTGGTACTGGAACTTTAGAGGAATTAATAGAGGTATTATCTTGGAAAAACCTTAAATTACATAATAAACCTATAATTTTTTTTAACTTTGATAACTATTGGTCACCTTTAATTAAGCAAATTGATAAAATTACTAAAAATAAATTTGGAAATAAAAATTTACAAAACAAATTTCAAGTAATAAGAAGCTCGAAAGAATTTAATAAGATTTTACAATCATGGACAAAATAAAAGTAAAAAATCCCATTGTTGAAATGGATGGTGATGAAATGACTAGAGTGATTTGGCAATTCATAAAAGATAAATTAATACTCCCATATACAGATCTTGATATTAAGTATTACGATTTAGGTGTCATAAACCGTGATGACACTGATGATCAAATAACTATAGAAGCAGCTGAAGCAATAAAAAAATATGGAGTTGGAATTAAGTGTGCAACAATCACTCCAGATGAAGAGAGGGTAAAAGAATTTAATTTAAAAAAAATGTGGCGCTCACCTAATGGGACTATCAGAAATATATTAGGTGGAACAATTTTTAGACAACCAATAATTTGCCAAAATGTACCAAGAATAGTTACCAACTGGAATAAACCCATTGTAGTGGCTAGACATGCATTTGGAGATCAATACAGAGCAACAGACACCTTAATAACAAAACCAGGTAAGCTAAAAATGGTATTTGAACCATCTGATGGAAGCCAGGGTTTTACAAAAGAGGTATATAATTTTAATAAAGAAGGGATAGCATTATCGATGTATAATTTAGATCAATCAATAATTGATTTTGCTAGAGCTTGTTTTAATTATGGACTAGACCTTGGCTGGCCAGTTTACTTATCAACAAAGAATACAATTTTAAAAGTTTATGATGGAAGATTTAAAGATTTATTTGAAAATGTTTTTAAAACTGAGTTTGCAGAAAAATTTAAAGAAAAAAATATAGTTTATGAGCATAGATTGATAGATGATATGGTTGCAACAGCCCTTAAATGGGAAGGTAATTTTATTTGGGCTTGTAAAAATTATGATGGTGATGTTCAATCTGACTCTGTTGCACAAGGATATGGATCGCTAGGATTAATGACAAGCGTATTAATGACACCTGATGGCAAAACTGTAGAATCTGAAGCAGCACATGGAACAGTAACAAGGCATTTTAGAAATCACCAAAAAGGATTAGAAACATCAACTAATCCAATAGCATCAATATTTGCATGGACTAGAGGACTGCAATTTAGAGGTAAATTTGATGGAAATAAAGATTTGATAAATTTTGCTAATAATCTTGAAAACACATGTATAAATACAGTTCAATCGGGAAGTATGACTAAGGATTTAGCAATTCTAATTAACTCAGAACAAAAATGGTTAAATACTGAAGACTTTTTAGAAACTTTAAAAGTAAATTTAGAAAAAAAACTAAAAGTTTAAATTTTCTCTTATTTTATTAATGGCCTGATCTAAATTACTTAATTCAGTGCCTCCAGCTTGAGCTAGATCCTTACGGCCACCACCACCCTTTCCGCCTAAGATTACAGAGACTTCTTGAATAATCTTTGAAGAGTCAAAATTATTAATTAAATCATTTGTAGCACCAAGAACAATTGATAATTTGTTATTATTTTTAGATATTATTAATGAAACACATTTATCTTTAAATTTATTTTTTTGATCATCTACAAATTGCTTTAATAATTTAGGTGGATAATCTTCAGTTACTAGATAAATAAACATTTTCTTTTTGATTTCTTCAGTAATAATATTTTGAGATGTATTTTCTTTATTTAAATTTTGTTTTTTACTATCTAAAATTTTTCTTAATTCTTTAATTTGAATAATTAAATTCTCATTATTTTTAATTGAATAAGTAAAGTTACTATCTATTTTTTTTATATCTTTTATGAGTGCTTCAATCTTAATTTGATCATCATCATCTTTTTGTTTTTTTAATTGAATTTGTTCATTATCATATTTTTTAACTGAAATATTAGTTATAGCTTCTATTCTTCTGATACCTGAGGCAACACTAGATTGATTAATAATTTTAAAATCAATTATATCACCTGTTTTATTAACATGCGTTCCTCCACAAAGTTCTTTTGAAAATACTTTTTCAGCTTCTTTAGTGCCCATAGCTACAACACGAACTTCATCTCCATATTTTTCTCCAAATAAAGCCATAGCACCCTCTTCAATTGCTTTCTTATGATCTATGATTTTTGTATAAACCTGAGAATTAATAGTTATTTGATTTTTTACATGTTTTTCAATTTTAATAATATTTTCAGAACTTATTGGCTCATTATGACTAAAATCAAATCTCAGTTTTTCATTGTTTACCAAAGATCCTTTTTGAGAAACATGATTACCAAGTATTACTCGAAGTGAAGAATGTAACAAATGTGTAGATGAATGATTGCACTTAATTAAATCACGCTTATTTTTATCAATTATTGCAGTGACACTTTCTTTTTTAGTAAATTCACCACTAATAACTTTGCCGTGGTGTAAAAAAAATGATCCAAATAATTTAGTGGTATCATAAACTTCAAAAATACTATTTTCACAAATAATTTTTCCACTATCTCCAATCTGCCCCCCACTTTCTCCATAAAAAGGTGTTTGATTCAGTATAATAATACCATCTTCACCACTGGATAAAATATCTGCTTCTGTATCTTTTTTAATAATAGAAATAATTTCACTTTCTGTTTCTTTCTGTTCATATCCCAAAAATTCAGTAGGACTTAAATTTTCAGTAATTTTAAACCATTTTTTTTGATCTTCTTGATCACCTGTGCCTTTCCAACTTTTGCGTGCTCTATCTTTCTGTTCTTTCATTTTTATATTAAATGAATCGATATCAACTTTAATTTTTTTTGCTCTAAGATAATCTTGGGTTAAATCTAATGGAAAGCCATATGTATCATATAATTTAAAAGCAATTGCCCCATCTAATTTTTTTGGAGAAGTAGAAACTTGATCCTCTAATATTTTAAGACCTTTTTCAACAGTTTCTTTAAATTTTGTTTCTTCATTTAAAAATGTATTTAAAATTAAATCCCTTGCTCTATCCAGTTCAGGATAAGCATTTTGAAATGTTTCAATTAATATTGGGAGCATTTTATCAAAAATTGGCTCTTTATTTCCTAGAGTGTGAGCATGTCGCATACCTCTTCTCATAATTCTTCTTAACACATAGCCCCTACCTTCATTTGATGGTGTAACACCATCTGCAATCAAGAATGATGAAGATCTCAAATGATCAGCTATTACTCTATGACTTGGACTTTTATTTAAACTTTCATTATTAAGTAACTGAATTGATTTATTTATAAGAGGGTTAAAAAGATCAGTGTCATAATTATCATTTGTGCCATTTAATAAGGCAGTTATTCTCTCTAAACCCATACCAGTATCAATTGAAGGTTTAGGAAGATTGATTCTTTCAGATGAACTAATTTGCTCAAATTGCATAAATACTAAATTCCAAATTTCTATAAACCTATCTCCATCCTCATTAGGACTGCCTGGAGGACCTCCAGGAAATTTATCACCGTGATCATAAAATATTTCAGAACAAGGACCACATGGGCCTGTATCTCCCATTGACCAAAAATTATCAGAGGTGCTTATCTTAATAATTTTGTCATCATCCAAACCTGCAATTTTTTTCCATAAATTGTAAGCATCATCATCGTCTTTATAAACTGTAACTAATAGTTTTTTTTTATCTATGCCTAGTTCTTTTGTAATTAAATCCCATGAAAACTTTATTGCATCATCTTTAAAATAATCTCCAAAAGAAAAATTTCCTAACATTTCAAAAAATGTGTGATGCCTTGCAGTGTATCCTACATTTTCTAAATCATTATGCTTACCTCCTGCTCTTACACATTTCTGAGATGTAACAGCACGATTATAGTCTCTATTTTCTTTACCAGTAAAAATATTTTTGAATTGAACCATTCCAGAATTTGCAAACATGAGAGTAGGGTCATTATGAGGAATAAGCGGACTTGAATGAACTATTTCATGCCCATTTTTTTTAAAATAATTCAAAAATTTAGATCTTATTTCGTGAGAATTCATGAAGATCTATTATAACTTGATTTTTAGTATGTCTAATACAAAAAAAAAGGGGAAATACCCCTTTTTTTTAATTTATTTTATAATATAAAAAATACTTGATACTATTCTGATTTTTCTTCTTTAGCTTTAGTTTCAACCTCACCTTCCATCATAGCTTTTTCTACTACTCCAGCATTTTGAAGAATCCTATTCTCTATCTCTTGAGCTATAGTTGGATTATCTTTAAGAAAATTTTTAACATTTTCTCTTCCCTGTCCAATTTTTTGGTCTTTATATGCAAACCAAGAACCTGATTTATCTATAATTTCAGCCTTAACTCCAAGATCAACAAGTTCTCCAAGTTTTGAAATACCTTCGCCATACATAATATCAAACTCAACAACTTTAAAAGGAGGAGCCACTTTATTTTTAACAATTTTCACCCTTGTTTGATTTCCAATAATTTCATCTTTATCTTTTATTGCCCCTATTCTTCTTATATCCATCCTAACAGACGAATAAAATTTTAATGCATTTCCGCCTGTTGTTGTTTCTGGGCTACCAAACATTACTCCAATTTTCATTCTAAGTTGGTTGATAAAAACAACTAGTGTGTTTGATTGAGCTATTGAGCTAGTTAATTTTCTTAAAGCCTGACTCATTAATCTTGCTTGTAAACCAGGTAAAGAATCTCCCATGTCGCCTTCTAATTCAGCTCTTGGAACTAGCGCAGCAACAGAATCAATAACTAGAACATCAATTCCTCCTGATTTTATAAGAGAATCAGCAATCTCTAATCCTTGTTCACCAGTGTCAGGTTGAGATATTAGCAGTTCCTCAAGATTAACTCCTAATTTTTTTGCATATGCTGGATCAAGAGCATGTTCAGCGTCAATAAATGCACAATTACCACCTTTTTTTTGAGACTCAGCAACAATATGAGTTGCTAAGGTTGTTTTTCCAGAGCTTTCAGGTCCATATATTTCAACGATTCTTCCTTTTGGAACCCCACCTATACCTAAAGCAATATCTAAGCCAAGAGAGCCAGTTGATATTGATTCTATGTCTACATTAGTTTTTGATCCCAGCTTCATAATTGAACCTTTTCCATAGTTTTTTTCAATTAAACTAACTGCAGCTTCTAATGATTTAGTTCTATTTTCTTCATTCATTGTATTATTCTCTATTACTTTTAATTTAGCTTGAGACATTGTTTTCTCCATCATTTGGTAGTTTTTTATTGTGATTCTTGCAAATCATGATTTTTTGTACATGTTTTGTTCTAATATTAAAAGTTCTATTTTTGTTCTTTTTGTCAAAATTATATAATACATTGATATATATACATTTTTTTTTAATAATATTAATCTTGAATTATTAAATTCTTTTGGTAAATCCTTTCGAGTTTTACATAATGGCAAAAATATCAAAAAAATACAAACCTACTCAAAAAGAAAAGTTCATGAATGCCAAAATGAAAGAATATTTTAGGCAAAAACTAGAAAATTGGAAAAGTGAACTTTTAAAAGAATCTTCTCAAACAATTAATAATCTTCAAACAGAAAATGAAGCAAAACCTGATATGACTGATAGAGCTTCAGAAGAAATAGATAGAACATTTGAATTAAGAACAAGAGATAGAGAGAGAAAATTAATAAATAAAATTGATGCAGCATTAAGAAGAATAAATGATGGAAGCTACGGATATTGTGAAGAAACTGGTGAACCAATAGGCTTAAAAAGACTTGAAGCACGTCCTGTAGCAACTTTAAGCCTTGAAGCACAGGAGATGCATGAAAAGGCTGAAAAAAGATTAAATTAATCTAAATAATATATAAAAGCATTTGTAATGGAAAATTACTCTAGCTTTTTTACACCTGGAATATATGTTATTAATCCTGATAAAAAAGAAGAATGGGGTATTGGTCAAATACAATCTTCAATAAATAATTTTATAACTGTAAATTTTGAAAATGTTGGAAAAAAAACAATTAATCTATCTGAAATCAATCTTGAAATAATTAATATTAATGCAACTAGTTGATCAATTTCTTCGAAAAATAAATTACTTGAGAGTCTCTGTTACTGATAGGTGTGATTTAAGATGCGTATATTGCATGAAAGAAAAAATGAATTTTTTGCCAAAAAATGAAGTTTTGAGTCTTGAGGAGATTGAAAGGCTTTGTGATAATTTTATTGATTTAGGAGTAGAAAAAATCAGATTAACTGGTGGTGAACCTCTTGTAAGAAAAAATATAATTCATCTTATCAATAATCTTAATAAGAAAAAAACCTCTACCAACTTAAAAGAAATAACCCTAACTACTAATGGAAGCTTATTAAAAAGATATGCTAAAGATTTAAAAGAAAATGGAATCAACAGAATTAATGTATCACTAGACACAATCATAGAAAAAAAATTTAAAGAAATTACTCGTTTTGGAAATTTACAAAATACTCTAGATGGAATTGAAGAAGCTATAAAAAATGGCATCAAAGTAAAAATAAATACTGTTGTTTTTAAAAACTTTAATGAAGATCAAACAACGAATCTTATTAATTGGGCAAATAGTAAATTATTAGATCTAACATTTATTGAAGTTATGCCAATGAGTGATACTGATATGCCAAGACATATGCAATTTGTTAGCTTAGATAAAATTTTTAAGAAATTAAATAATAAATATAATTTTAATCAATCAAATTATAAAACTGGAGGGCCATCAAATTATTTTGTTAGCGAAAAACTAGATATAAAAGTTGGCTTTATTACACCTTTATCTAATAATTTTTGCGCAACATGCAATAGAGTTAGAATTTCAAGTACTGGAAAAATGTATATGTGTCTTGGTCAAAATGATTATGTGGATTTTAGAGAAATATTAAGAACTGATAGAGGTGATGAGTATATAAAAGATAAAATAAGATTTGCCTTAAGTATCAAACCTAAAAGACATGATTTTATAATTAACTCAGAAGTTAAACCTTATATTAACAGACACATGAATGAGACAGGTGGTTAATGAAATTTCATTTTATTTCTTCTAATTCAGCAGAAGCTATTAAAGCTAAAGATGAGTATATTAACTATTATACTCAAACTGATCCTGAGCTATCAGATATAATTATACCGATTGGGGGAGATGGCATTTTACTTAAATCTCTTCATGATTTTAATGAACTTAATAAACCATTTTTTGGTATTAATTACGGCTCAATAGGATTTCTTATGAATTCAGTTAATAAAAAAAATTTAGAGGAATTAATTGAAAATTCCAAATCAACAGATTTAAAACCACTAAAAATGACTGCAAAAGATGAGAATGACAAAATATATAATTCTATTGCTTATAATGAAGTATCATTAATGAGACAAAGTCATCAAGCTTCAAAATTTCAAATTAAAATTAACAATACTAAGAGGATGAATGAACTAATTTGTGATGGAGTACTTGTTTCTACTTCAGCAGGAAGTACAGCCTATAATTTATCAGCACATGGCAGTATACTACCTTTAGATTCAAAACTATTAGCATTAACACCTATAAGTGCTTTTAGACCTAGAAGGTGGAGAGGTGCTCTACTTTCAGAAACAAATATAATAAAAATAGATGTTCTAAATTTTAAAGATAGGCAAGTAAGTGCCACAGCTGATAATATAGAATTTAGAAATATTAAGGAAGTAACTATTCAATCATCATCGGATAAAAATTGTAAAATTTTATTTGATAACAATCACTCAATTGAGGATAAAATATTAAATGAACAATTTGAATATTAAAATCAATCAGAACTAAAGGCGCATATTTTATTTCCATCTAAGTCTCTAAAATATGCATAATAATCCTGTTCGTGTCTAGGGCCTGGCAGACCTTCATCAGTTGCTCCTAATTTCAAAGCTAAATTGTAAAAACTTTCAACTTCTTCTTTTGTGTCAATATTAAACGTAATCATACTTCCATTACCAAATGTTGCCTTTTCTTTATTATGAGGAATCATAAGATAGAATTCAATTTTATCTAAAGTTTCTTTTTTAGAATAACCGATATATCTATCTGACTCTTCAACATTGATAATATTAATAGATTTAAGTAATTCATCATAAAAAATTTTACTTTTTTTTAGATCGTTAGTACCTAAGGTGACAAAACTAAACATAATTTTTGATTTTTAGTGGTAGCCTCGGCCGGACTTGAACCGGCACTCCCAAAAGGGCAAGGATTTTAAGTCCTTTGTGTCTACCATTCCACCACGAGGCCAATTTAAAAAAAGTATTATCAGACAATAGAGTAATTTCCACTATTTAATTTTATCATCTCTATTATTTCTTTTTCAACATCATCAAGTGAAGTCATAGTCCATGACGACATCACTATATTAACGCCACCTTTCTTAGATAGAAAATTAAAATATGGATAGCTACCAATTGAGCATTCTTCATATTTATTTTGTATATCTTTTAGAAAAGGTGCAATTTTACTTTCATATAAATTAGTATTTATTGTTTTTATTTTTTTTGGCTTACCTTTTTTTAAGTTTTTTAAAACATTTACAAACATTACCTCCATGATTTTTGGCACTCCAGGTAAAACATATACATTTTTTAAAATAAATCCTGGAGCTGCAGTCATTGGATTATAAATTAATTGAGCATCTGAAGGCATCTTAGTCATTCTTTGTCTACTTTTATTAAATTCACCTTCTGGATAATACTTCTCTAAAATATTGAAAGCTTCTTTATTAATTCCATATTTTTTATTAAAGGCTTCGGCTATGCTTTCTGATGTAATATCATCATGTGTTGGGCCAATACCTCCTGTAGTAAAAACATAAGTATATTTTTTACTAAATAGTTTTACCGAGTCTATTATGATATTTTTTTTATCTTGAATTACTTTTATTTCTTCAAGTTTAATTCCAGATAATGTTAAATTTTTAGCAATAAAATTTGCATTCGTATCTTGAGTTCTTCCTGATAATATTTCATCTCCAATTATTAAAATTCCAGCTGTTAAAAGAGTCATAAAGTATAATTTTTTTATAATTATTCTGTTATTTAGCAAATAAAAACAGTAAATAGAATATTAAATGCAGTCTAGTAATATTCCTATCTATCAAAAAACCGACTTTAAGAAAATGCAAAAAGCTGGAAGATTAGCTGCTTATATCTTAGATCAACTTTATAAATTAATACAACCAGGCATTTCTACTTTAGAAATTAATGATTTTTGTCATGATCTAATAGTTAAAAATAAAGCGATACCTGCTCCGCTTAATTATAAAGGATTTCCCAAATCAGTTTGTACATCAGTAAACCATGTTGTCTGCCATGGCATACCTAATGACAAAAAAATACTAAATATTGGCGATATAATAAATGTTGATGTAACTGTTATTTTAGATGGGTGGTACGGTGATAGTTCAAGAATGTTTGTTGCTGGTAAAACTAATAAAAAAAATTTAGATTTACTTAAAACAACTTATGAGTGTCTTCATATTGGAATAAAAGAAGCTCAGCCTGGAAAAACTTTGGGTGATATTGGTTTTAAAATTCAAGAATATGCTGAGTCTAAAAATTATTCAGTTGTAAGAGACTTTTGCGGCCATGGAATTGGTAAGCAATTTCATACTCCGCCAAGCGTACTTCATTATGGCACAAAAGGTGAAGGTACAAAACTAAAAGCAGGAATGTTTTTTACAATAGAACCAATGATAAACATAGGTGACTGGCAAGTAAAAATACTGAATGATGGTTGGACAGCTGTAACTAAAGATAAATCTTTATCAGCTCAGTTTGAGCACACTATTGGAATTACTGAAGATGGTAATGAAATTTTTACATTATCAGAAAATAATACAGATTTCCCAATAAATGATTTATAAATAATATATGATAACAAGATACAATAGACCCAAAATAGAAAAAATTTGGAGCTTAGAAAATAAATTTAAAATTTGGACAGATATAGAAATTTTAATTGCTGAAAAATTAAGCAATATTGGGGTCATCCCCAAAATTGCTGCTAAAGAAATTAAAAAAAAAGCTAAATTTAATATTAAAGAAATACATAAATTAGAAAAACAAACAAAGCATGATGTAAATGCCTACATAGATAATGTAAGCAAATATATTGGAAAGCATTCAAAATATTTTCATCATGGTGTTACTTCAAGCGATATTATTGATACTGGTTTCTCAATTCAGTTAAAAGCTACAGGTGGAATTATTCATAAAGAACTAAAACTTTTATTAAAAAATTTAAAATCTAAATCATTGAAATATAAAGATACATTAATGATTGGTAGAAGTCATGGAATTCATGCTGAGCCAATTACTTTTGGTTTAAAATTAGGATCTTTTTATAACGAGTTTAAAAGAAATTTAAAAAGGCTAGAATTTGCAATTGAAGAAATAAGCATATGTTCTATCTCAGGACCAGTTGGAACATACGGGAGCATAGATCCAAGAGTGGAAAAATATGTTGCAAAAAAACTTAAACTGAAATGTGAAGATGTTTCCACTCAAATCATTCCAAGAGATAGACATGCTTTCTTTTTTTCAATACTTGGTATAATTGGTAGTTCAATTGAGCGTTTTGCAGTTGAAATAAGACACCTGCAAAGGACTGAATTATTAGAAGTTGAAGAAAGATTTGATCCAAAACAAAAAGGATCATCTGCTATGCCTCATAAAAGAAACCCTATTTTAAGTGAAAATTTAACTGGGTTAGCAAGATATATAAGGAGTGCAGTTATTCCATCAATGGAAAATATTGTTTTATGGCATGAAAGAGATATAAGTCACTCAAGTGTAGAGAGAATTTTTGCTCCTGATATTACTATTGCTTTAGATTTTTCACTTAACAGACTCAACGAAGTTGTTAAAACTATGAAAGTCTATCCTCAAAACATGAAAAAAAATATCAATTTGCTTGATGGACTTCATAATAGTCAAAAATTACTTTTAAAATTAACACAAAAGGGCCTTTCAAGACAATTGGCCTACACAATAGTCCAAAAAAATGCAATGAATGCTTGGAATAACAAAAAAAGTTTTATTGATATATTAAAAAAAGATAAAAAATTACTTAAGTATATATCTATGCAGGAGTTAAGAGAACTTTTAGAAGCCAATAGCAATAGTAAAATAGATTGGATATTTAAAAATAAGATCAAATAGTCTTTATTTTTTAATAATTTTAAACTATTTATATTCAATGCCTTTATCTAAAGAAGAGTTGGAAAAATTTATAAAAAATAGTATTCCAGACTCAACTATTATAATTGAAGATTTAAGGGGTGATGGAGACCATTATAGTGCCACAGTTATATCAAAATCATTTAAGGGAAAAACTAAAATAGAGCAGCATAAAATGGTATACGACTCATTAGAAGGAAAAATGGGTAACGAATTACACGCATTGATGCTAAAAACAAAAACGGAGTAATAAATGGAAGATAATAGTATGATAGATGTCTCAGAAAGTATTAAAAATGAAATTAAATCTAATGATGTAGTTTTATTTATGAAAGGAACTCCAGTTTTTCCTATGTGTGGTTTTTCAGCAGCTACTGTGCAAGTTTTATCTAATATTGGAGTAAAATTCAGCAGTATAAATGTCCTAGACAGTAATGAAATGAGAGAAGGTATAAAAAAATTCTCTAATTGGCCAACTATTCCTCAACTTTATGTAAAAGAAGAATTTATTGGAGGATGTGATATTGTAAAAGAAATGTACGAGACTGGTGAGCTTTTAGAATTATTTAGTAGTAGAGGAATTCAAGTAAAACCATCATAATTTGAAAAATAGCTTATTTTTTAAGGGTATATTTTATACTTGTTTAGCTTCCCTTTTTTGGGGAATGCCTCAACCTCTCTTTTTTGATCAAATAAAATATATACCATCAATTGAAGTGGCAATGCATAGAGGGCTTTGGTCTTTTGTATTATTATTCATTTTACTTTTTTTCTTAAATGAAATTAAAGATTTTATTAGTCTTTTTAATTCATCAAGAAAAATAATTATTTTATCAATAACTGGAATTTTAATAGCTATTAATTGGACTGGTTTTATATATTCTGTAAGCATTAAGCAGGTTCAAGATGCTTCATTAGGTTATTTTTTAACACCTATGATAAGTGTAATCTTTGGTTTCTTTTTTTTAAATGAAAAACTAAATACTAACAAAGTTATTTCAGTTATATTAATGTTTATAGCTAGCTTAATAATTGTTTTAAGTCAGGGCAATTTTCCTTTTATTTCAATTTTGATTGGAACTACTTGGGCTGTATATGGTTTGCTAAGAAAACAAATTAAGGTATCACCAGCAACTGGCTTATTATATGAATCAGGATTTATTACAATATTTGCACTACCATACTTAATCTACTTAAGTTTTCTTGATATGGGTTATATAAGTATAACATTAAGTTTCACTACCATAATGTTAATTCTAACGGGTGCAGTTACAATTTTTCCTTTATTTTTTTTTAATTTAGGCCTTAAATATATTCCCTTAGGTTTAGCAGGTGTTCTATTTTATATTGCTCCAAGCTTTCATTTTATTACTTCTTTATTTGTGCTTAATGAATATATTGAATTTGAAAAAATTATTGCTTTTATTTTAATATGGATAGGTGTTGCAATTTTTATATATGATGTGATTAAAAAAAAAATTACCTAGAATAAAACTCAATAACAAGATTAGGTTCCATTGTAACAGGGTATGGAACATCATGAATTAAAGGAGCTCTTAAGAACTTGCCCTTAAATTCTTTAATGTCTACCTCTATATACTCCGGAATTTCTCTTTCTTGAGAAACAATTGATTCTTGTACTATATTAATTTCTTTACTACCATCCTTAAGAGATATTTCGTCACCATCTTTCACTGAATATGAAGGGATATTAACTCTTTTTCCATTAACTTTAACGTGGCCATGATTAACTAGTTGCCTTGCAGCAAAAATAGTGGGTACGAATTTCATTCTATAAACAATAGCATCTAATCTTCTTTCAAGAAGTTCAATTAAAATTTGACTTGTATCACCTTTGATATTTGATGCCTTAGTATAAATTCTTCTAAATTGTTTTTCAGTTAAATCACCATAATAAAATTTAAGTTTTTGTTTAGCAAAAAGCTGGTTACCAAAATCTGATTGTTTTTTGCGTAATGCCATAGCCCCATGTTGGCCTGGTTTCGTATTTCTTTTATTAAATGGACTTTTAGGTCTGCCCCATAGGTTACAGCCCAATCTTCTATCAATTTTATATTTTGCAGATATTCTTTTTGTCATTAATTAATGGCGTATATAGTGATTAATTGGTTCATGTCAAATTCATTATTTTATAATTTTGGCAAATTTTTAAGCTTTTTATGCATTCCCCACAACATCCTAAGTTCTTTTTTGGTCAAATGCATTTTATTGTAAATAGAATAAATATTATCAATCATACTTTCTTTTTTTTCTTTAGGGTTAAAAAAACTCTTAGAATCAAGATCTTTAATTAAAGCATTCATGAAATTTGAAAGTTCGAGCTTATTTGCAAGTTCATTATTTTCTGTGTAATTATTATTAACTTTTTTTAAGTTAAATAATTCATAAGATATAACTGAAACAGCATGAGATAAATTAAGTGATTTGTTACGACTAATAGTTTTAATAGTAAAAATACAATTTGTTAATCTTAAATCTTGATTAGATAATCCAGAGTTTTCAGGACCAAATAAAATAGCTGTATTTTTAAAATTAATAATTTTTTTCTTTAAATCAGAAAAATTATTATAGGTTGTTTTTGTTAAAAATCGTTTTCTATTTGTTGTTGCTATAACTAGATTAAATTTTGAAACTGCTTCATTCAAACTAGTAAAATATTTTGTTTTTTTTATAATATTTTTCCCATGCTTAGCAGAGTTTTCTGCTATTTTACTTGGCCACCCATCTCTTGGATTAACAACAAATAATTTAGATAAACCAAAATTATCCATTACTCTGGCAGTCATCCCTATATTTTCTGGAAGCTGAGGTCTGACTAAAATAATAGTAGGATTGATATTTTTCAATTTAATTATTTAAATCTTTAAATAGCTTGTAGCTAATACTGTCATATATTGCGTTGTAAGATGCATCTATAATATTTGATGATACACCCACAGTAGTCCAGTGCTGTTTATTACTATCTGTAGATTCAATATGAACTCTTGTTATAGCCCCAGTCCCTTTATCTGAAGATAAAATCATAACTTTATAATCAGTAAGCTTTAAGTCATTAAGAGTTGGGTAAAAATCTATTAAAGCCTGTCTCAATGCACTATCTATAGCATTTACTGGACCGTTACCAACACCTACTGTCATTTTTTCTTCATTTTTTACTTCAAGATGAACTGTTGCTTCAGAGTCAGTTACAAGCTTTCCTTTTGCATTCCATCTTCTTTCGTCAGTAACTCTAAATTTATTAAGTTTAAAATATTCTTTTATTTGGCCAATATGTTTTCTTACTAATAATTCAAAACTAGCTAAAGCAACATCATATGAAAAACCTTCAGCTTCTTTTTGTTTTATCAGTTCTAGTATTTGATTAATTTGCTCATTATCTATTTCAATAGAGAGTTTTTTAATCTGACTTAATAAGTTTGCTTTACCAGCTTGGTCAGAAATAATAACATTTCGAGAATTTCCAACTAGTTCAGGATCAATATGCTCATAAGTTGAAGGATTTTTAGCTACTGCTGAAGCATGCAGTCCACCTTTATGCGAAAAAGCATTCTCTCCTACATAAGGGGCATTTTTTGACTTGGGTTCATTTAAAATATTACTTAAAGTATTAGAAATTTTAGTAAGTAATTTTAAATTTTGCTTATTAATATTAGTATGAAAATTTGTTTTTAAAATCAATGAGGGTATTAAAGAGACAAGATTAGTATTTCCACATCTTTCACCAAGTCCATTAATTGTTCCTTGAACGTGTCTAACACCAACATTAATTGCTGCTAGAGCATTTGCTACTCCATTCTCAGTGTCATTATGTGCATGAATCCCTAATTTATTTGCTGGAATAGTTTTCTTAACTTCTTGAATTATATTTGTTATTTCATTTGGAAGAGTTCCACCATTAGTGTCACATAATACAATCCATCTTACATTTGATTCTAATGCAGTACTTAAACATTTTATTGCATACTCTTTATTGTTCTTAAAGCCATCAAAAAAATGTTCAGCATCATAAATTGCTTCCCTATTTTTATTATTTAAATAATTAAAACTATCACTTAACATTGAGATATTTTCATCTTCTGTAATTCCTAATGCATTCTTAACTTGAAATGATGATGATTTGCCTACAAGACAAATTGTATGTGCGTTACTATTTATCAGAGAATTTAATCCTGGGTCATTATCAGCACTTCTCCCAGGCCTTCTTGTCATACCAAAAGCAGTAAATTTTGATTTAGTAAAATTTAAATCACGTGAGAAAAAATCATTATCGGTAGGGTTGGCTCCAGGCCAACCTCCCTCAATATAATCAATACCCAGTTCATCAAGACTCTTTGCTATAGTCATCTTATCACTTACAGAAAAATTAACCCCTGTTGTTTGCTGACCATCTCTCAAAGTAGTATCAAACAAATAAATTTTATTATCTTTATCCATATTTAAAATTAGCTCTTAGACAATAAAATATATTTTTCTAGGTTTTTCCAAATTTTCTAAGTAATGTCGGTTTGTCTAGCAAAGGTAGGAAATTCTTAAGTTCTGGGCCCTTATCCCTTCCAGTTAAAATAAGTCGTAAAGGCATAAATAGATTTTTCCCTTTTAAGCCTGTTTTTTCATTTATTGATTTAATCCAAATATCCCAAGTCTCATATGTAAAAGGCTCCTCTGGAATACTTTCAATTGCAGACTTGATTAAAATCTTAGGAATATTATGTTTTTCAAGGTCTATAGTACTATTAATTATTTTAGACCAATTATTTATATCATCTAAAAATGTAATATTATTTTGTGAAAATATCCATAACTTTTTTAAATCAACTTTTTCAATTTCTATATTAATTTTTTTTTGTATTTGTTCAAAGTTATAATTTTTCAAAACATCTGAATTCAAAGATTTCAAAACTGTATCTGAAAATTTTGCTGATGAATTTGATATATTTTTAATATCAAAATTCTCTAGTATATTATCTAAAACTGTATCCGCTTTAATATCTTCACTGGAACCAATATTAATTAAATAATTTAATATTGTAATATTTTCATAACCTTCATTTTTTAAATTTTCTATTGAAAGACTGCCTATTCTTTTACCAAAACCTTTTCCTTGTTGATCAGTTAAAAAAGGATGATGAGCAAAATTAGGACTTCGAGCTTCTAAAGCTTGGAATATTTGTATATGGAAGGCAGTATTTGAAATATGATCTTCACCTCTTACAATATGGGAAATTTCTTCTTCAATGTCATCAATCACTGATGGTAGATGGTATAGAAGCGATCCATCCTCTCTGATTAAAATTGGATCACTTAAATTTTTTGAGTCAAACTTTACCACACCTTTAATTAGATCATTCCACTCAATTATTTTTTCATCCAGTTTAAATCTCCAATGTGGTCTTTGACCTGATTTTAATTTTTCATCAATTTCCTCATTAGTTAAAGATAAAGATAACCTATCATAAATAGGCGGTTTTCCAGCTGAAAGAAGTGATTTCTTTTTTAGTGATAACTCTTCTGCAGTTTCAAAACAGGGATATAGTCGCCCATCTTTTTTTAATTTATCTATTTTTAAACTATAATTATCAATTCTGTCAGATTGATTAAAAGTTTTATCCCAATTGAGACCTAACCAAGTTAAATTTTCTTTAATTTTGTTTGCGTATTCTTTCGTTGATCTTAATTGATCAGTATCATCTATTCTTAATACAAAAATTCCATTATTTTTTTTACAATAAGCCCAATTTAAAACTGCAGACCTTGCATTACCAACATGCAATAAACCAGTTGGGCTAGGAGCAAATCTACATTTCATATTAGTCTTTTGGAAGAATACATACAGGAATTGGTTTCATTTTATGTAAATTAGGTTCTCTTATTTTCATATATTTTTCAAAATAGCTACTAGTAGGATTATTCATTGCTTCTTCGATTTGTTCATAAGTAAGACCTAATTGAGATTCATCATTTCGACTATCATCCCATAAACCGTCAGTTGGAGCTGCTTCAATTATTTCTTTTATTATGCCAAGAGACTTTCCTATATTCCAAACATCAGTTTTATTACAATCTGCGATTGGAGAAATATCCACTCCGCCATCACCATATTTTGTATAAAATCCTACTCCAAAATCTTCAACTTTATTTCCTGTCCCAACAACAATTCCATTATTAGCTTGTGCAATCTGATAAAGAGTTACCATTCTTAATCTTGATCTTGAATTAGCAAATGCCAATTTGTTATTAAAATCAGTCATTGTTTTTTCAAAAGATTTAAATACATCATCAAGCTCTATAATCATGGTATCAACATTATTAAAATTATCATTTAACCATTCTAAATGCTTTAAACTCAAGTCATGCTGTGAAGAATTTTGTTTAATTGGCATTGAAACAGCAATAGTTCTGAAACCTGTTTTACAACATAGAGTACTAGTAACAGCAGAATCAATACCTCCTGAAACTCCAATAATAAGGCTTGGAGATTGAAAGTTAAGAGAGTTTATATATTCCTTAATCCAATTTGATATATGTTCAATTTTTTTATCTGAATTCATAATATTAATGTATATTTAAATTTAAATTTGAGAAGACTTTAAAGATAAAATTTTTTCATCTTTTAAATATTCAGATATTAAAAAAGCTATTTCTAATGATTGAGATGCATTCAATCTAGGATCACAAAAAGTATGATATCTATTTTTTAAATCTTCATCAGTAATTTGCTGTAATCCTCCCATGCACTCTGTAACATCTGAGCCAGTCATTTCAAGATGAACTCCGCCGGGATAAGTTCCAAGACTTTTATGAATAGCAAAAAACTTCTGGATTTCACTGAAAATATTTTTTACAGGTCTAGTTTTAAAACCAGTTTTAGATTTAATGGTATTTCCATGCATTGGGTCGCAGGCCCAGACAACAGTCTTGCCTTCCTTGAAAACTTTTTTAATTATTGCCGGCAAATGATTATCTATTTTGTCTGCTCCCATTCGACAAATTAAAGTAATTTTTCCTGCTTCATTATTTGGGTTTATGTAATCAATAATTTTGACTAATTCATCTGGGTCTGAAGTAGGTCCAACTTTAATACCAACTGGGTTTTCAATACCTCTCACAAACTCAATATGCGCACCATCCAACTGACGAGTTCTATCACCTACCCAAAGCATATGTGCTGAAACATCATACCATTTACCTGAAGTACTATCAATTCTGGTTAATGCTTCCTCATAATCAAGCAACAAAGCTTCATGACTTGTAAAAAACTCTGTTTCATAAATTTGACGAACATTAGTATCATTAATTCCACATGCTTTCATAAAAGCAATACATTCATCAATTCTATTAGCAATTTCTGTAAATTTATTAGCATTTTCTTCTTCTACAAAGTTAAGATTCCATTGATGTATTTTATTTAAATTAGCATATCCTCCTTGCGAGAAAGCTCTTAATAAATTCAACGTAGATGCAGATTGATTGTATGCTTGAATAAGTCTTTTAGGATCTGGAACCCTGTCACTTTCAGTAAAATCAATACCATTTATTATATCACCTTTGTAAGATTCTAATTCAATTCCTTTAATCGTTTCTTTATCAGAAGATCTAGGTTTAGCAAATTGCCCAGCTATTCTTCCTACTTTAACAATAGGACAAGAAGCTCCAAATGTTAAAACTACTGCCATTTGAAGAATAACTTTAAAACTATTTTTTATATTATCGGGATGAAAATCTGCAAAACTTTCAGCACAGTCTCCACCTTGCAATAAAAAAGCTTTGCCATTTGAAACTTTTGCTAATTTAGATTTTAAAGATCTAGCCTCGCCTGCAAATACCAATGGTGGAAATTTTTTAATTTTATCTAATGAATTTTGTAACTGAGCTTTATCGTTATAGATAGGCTGATGTTTTGCCGTCTTTGAACGCCAAGAATTAGGTGACCACTGATTATTCATATTAATTTAGGCTATTAAACTCTATAGAATCTCTAAACAAGTTTAATATATGAGTAATTGAAGAAATTAGTAAATTTTGAGTTTAGAACGTCTTATAGCAAGCTTATTATTAGGAATATCCTTGTTTATTACACTGCCAGCACCGATTTTAACATTATTCCCTATTTTAACTGGAGCAATTAATGAGCTGTTTGAGCCAATAAATGATTTATTGCCTATATAAGTTTTATTTTTTTTAATTCCATCGTAGTTACAAGTTATACAACCAGCTCCTATATTAACATCATTTCCAACTTTACTATCACCTACATATGACAAATGGCTTATAGATGTATTATTACCAATTATTGAATTTTTAACCTCTACATAATTTCCTATTTTGCAATTCTTTTCAATTTTTGAATTTGGTCTAATTCTTGCATGAGGACCAATAGAACAGTTTTCTTTTACTACTACACCCTCTAAATCCGAAAAGTTTTTTATAATAGTTCCAGATTTGATAATAACATTTTTACGAATATTTACATTAGGTTCAATAACAACTTTTTTTTCTATTTTGGTATCATAACTAAAATAGCAACTTTGTGGTCGCCTAATTAAAACACCTCGCATGATAAAATTATTTATTAATCTTTTTTGGAAAAGATAGTCAACTTTATTAAATTCAAATAAATTATTAATACCAATCATTTCATCCTCTTGAGAAATAGAAAAAGAGAATGGAATATTTTTTTTAAAATAAATTTCAAAAAGATCAGTTAAATACTTTTCTTTTTTAATTTTACTGAATTTAATAAGTTTTAGATTTTTAAAAAATATAAATTTATTTACAAGCATTATTCCTGAATTACATAATTCGATTAATTTTTGAGATTTTGTTGTATGAATCTCCTCTACAACTTTGACGACTTTATTTTTTTCTAAAACAACCCTTCCATATCCATAAGGATTTGAGGTTTTAAATAAAATCATACTACCTTTATTATTTTTTTTAAAATTTCTAATTAATTTTTTTAAAGAAGAATCTGTCACAAGGGGGACATCTCCAAATAATATAATAAAGTTTTCTGTTTTAATATGTGTTCTAGCAGCTTCAATAGCATCAGCTGTACCTTTTTGAGATTTTTGAATTACTAACTTGCAACCGTTTAAAATAGAATTTAATTCAGCATGATTATTTTTGTTGCATACTACAACTACATTTTTGCCTGATATTTTTTTAGCAGTATTATAAACATGGGACACTATTGGAAGACCAGCTAGGTCATGAGTAAGTTTTGATTTACTTGAGATAAAGCGTGTGCTTCTACCTGCAGCTAAAATAACAGTTGTAATATTCTTCATTAAATTAGAGATTTCTTAAAATCTCATTTCCAACATTAATAATTTCTCTGGATGCATCAGATGTAACATTTATATCAATTACACCTCTGCCTACAGCAAATGTCTCTGCAAATATAATTTTGCTTGAAATTCTAGATCTTGCTACTTTTGCACCTGAGTATCTTAAACGTAAAACCATAGCATCAGTAAGTCTAGCTCTTGGCATAACTCTATTTAAAATAATTAAAGGTTTTTTTCTCTCATCTCTTGCGATTTGCAAAAAAGGTAATGTTGCCATTAAATCTAAGGGGCTTGGCTGCACAGGTACAAATATTCCATTTGATACCTTTACAATTTGAATTGTTTCAAATGTTATTGCTGGCGGACTATCAATGATTATATAATCGTATTTTCTTTTAATTTTTTTAATTTCATCTGAAAGATTCCTGATGTCAAAATTATAAAAATCTATACCAATATCATCTTCACCATAATATTTTTTTCTTTCAGTTAGCCAGTAGCTTAAACTTTTTTGTGGATCAGCATCAATAACTGCAACTTTATATCCACTATTACTCCATAATACGGCTATATTAGCAGAAAGAGTGGATTTACCAGATCCGCCTTTTTGATTAGAAAATGCTATAACTTTACCCATGTGAAAATTTTGCTAAGATAATAACAATTTTAATACTATATGAAACAAATTTTAAAAAAAATATGCACGAAAAAACTATAGAAGAGGCAAAAAAAAGACTTTTAGGAGGACAACTTGTTATTTTTCCTACAGAAACTGTGTATGGAATTGGTGGCAATGCAATAAACGAAAATGCGATTAAGTTAATATATCAAGTGAAAAAAAGACCATATGATAATCCACTTATATGTCATTTTCCAAATATTAGAGAAATTGAAAAAAATTTTATCATACAGAAAAAAGATTATGAGCTAGCCAATACTTTTTGGCCAGGGCCATTAACTCTTATATTAGAAAAAAACAAAGAGTCAAAAATTACACCCTTGTTATCTAATAGTCAAAATTTGGTCGGATGCAGAATACCTAATAATGAAATTGCAATAAATCTTTTATCACAAATAGATTTTCCAATAGCGGCCCCAAGTGCAAATATTGCAACAAAAACTTCTGTTACTTCTATCAAAGACTTAGATAATAATTTAAAAAAAAATTTTTATATTGATGGAGGTGCTTCAGTTCTGGGATTAGAATCAACAGTTATTCAAACAACAAAAAAAGGTTGTAAAATACTAAGATTAGGCAGTCTTACAATCGAAGAAATAAAAAATAAGTTTAGTCATTATAAAATTGAAATTATTGATTCTAAAGTTTCCCCTGGTAACCAATTAAAACATTATTCTCCCAATAAACCTGTTAGAATGAATGTGAAAAATATTAATGAAAATGAAGCTTTATTAAATTTTGGAAAAAATGATTTAATATCAAATATAAAGAATCTTAACCTCAGTATTGATGAAGATTTAATTGAAGCTAGTCATAATTTTTATAATTATCTTAATATATTAGATCAAAGTAATTGCAGTGGTATTGCAGTCGTACCAATACCTAATAGCGGATTAGGCAAAACAATAAATGACCGCCTTAAAAGAGCTACTTACTATGCAAACGAATAATTTGTTTAATGATTTAAAATTAATTGTTGGTGAAAAAAATATAATCACTAACTCTCAAGATTTAAAAAAATACAATAAAGATTGGAGAGGCTTTTATAATAATAATAGTTTATGTGTTTTATTTCCAAAAAATACTAATATACTTAAAAAAATTACCACTTATTGTTATCAGGAAGATATTAAAATTGTTCCTCAAGGAGGTAATACAAGTCTAACTGGAGCTTCAGTGCCTAGTTATAACGGCAAGGAAATTATAATAAATTTTGCAAAAATGAATAAAATTTTAGAACTTGATAAAAGTAACTTAACAGTACTTGTTGAGTCTGGATTAATATTAGATAATCTTAAAGAATATCTAAATAAAGAAAATTTATATTTTCCCATTGATTTATCTTCATCAGGTTCATGCATGATTGGAGGTAATATTGCAACTAATGCAGGTGGGATTAATGCTCTTAAGTATGGAAGTATGAAAGAAAATATTATTGGCCTTGAAATTGTAACCGGTGAAGGATCAATAATAACCTCATTATCTAAAATGAAAAAGAACAACACTGGCTATGATTTAAAATCAATTATTTGCAATTCTGAAGGAACACTTGGTTTGATTTCAAAAGTATTACTTAAAATACATCCTAAGCCTCTAAACAATTTTACTTTTTTTGCATCTTATAAGGATTTAAAGACATGTATAAAATCTTTTAATGAAATCAGATCATTATACTACGATAAACTTGAAAGTTCTGAGCTTATCCCAAAATTATCTTTTGAAATATGCATTAAAAATAATTTTTTAAAAAAACATTTTTTTAAAAAAGAAATGCCTTATTATATAATCTATAAATTAAACTTGTATGAGGATAAAATTAATTTTCAGAATAATTTTGAGAAAAAATTCCACTTAATATCAAATAATATAAGCGATATTTTAATTCCAAATTCTATTGATCAAGAAAAAAAAATATGGAAATTTAGAGATGATCTAGTTGAAGCTTATAAGATGGAAGGTGAGATTATTACAAATGATATATCTGTACCACTGGATAAAATGGAAGATTTTTTTAATGTTGCTGAAAAAAATATTAAAAAAATGAATTATAAAATTAAATTACATCCTTTTGGCCATATTGGGGATGGAAACATTCACTATAATATGATTGTACCTAAAAATTATTCTAATGACTCGTATTTGAGTTTGAGGGATCATATTTATTCTTATGTTAATAATTTAGTTCAAGAGTATGGGGGAAGTTTTAGCGCTGAACATGGTATAGGCCAGATTAAAAAAAATAGTTTATTAAAATTTAAGTCCAATAATGAAATCAAATTAATGAAAAATTTAAAAAAAGCATTTGACCCTAAAAATATTTTAAACCCAGGTAAAATATTTGATATTTAAATCAACTATTAAGATAATCTCTAATCTTATAATATAAAATTGCACTTGAATAGACTGGTCGTCTAAATAAGCTTCCAAAGGGAATTGACATATGATTGATATCACTAAAAAATTTAAACCTTTCGGTATTACCATTTATATTCTCTGCAATTAATTTACCCGCCAAAACACTTAAGGCTAATCCATGCCCGGAATAACCAAAAGCATAGGATAATTTATCATTCATCAATGTTCCAAAATGAGGAAGTCTATTTACAGTTATAGCCAAGGTTCCACCCCAAGAATAATCTATTTTCACATTTTGTAACTGAGGGAAGACTTTAAGCATTCTTTTTGCAACAAATGATTTAGAATTTTTTACAAAGTTAGAGGTAAATGTTTCACCTCCTCCAAATATCATTCTCCAATCTTCAGAAAACCTGTAATAATCAATAATAAATCTAGTATCACATACTGCATAATTATTTTTTATAATTTCTTTAGCTTTTTTTTCTCCTAAAGGCTCTGTTGCAACAATGTAATTATTAATTGGAATAAATTTATTTTTTTTTGATCCCAATAGAGAGTCTAAGTAACCATTACAAGCAACTACAACTTTATTTGTTTTTATAACTCCTTTTTTAGTAATAATTTTAACTTTATCACCTATTTCATGAATTTTTTCTACAGGAGTATTTTCAAAAATCTTCACATTATTTTGTTTAGAAACTTTAGCCAAACCAATAGTTAACTTTAAAGGATTTAAATGATAACTCCCTGTGTTAAGCATTCCTGCTAAGTACATTTTAGAATCTATCTCTTCTCTTATTTCCGCTTTGTTATAAAACTTATACCCTTTAAAATTATAATTTTTAGACATATGTTCTATTTCAAATTTATATTCATCAATATCTTTTGTAAAACATGCAGTTGACATAACTCCATTAACAATATGGCAATTTATATTATGTTCTTTAATTAAATTCTTTACTTCATCAACAGACTCAAGACCTAAATTCCATAATTCTTTAGCATGATTTAAGCCTAATTTTTTCTCAATAGTATATTGATCTTTTCTCATGCCAATACCAAGTTGGCCGCCATTCCTTCCAGAAGCCCCCCAACCTATTTGTCTAGCTTCACATAAAACTACTGAATATCCCTTTTTGCTTAAATTAAGAGCACTAGATATTCCAGTTAATCCACCACCAATTACACAAACATCAACATTAATATCTGAGTTTAATTGATCTTTAGAATTTAAATTATCAATAGAGCTCCTATAAAAACTAATTTTTTCATTATCATGTTGTTCATAGGTTTGATTTTTGTTAAACATAAAGAATATATATGTCTTTATCTAATTTATTCCTCTAAACAAGAATAAGTATAATTAAATAATCCCTATGAAAGAAAATTTTGAAAAATGGCTGAATGATAACTCAATTACAGAAGTAGAATGTTTAGTTCCTGATTTAGGAGGAATTGCAAGAGGAAAAATATTACCTACTAAAAAATTTATACAAGGTTTAGAGAATGATAGTCATCGACTGCCACAATCAGTATTTATCCAAACAATTTCAGGTGGTTACGCAACTGAAGATGAAGAATTGCCTGTAGATGTCTATAATCCAACCGACATTGATGTTATTTTAAGGCCCGATTTTAATACAATTAGAAATGTGCCTTGGTATGAAGATCCTACTGCGCAAGTTATTTGTGATGCAGTTAATCTTAACGGAACTAACGTGATAAATTCCAGCAGATCAGTTTTAAAAAAAATATTAAAGTTATTTGATGATTTAGGTTATCAACCAGTTGTATCTCCAGAGGTTGAGTTTTATTTAGTCAAACCCAACCCTGATGCTGATTATCCATTAGAAGTCCCTATAGGACAATCAGGAAGAGAGGAGACAGGTAAGCAAGCATTTGGTATTGATGCAGTTAATGAGTTTGATAATTTATTTGAAGATGTATACAATTTTTGTGAGCAACAAAATATTGAAATAGATACAATCAATCATGAGAGTGGATCTGCTCAAATGGAAATTAATTTTCAACATGGTGATCCCTTAGAATTAGCTGACCAGGTTTTCTTATTTAAAAGAACTTTAAGACAAGCTGCTATAAAACATAAGTTGTATGCTACATTCATGGCAAAACCTATGGAAAATCAACCTGGTAGCTCTTTACACTTACATCAATCTTTAATTGGGAAGAAAAATAAAAAAAATGTTTTCTTTAGCAAAACAAGTACAGTTTCAAATTTAATGAAGAATTATATTGCAGGTCTTCAAACTTATACACCAATCCTTATGCCAATTCATGCACCTAATATTAACTCATACAGAAGGTTATTTGCAACATGGGATGCTCCGAGAAATACTAATTGGGGGTTAGGTAATAGATCTTGTGGCTTTAGAATTCCTTCTAATGAAGAACATAGTATGAGAATTGAAAATAGAATATCAGGAGCGGACACAAATCCTTACTTAGTTTTTGCTGCTAATTTAGCTGCAGGTTATTTAGGTATAAAAAATAAACTTAAACCCACTCCTGAAACAAAAAAAAGTGTCTTTGGTAAAGATAAAAGCACGTTACCTAAAAATGTTGAAGAAGCAATTTCATTCTTTGAAAATGATGAACAAATCAATGAAGTATTTAATCAGAAATTTATTAGAACAATAGCTGCAATTAGAAGAGTTGAAAATCAAGCATACTTAAAAGTAATTAGTTCTTGGGAAAGAGAATATCTACTTCTTAATGTTTAACTAATACTATTTTCTAAGTGTCTTAAATACCAAGATTTAAACTTCTCTAATCCTTTTTCCATTTTAGACAAAGGTCCAGGTACATATTTTTTTGATAGTACACCTTTTTGATTATCTTCAATTATTCGTTTATCAGCTATTGTTGTAACATCCCACATCCATTTCATTTCTTGAAGGTTGTAATCTTTTCCCTCTTCTGCATCCTTATGCACTAACCACATTAATTCTACCTGAGTATATAATGGGTTCACCGGAATAAATGTAAAGAGAGTAGCAAAATCATTGCACATAAGAAGACTATTAAATGGAGAAGTTCCAACAGATGTATAACCACAATCATAATCTTTAAAATTACCCATTAAGATAGAAGCAGGTTTTCCTGATTTTGTTTCTGTAAACATACCTTCTTTCAATGGCGTTCTTTCAGCACTTCTAGAATAATCATTAAATTCTCTCTCTGAGTATTCACCTGTAAGATGACCCATTTTTTCTACTTTTTTATTCCACTCATTTAAAATCTTATCAAATTTATCAGATGAAGGTCCTGTATTACTTCCCGCACCATAAGCTATAATATAATCTTTATCATGTACCTGGCAGTATTCTGGGTGAGATGGCTGACAATGATAACATTCATGAAAATTATCAAGAGTAAGTTTCCAATTCCCATTTGTAGGATAATACTGTCTGTGAGCAATTTTGGCATCTGATAGTCCATGAAATTCTATAAATTTTTTAGTTGGAGCAATAAATTCTTCAAAATCATTTGGGTTTTCAGATAAATTAATAAATATTAAACCTTCAAATATTTTTGAATGACATTTATGTAAATGCCATTCATCTTTATTAAAACCTTTTTCCATGAGTCTAGCACCTCTTAATGAACCATCTAAATTGTATGACCAAGCATGATAAGGACAAGTTAGAACTTTTGCATTACCTTCGTTTTCTAAACATATTTGAGAGCCACGATGACGGCATACATTGTAGTGAGCATGTACTGAATTATCATTATCACGAATAATAATTATTGATTCTTTTCCAATATTAAAAAGAAAGTAATCACCGTGATTTGGTATCCTTGAAATATGGCCAACAAAAACCCATTGTTTAGAAAAAATATTTTTAATATCTAAATCAAAAATATCCTGATTTACATAAAATTCCTGGTCTAGAGAAAAATTAAGTTTTTGCTTATGAATTAAGTTTTTTAGATCAGTATTATTCATATCTATTATATAATATTGATTGAATAAGCATTCAATGAAATTTATACTAACTTATGACTAACTTATATCATGATGACATTTATAAATTTGAAAATCCTGTAAATAGTTACTGGGAATCTACAGTAGACACAAAAGATAAATATAAAACTTTAGATAAAGACATTAATGTAAATGTAGCGGTAATAGGTGGAGGATATACTGGATTGTCATGCGCATTATCATTAGCGAAGAAATATAATGAGGATGTAGTATTACTTGAGGCAGGTCATATTGGCTGGGGTTCTTCAGGAAGAAATGCAGGATTCTGCTGTATTCCACCAGCAAAAATGTCTGTTAAAAAAATGTTTAATAAATATGGAAAAAATGAAACAAAAAGATTTTTTCAAAATACTATTGAGGGTTCAAATTTTACAAAAAATATAATTCAAGAATACAATATAGATTGTGATTTAACAGGTGATAGTAACTACGAAGTAGCCCCTCATCCAAGTTATTTTGACGGGATAAAAGAAGAGGCTGCAACCTACAAAAAAGAATTTGGTATTGAAACAAAAGTTTTTTCTAAAGAAGAATTTAATGAAATTGGTCACGGTGGTAATGAGCAATTTGGAGCTATGTCTTATAAGCCTGGATTTGCTATTAATCCTTTAAAATTTGTATTAGGTTTGGCAAATGCAGCAAATGAAGCTGGAGTAAAAATTTATCAGAAGAGCAAAGTAACAAAAATTGAAAAAACAAATGGTAAATATAAAATAGTTTCAAATGGAAATATAATTAATGCAAATAAAATAGTAATGGCAACTAATGGTTTTTATAAAGATGATTTATTTCCGAAACTGAACAATATGATTTTACCCGTAATATCAAATATAATAATTACTCGACCTTTAACGGATGATGAAATTAAGTCTCATAATTTTATAACTAATAATCCAGTTTTGAATATAAGAAATCTTTTATTTTATTACAGATTATTAAAGGATAAGAGGTTTATATTTGGGGCTAGAGGAGATTTAATTGGTAGTGAAAAATCTTCATTAGAAAAATCAAAACATATGGAGAGACAAATGAAAAATGTATTTCCTAACTGGAAAGATGTAAATATAGATTTTCATTGGAGGGGGTTAGTTGCTGTTACAACTAAATTTTCACCCTCTATAGGAAAACTTGATGGTGATGAAATATATTATAGTTTTGGTTATCAAGCAAATGGAGTTAACACTGCACCATGGTCGGGTAATGAACTTGCAAAATTAATTGTATCAAACAGTAAAGATTTAAGTATATCTAAACTTTATAAAGGACTACCAAATAAATTTCCTTTCCCAAAACTAAGATTATTTTACTTAAGACTAGCCCTAGCCTATTACAAATATATGGATAAATATTAATGATAAAAATAATTTGTTTAACTTTATTTTTTTCATTAATTTTTTTGGGAGCTTGTAGTGATTTACAAAGCAAAAAAGGAAAAAAAGGTGATTTTTCATTTAGAAAATGCACAAACTGTAATGTAACTGATTGAATGTCATATCCTCAACAATATAATTTTTTTATGCCCCCAGAATGGGATCCTCATGAATGTTGTTGGATGCAATGGCCGCATGAGTTTAAAAATAAAAATTCATATAAAGAAATTGAAAGTTGGTCTCATTTTGATTTTGAAAAAGGAAGATACAAATGGGCTGAAGTTTCAAAAGCAATATCAAAGTTTGAAAAAGTAAATATGATTGTCCACCCAGAGGATATCGAAATAGCAAAAAAACTCCTTCATAATTCAGTTAATATTTATGAATTTAAAAATGATGATTGTTGGGCAAGAGATTCTGGGGCTACATTTTTAATCAATGATCAGAATAAATTAGGAGGTGTTGATTGGGAGTTTAATGGATGGGGAAAATTTTCACCACATGACTCTGATAATAAAATTGCTAAATTTATGATAGAAAAAAGTTCTGCAACATATTTTAAATCACAAATGGTACTAGAGGGTGGATCCATACACGTTGATGGTACGGGCACATTAATCACAACTGAGCAATGCTTGTTAAATAAAAACAGAAATCCTAATTTATCAAAAGAGGAAATAGAGGATAACATAAAAAAATATTTGAATATTAAAAAAATTATTTGGCTTAAACACGGTACAGATGAGGGCACTGATGGACATATTGATAATATTGCTTGTTTTGTTGATCAATCAAAAGTTCTAGCCTTATCTTGTAATGATAGACAAGATCCTTTTTTTGAAAAAATTAATGAAAATTTAGAAATATTAAGAACATCTACAGATGCTAATGGTCGTCCATTAGAAGTTATAGAAATTGAAATGTCTTATAAAAGACTAATACCAAACGATGATGAGCCAAGTTCTTATATTAACTTTTATATAGCAAATAATGGAATAGTAATGCCTAGTTTTGATGATGAAAAAGCTGATAAAAATGCTCAGAGTATTATTCAATCAGTTTTTCCTAAAAGGAAAGTTTTAGTAATTAATGGTATAGATATATCTCTTGGTGGTGGAAATATTCATTGCATAACCCAACAACAACCATTAAGCATTCAGAAATGAATTTGTTTAAAAAATCAAAAAAACACTACATTGATGCTGATGAAACTTATTTTCAACATATGTTTGTAGCTCAAAATATATCATTTCAATTACTTAAAGCTTCAATGATGGCATTTATTCACTCTCTAATCCCGGGTCTGTTTCAAACTAATGCAAGCAAAAAAATTATAAGTTTAAATAATTACTTAGAAGAGAAAAAGAGAATAAAAAATGAAAATTAAAGTAGCAGCCACTCAAATGACTTGTGATTGGGAAATTGAAAATAATATAAAAAAATCTATCCATTTAATTGAAAAAGCAGCTGAACAAGGAGCAAATATAATTTTATTACAAGAGCTCTTTCAAACTCCTTATTTTTGTATTCAATATGATGAAGAAATATTCAAATTAGCCAAACCTTTTGAGAATAATCCCTTAATAAATAAAATGAGTGATGTTGCAAAAAAACATAAAGTTGTTTTGCCTATAAGTTTTTTTGAAAAAGATAATAATGCATATTTTAATTCTATAGCGGTTATTGATGCTGATGGTAAAATACTAGGTAAATACAGAAAGTCACACATACCTGATGGTGCTGGATATCTTGAAAAGTACTATTTTAATCCAGGTGATACAGGTTTTAAAATTTGGAGTACAACTTATGGTAAAATAGGTATTGGAATTTGTTGGGATCAATGGTTTCCTGAAGCTGCTAGAATAATGGCTTTAAAAGGAGCAGAAGTTTTGTTTTATCCGACAGCTATTGGAGATGAAATCATGAGCACTTATGATAGCTCTGATGCATGGCAGACTGTAATGCAGGGTCATGCAGCAGCAAACATCATGCCTGTTGTTGCATCAAATAGAATTGGCTCAGAGTCAGTAAAAGGTCAGGTTAATGGATTTTATGGAAGATCTTTTATTTGCAACAGATCTGGTAAAATAATTGCTGAAGCTTCAAAGGACAAGGAAGAAATTATATTAGCTGAAATAGATACTGAAGAAAATCATTTATTTAGAAGAAATTGGGGACTTTTTAGAGATAGAAGACCTGAGCTTTATAAAGAAATACTTAGTCTTAATGGAGAAACTAAAGATTAAGATACCATTTTAATTCTATGTTTGAAATTTCTGAATTAAAAGACTCCTGCTCTTTCCTTTTTAAATCGACATAAATTTTTACATACTCTTTTGTCAGATATTTGTTCATTACTTTTGAGCGCTCTAATTTAGATAGTGCTTCACTTATGTTTAAAGGCATCTCTTTGTCTGGATTATCACAAGCATTATCTGTTCTAGGCTTATCTGGGATTATTTTATTTTTAAAACCATACATAATGCCTGATAAAATCGAAGATAATACCAAATAGGGGTTAGCCTCTGCTCCAGCTACTCTATGTTCAATCCTTGTTGCATCTTCATTACTAACTGGAATTCTAAAAGCAACAGATCTGTTATTTGGACCCCAACTTGAATTTACTGGAACAAATTGATCAGGTAAAAATCTTCTATATGAATTAATATTTGGGGCAAATATAGCCATAGATTCATACATTGTTTTCTGAAGCCCTCCAATTGCATGAAGTAAATATTTATTTTTTAATTTGTTTTTAGAAAAAACATTTTTATAATTTTTATCATATAAACTTAAATGCAAATGCATACCACTGCCGGCTTCGTTTAAATAAGGTTTTGAAAGAAAGGTTGCCTCATAACCATGTTTGATAGCCGTTTCTTTTACAAGTCTTCTTAATAAAACTGAGTCATCTGCTGCTTTTAATAAATCAACATTACTATTAAGGTTAATTTCAAATTGTCCAGGGGCAAATTCAGAAGATGCTGTTGATGCTGGTATATTTTGAATTTTACAAAACTTATTTATTTCTTCTAAAAAATCATAGAAATCATCAAGCTCACTCATTCCATAAACTTGCGTTCCTTCAGTCTGCCTTTTATTTCTCTTTGAAGTTGGAGGTGTTGGGTTTTCATCAAGTTTATTTCTTCTTTTAATTAAATAAAATTCTAATTCAAAAGCAACTCTTGGATAAAATTTTAATTTTGCAAAATCATCCCAAACTTTAGCTAAAACATTTCTTGGATCCATGATAGAAGAATAACGAGACTCATCTTGAATTGTAATTAATACTTGAGCAATACTATCTTTGTGCCATGGAATTAAAGATAGGGTATTTTTTACTGGATAATAATTCGCATCAGGATCACCATCTGTAAAACCCCTTCCTTCTGCATCTGGACAGTAACCAGAGGTATCAAGTAAAAAAGTTGAATAACAAAATTGTACTCCAGATTTAAAAATTTTATCTGCATCAGAAATTGGAATTCTTTTACCTCTAATTATGCCTGATAAATCGCCTAAAATCACATCAAGATATTTAATTTTTTTATGTTGTTTTAAAAAGTAGCTAAACTCTTCAATGCTTGCTAACTCCACTTTTTTGTATTTTGATTTCATAAAATAAATTTAACTAAGCATTTTAGGGCATAAATGAAAGTTAATTTATATAATTTTTAAAAAAAGTGTTGAAAAAAGGCAATTTATTTGTTGTTATGAATATATAATTTGGAAGGAAAAATTTATGCCTAAATACGATTTATCAAAACGAATTGTAAATGGTGAGCTAACAAGAAGACAAATGTTAAAAGGTCTTGGTGCAGCTGGTGTTCTATCTACAACAATACCTCTATTACCAAAAACTGCATTTGCTAAACAACAAGCTCAGCTATTTACTTGGGGTGGTTACGATGATCCTGGTCTATATTCTGGTTATATTGAGAAGCATGGGGGTGATCCTGAATATTCTATTTTTGGAGATGCCGAAGAGGGACTACAAAAACTACGTTCAGGATATGTAGTTGATCTTGCTCATCCATGTCACTCAGATCCACCAAGATGGAATAGAGCTGGAGTAATTCAACCTCTTGATACTAGCAGATTAAGTAACTGGAATGATTTATTTCCAGAGTTAATAAATATGAGTACAATAAACTTTGATGGCAACTATTGGATGGCGCCAGTTGATTGGGGTGATACATCTATCGTTTATAATCCTGATAAAGTTGATTGGGTAAAACCAGGAGAAGAAAGTTTTAGTCTTTTATGGGATGAAAGAATGAAAGGTAAATTTGCCATAATGGACTCTGCAGCAGACTCTTGGTATGTTTATGCAATTGCTCTTGGGCTTGATGTTAAGAAAATGGAAAATATCACAAAAGCTGATGTTGATATGGTTTATGAAAAAGCCGCAGGTTGGAGAGGTAATGTAAAAATGTTTACAACTGATACTGCAACCATGGAACAAGCGCTTATGGATGAAGAAGTATGGGCTGCTTTATGCTGGAATGAATCATCTTGGAATTCAGGTTATCCTATGATGAGTCCAAAAGAAGGTACTCTTACTTGGTCGTGTGGTTTAGTTTTGCATAAAGATGCACCAAATCTTGATCTTGCATATGATTTAATTGATGCAGCAATAAGTGCTGAATCTTCGGCTTATATGTTGAGTGAATGGGGATATGGGCACTCTAATAAAAAGGGTTTTGATACAATAAGTAAAGAAGCACTTGCTGAAAGAGGTGTTGCTCAAGATCCAATTACACATCTTGCTAATGGTAATTTTAATAATAGTCCTAGTGATGAAGTTAATGACTACATCGAACAAAAATGGGCTGAGTATACTATTGGAGGCTAACAAATATTAAACCCGCTCTTAGGAGCGGGTTTTTTTAATCCTTTATAATTTTTAAATTATTAGAACTAAAATTCACAAAACAATTATCATTCTCACTAAAAGGCTCTTTGGTTTCATTTTTTGATACCATTAAAATTTTATCAGAGTTATTTAATTGCACATAAAAATAAGTGCTCTCTCCATAGAATGATATATTTTTAACATTACCTTGAAAATTATAGTCATAGTTGGGATCACTTATTTTGGAAATTGTTATTTCCTCAGGTCTAATAGCAATATTAATTCTATCATTTTCAATTATTTGTTGATAGTTTTTTAATTGCATTGAGCCAAAACAATCTACTTCAATTAAAAGATTTTCATTTGAAACACTTTTAATTTCAGCACCCAATATATTAATATTGCCAATAAATTGAGAAACAAATTTATTTTTAGGATTATGATAAATTTCTTTTGGTGGAGATACTTGGAGAATATTACCTTCATCCATAACGGCTATTCTATCAGACATAGTCATTGCCTCTTCTTGGTCGTGGGTAACAAAGATAAAAGTAATACCTAAGCTTTTTTGCAAATTTCTTAATTCAATTTGCATCTCTTCTCTTAATTTTTTATCAAGAGCACCAAGGGGTTCATCAAGAAGTAGCACTTTTGGTTGTTTGACTAAAGCTCTTGCAAGTGCAATCCTTTGCCTTTGCCCTCCTGATAACTGATTTGAGTATCTATTTTCATAACCTTCAAGTTGAACCATCTTCAGAGCATTTTCTACTCTTTTTTGCATTTCATCTTTACTTAAATTTTCTTTTCTTAATCCAAACTCAATATTTCTTTGAACATTAATATGTGGAAAAATTGCATAATTTTGAAATACCATATTTGAGGGACGAAGGTTTGGTGGGAGAGATGTTACATTGGCATCATCAAAAAAAACTTCACCTTCTGAGGGATATTCAAAGCCAGCTAATATTCTTAGTAAAGTTGTTTTGCCACATCCAGAAGGTCCAAGAAGTGAAAAAAATTCACCCTCTTCTACTTCAAGGTTAATATTTTTTAAAACTTCAACATCTCCGAAACTTTTGGATAAATTTTTAATTTTTATGTAATTTTTAATGCTCATAAATTCAAATACCTATACTGAAATCTTTTTTCTTACCTTGTCCAAGATTTCTTAACCAATAAGCTGTCATAACAATTAATGAAGTGACTATAATAATTATAGCGCCTAAAGCCAATATATGAGGGAATTTTTTTGGAAATCTCAATTGACTCCACATATATATTGGAAGTGTCTGGTCACTAGAGCTTAAAAAGAAAGCTAATATAAACTCATCAAATGAGATAACGAATGCTAAAAGTAATGAAGCAATTATACCTGGCAGCAATAATGGGAAAGTAACTCTCCAAAAGGTCCAAAAAGAATTTTCACCTAAATCCATTGAGGCCTCCTCTAAACTTTTATCAAAGCCTTCCATTCTTGATATTAAAATTAGCATGCAAAAAGGAGTACAAAAAAGAATATGGGAAATTGTAACAGGTATTAAACCCAGTTTTAATCCCATACTAGTCCATATAACTATCAAAGCTACTGCAATTATTATTTCAGGAATTATGAATGGTAAAAGTATTGCTCCATAAGATAGTCCATGGAATTTAACTTTGTATCTTGTAAATGCTTTAGCTGCAAATAAGGCTATAAATGTACTTACTACTGAAGCAATAATGCCCACTTTAATGCTATTAAACAGGGCTTGGTGAAGTCTGCTTTTATTCCACATTTGTATATACCAATCAAAAGTAAACCCCTTCAAAGGAAACACCATGTGAAATGAGTCATTAAAAGAGAAAATTGGCAATAAAAGAACAGGGATATACAAAAAAGCAAAGTAAAAAACACAATAGATAAAAAGTGTGTTGTTCTTATTATACATTAGGACATCCTCATTGAAACTTTTTTAGTAATGTAAGTAACCAAAGCGGCAATTAAGCACACAGTGGTAAGCATTAATACAGCCGAAGCTGCACCTAAAGGAAAATTGTTGGCTCTTCCAAATAAACTTTGAATCATATTAGATAACATTCGACCATCAGTCCCTCCAACTAACTGGGGCGTCACATAATCTCCTACTGTTGGTATAAAAATAATTAATATTGCTCCAATAACTCCCGGTAAAGACAATGGAAAAGTAACTCTCCAAAAGGTTTCAAATTTTGTATTACCAAGATCATAAGATGCTTCCAAAAGTGACTTATCAATTTTATCAAGAGATACATATAAAGGTAAAATAGCAAAGGCTGCCCATGCATGAGATAAAGTTATTATTACAGCTGCTTGGTTGTATAATAAAAAACCAAGAGGTTCATCAATCATTCCAGTTCCCATTAAAGCAGAATTAATTACACCTTTATTTCCTAAGATGACTCTCCATGAAAAAACTCTTAATAAATAGCTTGTCCAAAAAGGAAGTGTCATTAACACTATCCAAAGCATTTTATTTTTTTTAACATAAAAGGCGATGTAATAAGCTAAAGGATAGGTAGTTACTAAAGTCAAAAGTGTAACAAAAAATGATATCTTGACTGAACGAAATAAAAGCATTGAAAAAATTGGTTTTGAAAAAAAATCTTCATATCTCCCTGTTGTAAAAGTTCTATCAATTTCAATCATAGAGATCTGTGTGTTAAAACTTGTAAAAATCATGACAATCATTGGAGCGGCCATAGCAAAAATAACTAAAATTAATGCAGGACTTAAAAGAGTATAGGCTTTAGCCTGATCACTTCTGAAATATATGTTTTGTATGGTTGAATTCATATTAAATTAAATTTTCTAAACCTCTTTTATAAAGTGAATTTGCTATAATGATACGTTGAATTTCACTTGTTCCTTCCCAAATTCTATCAGCTCTTAATTCTCTAAAAAAACGTTCAGCCACATTTTCTCTCATATAACCTCTTCCTCCAAAAATCTGTACCGAACGATCAGCAACTCGGTTTGCCATTTCTGATGCATAAAGCTTAATCATTGAACATTTAGCATGTAAAATTTTTACATCTTGATTATTGTCATGTTCTTTACAAATCTCATATAATAAAAGTCTAGTGGCCGCTAGTTCAGTTACACTATCTGCTAACATGGATTGAATTAATTGATAATCTTTAATCTTACTTCCACCAGACTCCCTTTCTTTAGTAAACTGTGTTACTTCAGAGATTAATCTTTCAGCAGCACCACAGCATCTAGCGGCTATACCTAATCTTTCATGTCTAAACCATGCATGTGTGTAAGACATTCCATCATCTTCTTTACCTATGATGTGGCTTATCGGTATTTTAACATTATTAAATTTATAAATTGAATGGTGATGCGCAAACGTATGACTAAATGCAGGTGAGTCCACTAACTCTATTCCTTTCTCATTAATATCAACAATAAATAACGCATGATTATTTTTATTTTTTCCAGATTTAAGCCTTGCCTGTAAAAAAAAGAAATCAGCTTTGTTTGCACTTGTTACATACCACTTTTCACCGTTAATAACATATTGATCTCCAACTAACTCAGCCGTGGCTTTAATAGATCCATTTACATCAGAACCTGATCCTTTTTCAGTAATTGCGTAACATTCTTTCTTGGTTCCATTCATTAAGGGTTTTAAATATTCTTTTTTTTGATAATCTGAAAAAACTTCTTCCATCCAATCTTGAGCTTCAGAAAAACACCAACACAAAGCATTCGTTACCCTTCCAAGTTGCTCCCAGATGATCATTTGCTCAAACATTGAAAGTTCTAAACCGCCCTCTTTTTTTGAAATGCCCATTCCTGGTAGTCCAAATTTAATTGCTAATTGTTGATGTTTCTTTTCTATTTCCCTTGGAATATTTCCTTCATTTTTTTCAGCGTAAATTTCCCAAGGAATAAGCTCAGTATCTACAAATTTTCTTATTTTTTTTTGCCACTCCAATGAATCTTTAGTCATTCCACTATACATTTTTTATTCCTTTAAATTGTTTTGGGAAATGTGATTTTAAATAATCTAGACAAATTCTTTTAGATTCTTTTCTATTATATTTCATTGGTTCATCTAATTGATTTAACCATAGTCCCATAATTAAAGCATGAAAAGCAATAGCTAAGTTTTTTTTAGATAAATTATTTTTTTCTTTTTTAATTAATTCTTCAAATATATCCTCTGTAACATTTTGATAATATAAATCTCTTTCTCTGCAAATTTGACGATATGCAGGTTTAAATTTTGTTTCACTTAAAAAAGTAAACCAAACAGATAATTTTTCAGGTGAACAAATTTTTGGACTAAAATCATTATTAATCATATTTATTAATTTCATGATTGGATCATTTCCTGATTTTTTAATGTATTTATCAAACGATTTTAAATATTCATTTGATATAAATTTTAACGTTTCAATTAATAAGATTTCTTTACTTTTAAAATGAAAATTAACAATACCTTGAGATAAGCCTGCTCCACTTGAAACATCATGCATTGTTAACTCATTAATTCCTTTTTTTGATAAATTTTTAATTGTTGAAGAAATAAGTTTTAAATTACTACTTTTCTTATTTGCTAGTCTCTGATTTCTATTATTCATTTTATGTTCAAAAAAAGAATATTTTTTCATAAAATCGTTAATTTTACAAGAAATTTGGTTGAATGCTCATTCAAAGAAATATAAGAAAATAAAATGTCAAAATCAATTTATGATGTAGCTATCATTGGTGGGGGGCATAATGGGCTTACCACAGCATGTTATTTGGCAAAAGCTGGCCTAAAAGTGGTAGTGGTAGAGAAACAAAGCTATGTTGGTGGAGCAGCTGTTAGTCGTGAAATACATCCAGGATGGACATATTCAAATTGCTCCTATGTATGTAGCTTATTACGTCCCGAGATTTTTAGAGATCTTGAATTATCAAAATATGGCCTTCAAATTATTCCTTACGAAGGAAGTGCATCAATGCTTGATGATGGAAGATACTATGCCCACTATAATGATCATGACTTAACTTATCGTTCAATAGCTCAATTTTCCAAAAAAGATGCAGAGGCTTATGATAGGTTTGGTAAAGATGTTATGAGACAATGTAAAATAATAAAACCTCTTTTAAAAATGACACCTCCAGATCCTACGTCATTTGCGCCCAAAGATATAATGGGATTATTTGATTTTGCAAAATTTTTTGCGGCAAAAGATGAGCTAGGTGGTTTAGGAGAAAAAGAGATTTACGATACCATTCGTTTTTGGACAATGAGTGTACGAGATTATTTAGAGGAGTATTTTGAATCTGATATTGTAAAAGCACATCTTGCTGGTTCTGCAATTATAGGTACTGCATTAGGCCCCTACTCTCCTGGATCTGCTTATGTCCTATTACATCATTATATGGGTGAGGTTGATGGTACAGTTGGTGCTTGGGGATACTCAAGAGGAGGAATGGGATCTATAACAAAAGCAATGGCAGCTTCTTTAGAGGCCAGTGGTGGTGAGATAAAAGCAGGTTCGCCAGTTAATGAAATTTTAATTAAAAATAATAAAAGTTATGGGATGATTCTAGAGAATGGAGATGAAATTTATGCAAATAAAATTGTTTCCAATCTTGATGTAAAAAGAACTTTTCTTAAAGTGGTCGAGAAAAAAGAATTACCAGAAGATTTTTATAATGCAGTAAAGAAATTTAAAATTAGAGGTTCATCAGGAAAGTTAAATATAGCATTAGATGATCTTCCAATTTGGAAAAGTATTCCTGAAGGAGATCCAGCAGGAACAGGAGATCTTCATATTACACAAAGTATAGAAGAGATGGAGGGCGCTTATGATGATTGGAAAGATGGTAGGTGGTCATCCTTGCCTTATGTAGACATGTGTATTCCAAGTATTAATGACCCTACTATGGCTCCTCAAGGAAAACATTATATGTCTGTATTTGTTCAATATGTGCCTTACAACTTAGCTGATGGAGGATGGACAGAAGAAAAAAGATTAGAATTTGGTAAACATGTTATGAGAAGGATAGGGAACTATTCAACAAATTTTAACGATATAATTAATCATGCAGAAATAAGAACACCAAAAGAATTAGAGCAAGAAGTAGGTTTAACTGAAGGTAATATCTTCCAGGGAGAACTTACTATGGATCAATTAATGTTTAATAGACCAATCCCAGGCTATGCTCAGTATAAAACCCCAATTAAAAATCTATACATGTGTGGGTCTAGCACTCATCCAGGTGGAGGAGTAATGGGTGCTCCTGGCGCGAATGCAGCGAGAGAAATTTTAATAGATTTAAAAAAACAGATTAACACACATTATATATGAAAAAATTTGATGTTATAATTATAGGTGGCGGGCATAATGGTTTAGTCGCAGCATGTGTTTTATCAAAAAAAGGAAAAAAAGTTCTAGTAATAGAAAAGAATGAAAAATTAGGAGGTCTTGCTAACTATGCAGAATCGTTGAGTTATATTTCTAAAGAAGTAATAGATGAACTAAATATTAAAATTGAAAAAAATGTAAGTGAAAATTTTATTTCTGCTTTATCTGAAGATTTAAATCATACTGTACTAAAGATAAATGATAGTAAAAATATTGAATTTTTACAAACTAGTGCAAGTAATTCTGATCAAAAAAATTTTATTAACTTAATTAATAAATATAATTTATTTGCCAGAACCTTGAGGTCATTCATGTTTAAAAGACCCCCAAGAGTTAAATCAGGTTCAAGATCTGATATTTGGCAATTATTTTCTATGGGTTTTAAGGTTAGACGTCTTGGTAAAAAAAACATGCGGGAATTATTACGTGTGATTGGCTTAAATATTGCAGATGATTTAGAGGATAATATAGAAAGCAATACTTTGAAGGGATTAATGTCTAATGAGGCTGTTATTGGAACAAATCTTGGTGCAAGATCTCCTGGCTCTATACTAAACTTATTGTATAACCAAGCTACAAACAATTCATTATTTAGAATTAATAAATTCAATACAAACTCTTTCTTAAATATTATTGAGAACATTTGTAAAAAAAATAATGTTGAAATTCAAACTAATAAGACAGTAGAAAAAATTAATATTTTAAATCAAAATGTTAATTCAGTTTTGCTTAATACAGGAGAAGTAATTGAAACATCTGCAATAATCTCAAATACTGACCCCAAAACTACATATTTAGAATTAGTTGGAGCCTCTAATCTTGATACAGACTTCATTAGAAGAACTAAAAATTATCGTACCAAAGGTACAGTGGCAAAAGTTAATATTGAATTTGAAAGTGAGATAAAAATTAAAAATTTAGACTCAAGTTATTCATCCGGTAAATTTGTTTATGCGCCAGATATAAAATATATTGAACACGCTTTTAATGACAATAAGTATAATAAATTATCATTAAATCCTTGTTTAGAATTTTACATTAATAAAAATCAATTATCTGCTAATGTCTACTTTATTCCTTATCTAATCAACTCTTCGCATGATAAAGAAAAAATATTATCAAATGTTAAATTGATTTTGGAAAAATTTATTGAGGAAAATCAAATTATTTCTTCGATAATTGAAACACCTAATGATATTGAAAATAAATATAATATATACGGTGGTCACTGGAGTCATGGAGATATGGAAATAGATCAGCTATTAATGATGCGTCCATTTTATGGGTCCTCCCAATATTCCACTCCTATTAATGGCTTATATCTTTGTAGTGCGGGTACACATCCAGGAGGAGGTATCACAGGCATTAATGGCATTAATGCTGCAAAACAATTACTGAAGGTCCAAGGCAATGGATAATACACTGTCATTTACTAAACCCCTTTTAGAAACGCCTTTTCATAAAAGAACTTTTGAAGCTTGTTATAATAATGATTGGTATCGTTGGGCTGGATATAAAATTGCAAGAGAATATTCTAATACAGAACTAGAATACACTTCTATGCGAAATACAGCAGGAGTTTTAGATATAACGCCAATGCACAAATATGACATCAAAGGAAAAGATGCTATCAAATTTGTAGATAAATTAGTCACAAGAGATGTAACACAAATTAAACCTAATCAAGTAATGTATATTATTTGGTGTAATGAAGACGGAAATGTTATCGATGATGGTACTGTCTTTTGTTTTGACAAACATCATTTACGAATCTTTTGCGCAGAGAGAAACCTGAATTGGTTTTCAGATACAGCTATTGGTTTTGACGTTGAAGTTAAAGATGTTAGTGACTCTATTGCTGCTTTAGCATTTCAAGGACCCCTTTCTTGTAAAATTTTACATTTATTAAATGTTAAGAATATAGAAAATCTAAAGCCATTTTTCTTTGATAATTTTAACCTTAATGGCTCAAAAGTTACTATATCAAGAACAGGATTTTCTGGAGATTTAGGTTATGAAATATGGTGCAACCCTGAAGAAGCAATTAATGTTTGGGACTCATTATTTAAATTTAATAGAGACTATAAAATATTACCTGCAGGTATGAATGCTCTAGAAATGGTTAGAATTGAAGCAGGTTTTATTCAACCGAATGCAGACTTTATGTCTGCAGAACAAGCATTGAGACCAAATAGAATGAGGACTCCATTTGAACTAGGTATGGGCTGGTTAGTAGATTTAAATAAAAACTACTTTACTGGAAAAAGAATTCTAAATGATCTGAAGAAAAAACCTTTAACTAAAAAATTAGTTGGATTAGATATTCAAGGTGATAAACCTGCTATTGGCTCAGTATTATACGATAAAAACAGAAAAGAAATTGGAATTGTTACAGCTGGTATGTGGTCACCAAGCTTAAAATCAAATATAGCTTTTGGTTATGTTGATAATCACCATATGAAAATTGGCTCAAAAGTTTTCGCTGAAATATATCATCCTGAAGAATTAGAGTATAAAAAAATATGGGCTGAGTGTTTAGTTGTAAAAAAACAGTTTTTTAATCCGCAAAGACGGCATAAAGTACCAGCTGATATATAAAATGGAGTTTAATTTTACAGAAGAGCAAAATCTTTTAATAAATACAACTAATGCTTTTGTTAAAACAGAATTACTTCAACATGAAGAACTTTTAGAAAAAACAAATAATCTACCAAAAGAATTATATGATGAAATTAAGCAAAAAAGTATTGAAGCTGGTTTGTATGCTTGCAATATGCCAGTCGAACATGGTGGAGGTGGCTTAAATGCTTTTGATTTAACTTTAGTTGAAAAACATTTAGGTTTTGCATCTCTTGCCTTAGCTGAAATTGCATGGCGTCCACAAAATATCTTAATGGCTTGCGAAGGTGAATTAATTGATCAATACTTAAAACCTGCCATTACTGGTGAAAGAAAAGATTGTATTGCGATGACTGAGCCTGAGGCTGGTTCTGATCTTAGAGGAATGAAAACAAATGCAAAAAAAGATGGTGATGATTGGATAATCAATGGAACTAAACATTTTATATCAAATGCTCATATTTCAGATTTTGTCGTTTTATTTGCATCAACTGGAACAGATGAACAAGGAAGAAATTTATTATCATGTTTCTTAGTGGACCTTCATCAAAAAGGTGTTGAAGTAGCTAAAGGCTATGACTGTGTTTCTCATAGAGGATATGTAAATAATGTTATCAATTTTAATGACTGTAGAATACCTGGAAAAAACATTTTAGGTGAAAAAGATAAAGGTTTTGAATTGATGAATGTTTGGTTAGAGGCAACTAGATTAACTGTTGCAGCAACTTCTGTTTCGAGAGCTGAAAGAGCATTTGATATTGCGCTTGACTGGTCCGCTAATAGAAAACAATTTGGAAAAGTAATAGGAAAGTTTCAAGGTGTTTCTTTTAAATTAGCAGATATGGCTACAAATATTAAAGCTGCAAATCTAATGTTACTTGAGTCTGCATGGAAGATTGATCAAAAAACTCTTTCCTCACAAGATGCAGCAATGACAAAATTATTCTGCACAGAAATGCTTGGTAAAGTATCAGATGAAGCAATCCAAATATGTGGAGGAATGGGTTTGATGTCTGATATACCTTTAGAAAGAATCTGGCGTGATGCTCGAATAGAGAGAATTTGGGAAGGTACAAGTGAAATCCAAAGACATATTATCTCAAGATCTTTATTAAGACCTCTTGGGGCTTAATTTTGTGAACTTAAATAAATTATTTAGACCAAAAAAACTTGCAATAATTGGTGGTTACTGGGCTGATTTTGTTTTTGATGAAAATATAAAGATTGGCTTTAAAGGAAAAATTTGGCACATCAATCCTAAAAGAAGCAGTTCAAAAAAAAAGAAATATTATAAAAGTTTAGCTGAATTACCTTCAATCCCTGATTGTGTTTATATTGCAGTTTCAAATGATTTGACAATTAAATTAATGAAAGATATTTCTGATATGGGTGCTGGAGGAGCTGTATGCTTAGCTTCAAGATTTTCAGAATTAAATAATTTAGAAGGCAAAGAAAAAACAAAAAAATTAGTAGCCAATTCTGGCAAAACTCCTTTTTTAGGTCCTAATTGCTATGGATTTATTAATTACTTTGATAAAGTTTCAGTATGGTCAGATCAAGTTGCGGGTAGTCAAACAAACAAAGGTGTAGCTATTATTTGTCAAAGTGGAACTATTGGAAACACAATTAGCTTTAATCACAGATCTCTTCCAATAGGATATATCATATCATTAGGAAATCAGGCCAAGATAAGTATCGAGGATACAATTGAATATGCTCTAAAAGATAAAAGAGTTACTGCAATAGGTATATATGCTGAGGGTTTTACTAGCATTAATAAACTAATTAGAGTTTTAAAAATCTCCAAAGAAAAAAAAATCCCAATAGCGATAGTAAAAGTTGGTAGATCTAAAGTTGCATCCGAGACAATTTTAACTCATACAGGCTCATTAAGTGGCAAAGAAAATATTTATGATGCTTTATTTAAAAGAATGGGAGTTGCCAGATGTGAATCTTTATCAGAACTTACAGAGTTACTTAAATATTTTCATACCCATGGGGTTATCTCAAATGATCAAATATCAATTATGGGTCCCTCAGGTGGAGATATGGCAATGTTAGGAGATGCTGCAGAAACTTTAAATTTAAAATTTGGAAAAATTAAACCACAAATTAAAACTGATCTAAAAAAAGTAAATCATCCAGATGTAATAGTTTCTAATCCTTTCGATATGCAAACATATAACTGGAATGATCCTGATAATATTGAAAAAACATTCAAAATTTTTTTTAAAAATAATTTTAGTTCAATAAGCCTAATGCTTGATTTTCCAAATATTGAAAAATGCGATACTGATGAGTGGGATGCAATAGTTGATAAATTTATAAAAGTTGCAAAAAAATATAAAAATGGAAGCCTCATCTCTTCATTATCAGACACAATGCCAAAACATATTAGAGATAAATGTATTAATAATGGAATTTCACCTCTTCAAGGAATGAAAGAGGCTTTATTCACAATTAAAAAAGCAATAGAAATTGGAAGTATTTGGAAGAATGAATCTGCTGTAAAAAACTATAAAATAAAGAATAATAATAAAAATATTAAAACTTACTCTGAATTTGAGTCAAAAAAATTTCTAAAAAAAATTGGAATTAAAACCCCTAAAGGAATAATTTCAAATAAAATTAAATTAAAAAAAGATAGTGCTAAAATTGGTTTTCCATTAGTTGCTAAAATTCACTCAAACCAAATTTTTCACAAATCTGAACATAATGGTGTCATAACTAATATTAAAAATATTAATGAATTAGTGTCCAAAACAAAAAAATTTAAAAATCAAATTTTATTAGAGAAAATGGTCAAAGATTCACTAATAGAAATTTTAGTAGGAATTAAAATTGATGATGAATTTGGTCCTGTAATAGTAATTGGCGCAGGAGGAATTTATACAGAACTAATTAGAGAGACTAAAACTTTATTATTACCATTAACAAAAAAAGATATTCAAAATGAATTAAAAAATATGAAAATAGGTAAGATATTATTTGGTTACAGAAATCAAGATAGAGCGGATATCGATAGTTTAATTAAAGCAATATTTTCATTATCTAAATTTGCTGAAAAAAATATCAATAAATTACACGAAATAGAAATTAATCCACTAATAGTTTGTAAAAAAAATAAAGGTGTGTTTGCAGTAGATGCACTAATACATTATTTTGAAGAATTATGAGTGAACCAATCAAAACTAAAATTATAGACTCAATTCTTGAAGTTACAATTGATAGACCAAAAGCTAATGCTATTGATGCTAAGACAAGTATAATTTTAGGTAATATATTTTCTGATTTTAGAGATAACCCTAATCTTAAAGTAGCTATTATTACTGGTGGTGGAGAAAAATTTTTTTCAGCAGGATGGGATCTTAAGGCTGTTAATGAAGGAGAAGCAGCGGATGCTGATTATGGTTTAGGAGGATTTGGTGGTTTACAAGAATTACCAAATATGAACAAACCTATTATTGCTGCAATAAATGGTATTGCTTGTGGTGGCGGTTTCGAAATAATGATTTCAGCAGATATAATAATAGCTTCTGAACATGCAACATTTGCATTACCTGAAATTAATGTAGGAGTTGTTGCAGATGCTGCTACAATAAAATTAAGAAGAAGAATTCCTTATCACGTAGCAGTAGAGTTTTTAATGACTGGAAGATGGATGGACACAAAAGAAGCGAAGCATTGGGGTTTGATTAATGAAATTGTTAACAAAGATGAGCTATTAAAAAGAGCTTGGGAAGTAGCAGAAAAAATTTCAAAAGGACCTAATTTAATTTATTCTTCAATTAAAGAAGTTTTGCGTGAAACAGAAAATGAAAAAGAAATACCTTCTTTTGAAATTCTAAGATCGTTAGAAACTGTTAAAAAAGTCTATGGCAGTCAGGATTTAAAAGAAGGAGCATCTTCATTTGTGAAAAAAACTGATCCTAAATGGCAAGATAAGTAATAAAAATAACAATTTTCATTGAATGCTTATTCAGCGAATGATACTGTATTTTTATAATGAAAAATGATTATATCTCAGAAATTTATGAAAAAGATAAACTGGTACTTCATCCTTATGAAGATTTTAATAGTAGAGGTACTTACAATAGAAAATTAATAACTAAATCTGATAATATCTATTTGTATGATGAAAATGGTAATAAATTCATCGATGGCCCAGGTGGAATGTGGTGTAATAATATTGGTCATGGAAATAAAGAAATTGGGGAAGCAATTAAAAATCAGATTGAAAAAATGGATTATTGTAGTCCTTTTTCTGAGTCAAATGAAGTTTCTGCAGAATTGGCTTCAGTACTAGCAGATCTATCGCCAGGAGATTTAAATACAATTTTTTTTACCTCTGACGGATCAACAGCCAATGAAACAGCACTAAGATTTGTAATGTTTTATAACAATATATTGGGCAGACCAAATAAAAAACATATTATTACAAGGGATAAAGCTTACCATGGTAGCACCTATTTAACTGGATCAATTACTGGTAAAGACAGAGAAAAAAATAGTTTTGATTTTGAAAAAAACTTTATTCATCATCTAAGCTCACCTCTTCCATACAGAAGGTCAAAAGATCAAACTGTTGAAGAATTTTGTAATCAACTAGTAAAAGAATTCGAACAAAAAATTGAAGAACTAGGTGCTGAAAATGTTGCAGCCTTTATTGCTGAACCTGTGCTTGCATCTGGAGGGTGTATTGTGCCTCCTGATGGATATTTTAAAAAAATTTATGATGTATGTAAAAAAAATCAAATTATTTTTATAGCTGATGAAGTAGTTACTGGATTTGGGCGGCTTGGTCATTTTTTCTCCTCAGAAGAAATTTTTGGTGTTGTGCCAGATATTATAACTTGTGCAAAAGGTATTACATCAGGTTATTTACCTTTAGGAGCAGTGTTGTTTTCAAATAAGTTGATTGCTGATTTAAAAGATGACTCATCTTTGTTTTTTCATGGATATACCTACTCTGGACATCCAGCATGTTGTGCCGCTGCACTAAAAAATATAGAAATTCTTAAAAGAGACAAGATCTTAGAACATGTAAAAGAAATTGAACCCTATTTTTTTGAAAAACTTAACTCATTGTATGAACTGCCAATAGTGGGAGATATACGAGGTAAAGGTCTAATGGCTGGTATTGAATGTGTTATTAATAAAGACAGCAAGGAAGCACTAGTTTTAGATAAAGCAATAGGATCTAGAATTGATGAAGAATCCATTAAATTAGGTCTTATAATTAGACCTCTTTATCATATTTGCGTACTCTCACCTGCTCTGATTATAAATAAAGAACAAATTAATGAGCTTACTGAAAAGTTATATCAAGCAATTTCAAACACTATTGACCAATTAAAAAACGAGGGGCTCTGGTCTCAAACTAAATGATTCTAAATAGTTTAAAAAACTATTTAGACTTCAATATTGTAAACTCAAGTATAAAATATTTATCATTAGTTGCTTTTTGTACAGGAATAATAATTAGTTATTTTTATACTGTATTAGTTATACTTCAGAAATATGCAGGTTATTCAGAATTTTTAATTGGTTCTATCGCCTCTTTTGGTCCATTAGGACTAATATTCTCAGGATTTTTTGTCACTAAACTTTTAAAAAAATTTGGTTTTTATAAAATAATTTTTATATCAGCAGTAACTCAAGGCTTATGTATCATATTAATGCTTGAGTTTTTTCATCCAATCAATTTATCAATGTGTTTTTTTATATTTGGTATTATGGGTGGTCTAACATGGATGACAATGGATACTTGGGTTAATATTGTATCTAATAATTCTAATAGAGGTAAATCTATAGGTATTTATAACTCATCTGTAACAACAGGTTTAGCACTTGGTCCATTGATTGTTGGAGTTCTTGGAACATCTAGCAGGATACCTTTAATAGTATGCATGATACTAGTAGGATTAAAAATTATAAGCCTAATAAGTATAAAAAAATATGTTAACCAAGTTATTATTCCAGAACAATCTTCTAAAATGAAATTTTCAATACTTGCAATATCACCTTTTGTATTTTTTGCTATATTTTGTGCGGGAATTGAAGATTCTTCTTTTTTAGCTTTGTTCCCTGCTTTTATGATTAATGATTTTTTTACAGATAAACAAATTGGTTTGTATATATTTATAGGAGGAATATTCGGCGTACTCTGTCAGCCTTTTATAGGAGCTTTATCTGATAATTTTAACAAAAGAATAATTATTTTTTTACTACTATTCTCTCATATTAGTTGGTTAATGTTATTAAACTTTTCTAATTCAAATCCATATCTAATTATTTTTGCTTTGATGATAAGCGGATTTGCATCTACAAGCCTTTATACTGTAACACTTGCTTATTTAGGGGAGAGGATTAATGTAACTGATATAGCTTTTGCTACATCACTTTTTATAATTATTTATGAATTAGGGGAATATTTAGGGCCAATCATAGTTGGCTTTAATATGAATATATATGGTAACTCGGGATTTATTTATACTTTGTCAAGTTTTGTAATTGTTTGTATAATATTTGGAATAATAAGATCATTGTTTAAAAAAAATGAGAATTAAAATTATAAAAGCAACCTCTAAACACATTAAGGATGTTGGGCACTTATTTGATTTGTATAGACAATTTTATAAATATAAATCAAATCTAAAAGCATCAACAAATTATATTAAGCAAAGAATTTTAAATAAAGAATCTACTATTTTTATTTGTTACTCAAAATCATTAGAAGCAGCTGGATTTGTTCAACTATACGAAACCTTTGATTCATTAAATATTAATAAAAAATTAATTTTATATGACCTTTATGTTGAAAAAAAATATAGAAGATTAGGTTATGGTAGAAAGCTAATGTTAAAAGCTAAAGATTATGCTGTTAAAAAAAGAATGAAAATTGTTGAATTATCTACTGCCATAAATAATAAAAAAGCACAGTCTTTATATGTATCACTTGATTATAAAAGAGACACAGAATATTATAATTATTATTTAGAGGTTTAAGATGGAAAAAGTAAAATTTGTTGAGATGAAAGATGGCGATAAGGAAGATTATGATCTTCTCGCAAAATTTGAAGATAAATATATTGAAGGAACTGCAGATCGAGTTATTAGGATATTAAAGAATCTTGACTCATCACTTGGTGGATATCAAGTTTCAAGATTGGAGCATTCCTTACAAGCTGCCTCAAGAGCCCTTAGAGATAAGGCAGATGAAGAGATGGTTGTTGCTTCTCTTTTACATGATATTGGTGATGAAATAGCACCATTAAATCATTCTGAAATTTCTGCTGCAGTCTTAAGACCATTTGTTTCAGAAAAAACTCATTGGATAGTTCAACAACATGGCTTGTTTCAAGCATATTATTACAACCATCATTATGGAAGTGATAGAAATTTAAGGGAAAAATTTATAGGTCATCCATTCTATAAGGATACTATAAATTTTTGTGAAACATATGATCAAAACTCTTTTGACCCAAATTATGATACTATTAAATTAGAAGAATTTATACCTATGGTTCACAGAATATTTAATAGAGAACCTCACAAACACGTCTATCTAGGTCTTTAGTTTATTTTTTTAACTTATTTATTAGATGTAAGTTTTCTGAATTAAATTTATCTTTATTTTCATCAACAAAAGATTGAATTAAGTCTCTTTTATTATCTTCAAACTCAGTAACTCTTCTTGAATTTAAATCAACATATAAGGAACAAACTTCAGTAGTAGATGCTAAATATTTTTCTTTTTTGTGTATCATTTCCAATTTGTAAACTAATCTTTTTTTATCAAAATCAAAAAAAATTAGATTCATATCTACTTCATCACCAACCTTTACTTCCATATCATAGGTAGTATGAGACTCTACAGCAAACGTAGTTCTTTTTTCATTCTTTGCTGAATTTTCTCCAATGTTAAACCTCTCTAATAATACTTCCCATGAAGAGTCAAAAAGATGGATATAAAATGCCAAATTCATATGGCCATTGTAGTCAGTCCACTCAGGGAGCACTTTTCCTGTTTTTAGATATATAGACACTTGTTAATTTCCTATAACTGAGATACATCATTTTTTAACAAAAATGAATAATGAAGTTGTAATTAGTTGTGCTGTAACTGGATCTGGAGATACTGTAAGTAAACATCCAGATCTTCCAATAACTCCTAAACAAATAGCTGAAGCATCTATTGAAGCTGCTAAGGCTGGAGCTGCAGTTGCACATATTCATGTAAGGGAAAATAATGGCAAGCCAAGTAGGAAACTAGAATACTACAAAGAGGTAGCCGATAGAATTCGATCTTCAGATACTGATGTAATTATTAATTTTACAACTGGTATGGGTGGTGATTTTGAAGTTGGGGAAGGAAAAGATCCACTAAATCCAGTTGGGCCAAACACAGATATGATACATGCTTTGGACAGACTTGAGCATGTTGAGGAATTATTACCTGAAATTTGCACATTAGACTGTGGGTCATTAAATTTTGGTGACTCAAACATGACCTTTATTCATACACCCGTTCAACTTAGAGCTGCAGCAAAAAAAATGCAAGACTTAGGAATAAAACCAGAAATGGAGGCTTTTGAAATGGGTCATTTATGGTTTGCTAATCAACTTTATAAAGAAGGATTAGTCGATTCACCTCCATTATATCAAATTTGTTTAGGAATACCTTGGGGGTCACCTGCAAATACAGCTTCAATGAAAGTCATGGCAGATATGATACCAGATGAGGCTAACTGGGCTGGATTTGGCATTGGAAGACATCAAATGCCTATGGTTGCACAATCTGTCATATTAGGTGGTAACGTAAGAGTAGGATTAGAAGATAATTTATATTTAGAAAAAGGTGTGCTTGCATCAAATGCTCAATTAGTTGAAAAAGCAGCAAGAATCATAGGAGATCTTGGTGCAAAAATTCTTAACCCAGAAGAAGCAAGAAAAAAATTAAACCTAAAAAAACAATTTTAAAGTGCAATTCTCGATAAATAAAATTGCAGTTGTTGGAACTGGAGTTATAGGTACTGGATGGATTATAAGATTTTTATTTAATAAAAAACAAATTAAAATATTTGATCCAAGTGATAAACAAAAGAAATTTTTATTAGATGAAATCAAAAGGACAGCACCTTTATTAAAAAAATTTTATAAAAATAATATTAATATAAATAATCAATTAAAATTTTGTAGTTCTATAAAAGAAGCTGTATCAGATGCAGATTTAATACAAGAAAATACTCCAGAAAATGAGAAATTGAAAATAAGGATAATAAAAGAAATAAGTCTTTATGCTAAAAAAAACTCAATTATTGCTTCTAGTTCATCAGGATTATTACCTTCTAGGATACAATCCCAAGCAAAGCATCCTGAAAGAGTATTAATTGCGCATCCTTTTAATCCAGTTTATCTTCTACCTTTAGTAGAAATAGTGCCAGGAAAAAAAACAGCAAAAAAAAATATTTTAGAAGCGAATAAGTTTTATACAAAAATGGGTATGAAAACTCTTATTTTAAAGAAAGAGTTGCCAGGATATTTATCAGACCGATTACAAGAATCTATGTGGAGGGAGTCACTACATATAATTAATGAAGGATTTGCATCTACAAAAGATTTAGATGATGCCATAATTTACGGACCTGGTCTGAGATGGTCTTTAATGGGTACTTTTTTAACTTTTCATTTAGCAGGTGGTGAAATGGGCATGAAGCATATGCTAGAGCAATTTGGTCCTGCTTTAAAATTACCATGGACAAAGCTTAAGGCGCCAAAATTAACAAATAGTCTAAAGAAAAAAATTATAGAAGGCACAAAAATTCAATCCAAAAAAAAATCTGTTAAAAAGCTAGCCAATTTAAGAGATAATTTTTTAATTGATTTACAAAAATTATTAAAGAAATATAAAGTTTAGTATGGTTCAGAAAAGTAAATACGTAGCATTAAAAAACTATGTTCCGATGGGGCTGCCAAGTGAAGATGATTTTGTAATCAAAGAGCAAGAGATAGATTTATCAAATAATAATGATGTATTAGTAGATAATCTATGGTTATCTGTTGATCCATACATGCGTGCAAGAATGACTGAAAAGAAAAATTACAAAGAGCCATTTGTTATAGGTGAGCCAATGGAAGGAGCTGCAATAGGTATTGTAAAAAAAACCAATTCAAATATTTTTGAAGTTGGGGATTACGTATTAAGTAATTATGGTTGGAGAGATAAGTTTGTTAATGCAGATAATAATTTAAGTAAAATAAAACCAAATAATTTTACATTACAATCATATCTAGGGCCTTTAGGGATGACTGGTCAAACCGCATATACTGGTCTTTTTAAAATTGGGAAGCTTAAAAAAAATCAAACCGTTTTAGTATCTGCTGCTGGAGGAAGTGTTGGTTCTTTAGTTTGTCAAATAGCAAAATTACATGGTTGCAAAGTCGTTGCGAGTACAGGCTCAGATGAAAAAGTAGATTGGCTAAAAAATGAATTGAATGTTGATCATGCTTTTAACTATAAAAAAACAGATAATTTAGTGATAAAATTAAAAGAGATAATGCCAGATGGATTTGATTTGTATTTTGATAATGTTGGAGGAGACTTTCTTGAAGCAGCTATATTTAGAATGAAAAATTATGGTAGAATTGTAATTTGTGGAAGAATTTCACAAATGAATTCAACTAAGACACCTGAAGGATTAAAAAACATAGCTCATGTACTGGTAAAAAGATTAACTATTAAGGGATTTTTAATTTTTGATCACGAGAATGACTCAGAAAATTTTCAAAATGATATGTCAGAATGGTTAAGAAATAAAAAAATTGTTTCAAAAGAAACAATATATGAAGGCTTAAGTAAAGCACCAAAAGCTTTCGTAGATTTATTAAACGGTAAGAATACCGGAAAAATGCTTGTAAAAATTTAAAGTGTTACATAGGGACTAGTGCCCCTAAAATTAATATCTAATTTCAATTCTTTATCTATGGGTGGAAAAGCTCTTTGTTGACATTCAATGCGAGGACAAATTCTACAAGATACACCTATTGGAGTTTGTAATTTTTTATTATTGATGTCCATTCCTTCAGAATAAATTAAATCTTTTGCATATTTAATATCACAACCTAGCCCTATTGATACAAAACTTTTAGGCATACCATGCTTTTCAATTCCTTTTTCAAAAGCGCGAGCTATACAAAAATAAACCTTACCATCAGGCATTCTTGAAATTTGAGGGTGTATTTTGCCAGGGTTAAGAAAAGCTATGTAAACATTCCATCTAGGGCACGATCCTCCATGTCTTGGTATATGAATACCAGATAATGAAAACCTTTTAGATACATTTCCAGCAATGTCAGTTTTTAAAAAATGAAAAGGCACACCTTCATTTCCAGGTTTTTGTAGGTTAGTTAAACGATGTGTGACTTGCTCAAAACTACATGCATAATGATGCATTAAAATTTCTACATCATATTTATTTTTTTTTGCATTAGATAAAAAATCATCGTAGGGCATTAAAATTGCAGAAGCAAAATAATTTAACAACGATATTTTTAACAGAGTTTTTACCTCGTCAGATTCAATATTATTAATATTAATAATGTTTCCTATAATATCTTCTGATTCAAGTGAAGCTACCTGATAAGCTAAATGAAAATTCCTCGATGTATAAGTTAACATTTCAGATAGATTTAGCATTTTGTTTTGAATTTCAAATTTTCTAAATGATTTTAATTCCTCACTTGCAGGAACTATTTGAACTTTTACATTATGTTTTGATTTTAAGTAGTTTGTTAACTTAAGTCCTGATCCAATATTATGGACATCCTCCAAACCTGCATTTCTTCTAATCATTTCTGATGTAAGTTCAATTTCATGAAAATAATTTTTATTATCTTGTAAAAAATCAGAAACAACCTCTACAGGTAGTCGACTTGGACTTTCTACAACATTAGAATTTACATCCATTGATTCTAATCTATTTTGCATATCTTCTTTAAAAGATTTATGAGTATCATTTAGAGTGAGTAAAGCTTTCGCTATATTTGGATTTGAACTAATAAATTCAGTTGTTTCTTGATTGGTAATATCAAGATCCTCAAACATCTCATTACTTAAAACGTCCATAACATCGGATAAAACTCTTTTATTACTCTCTAGTGTTAAATCTTTAAGAGATAGACCTAGTTCATTTCCTACTTTTATTAATAAAGGAACAGTAATTGTTCTCCGACCACTTTCTAATAAATTTAAATAACTAGCTGATATATCTAATTTTTTTGATAATTCAGTTTGTGATAATCCAAGAGCCCTTCTCTCTTTTCTTATTTTTGAGCCGATATTAGATATTTCATTAATTTCCATAATTTACAATATTTACAACATTACATACTACATAATTACTTTTTTTACAAGATTTACCCTAGTTTTCAGTTATTTTCTTGATTTATTGTTCTTTTTGTAAAGAATGTAAATAATGACTAAAAAAGAAAATAGTAAAGAGGTTAAAGCTACTAATTCTAATCATGAAAAAATTTCTCTTGAAAGTAAGTTAATTGAAAAATCATTAGACTCTAAAATTGACTTTGATTCAATTGATAACGCAAATGCTTATTACTCAGAGAGATATGGTTGGACATTAAGAAAAAATTAAAACTTTTAATTAATAGGCTTTTAATTTAATTTCAGTGTAACATATGAGTTACAAACCTAATCCTAAAAGATATTCATATAATAATTTTAAAAGATGTGGTGATAGTGGTTTAGATTTACCTCTAATTACCCTTGGACTATGGCATAACTTTGGAGGCAAGTTTATTAAATCAGAGTCTAAAAAAATGATTTTTAGAGCTTTTGATAGAGGTGTCACACATTTTGATCTAGCTAATAATTATGGTCCTCCTTATGGATCTGCTGAGTCTAATTTTGGCAAGATAATATCTAATGAGTTAAAAAAATATAGAGACGAAATACTTGTATCCACTAAAGCTGGTTATGATATGTGGCCTGGACCTTATGGTGAATGGGGTTCAAAAAAATATATAACAGCAAGTTTAGATCAAAGCCTTAATAGAATGAAATTAGATTATGTAGATATTTTTTATTCACATAGATTTGATCCTAATACACCTTTAGAAGAGACTGCTGATGCTTTACATCGTGCAGTCCATCAAGGTAAAGCTCTGTATATAGGTATTTCATCCTATTCTTCAAAACAAACAATTAAAATGAATAAACTTTTAAAACAAAGGGGCATTAAATGCTTAATCCACCAACCCTCATACTCAATGATCAATAGGTGGATAGAAAAGGATTTGCTAAAAACTCTTAAGAAGCTTGGAATAGGCTGTATTGCTTTTTCTCCTCTTGCCCAAGGAATGCTATCAGATAAATATATAAAAAAAATACCTACTACTTCTAGAGCAAATGAGAATTCATCATTAAGTCCAAAATTAATAACAAAAAATTATAAAGAGAAAATTATTAATTTAAAAAAAATAGCTTCTAAAAGAAATCAAACAATTAGCCAGATGGCTTTAGCATGGGTTTTAAGGCATAAAGAAGTAACTTCAGCTTTGATTGGAGCTAGGACAATTAAACAACTTGATGAATGCCTAAATAGTTTAAACAATCTAAATTTTACAAAAAAAGAATTAAAATCAATTGATAAATTTGCAAAAGAAGAAGATATAAATTTATGGTCTGCTTCTAGTAAAAATTAATTATAAAATTCAGCATTTATTGGATCTTCCTGCTTACCCATAATCATATCAGCTGCTTTTTCTGCAATCATAATAGTTCCAGCATTTAAATTACCACTTAAAATATCTGGCATAATCGATGAGTCAATTACCCTTATATTCCTTAAACCATGCACTTTGGTTTCCTGATCTACGACAGATAAATTATCAATTCCCATTTTATTTGTACATGATGGATGATAAGCAGTATCAGCAGTTTCTCTTATTATAGCGTCTAACTCTCTTTCATCAGCCTCATAGCCTGGCCTTAATTGATCGCCAAGATATTTTTTCATACTATCTTGTGTAAATATTTTATTAGCAATTTTCACACTATCGCGCATTTGTTGCAAATCTTCTTCATCTTCAAGATAATTAAACTGTATTTTTGGACTATCTAAATAATTATCAGATTTAATTTTAACAAATCCTCTACTTTTTGGACGATTAGGACTGGCATGAAATTGAAAACCATCGAATGAAGGATTTTTTAGACCGTGATTAATAACCAATGAAGGAAAAAAATGTAATTGAATATTGGGATGTTTATATTTTTCAGATGTTTTGACAAAACCACCTAATTCTAAATGTGAATATGTTAACATTCCTTTCTTTAATAAAAACCATTTCATACCCTCAATAGCTTGCTTAAAATAACTAGTAGATAAGTTATAAAGAGTGTCTTTTGTTTTTGATTTATGCTGAATATAAATCTCAAGATGATCTTGTAGATTTTGCCCAACACCAGGCAATTCATGTATTACTTCAATATTGTTTTGCATTAATAGTTTAGGATCCCCTACTCCAGATAATTGAAGTATTTTTGGTGAATTTATTGATCCAGCAGAAAGTATAATCTCTTTATTACAATGATATATTTCAGTTTTGTTATTATTTTTAACCTCTACACCAATAGCTTTTTTATCTTTAAATATTATTTTTGAAACATCTACTTTGTGTTTTACAATAATATTTTTAAAATTTTTAACTTCTTCTAAATAAGCTCTTGCTACACTTTGCCTTTTACCACCATCTATCGTTACATCAAATGTTCCAAATCCTTCTTGTTTAAAGCCATTAGAATCTTCAAAGGTTTCATAGCCAGCTTCTGCAGCAGCCTTAATTAGAGAGTGAAATAAAGGAAATCTCTCATCAATTTTTGATCTGTTTACTTTTAAAGGACCTTTTCCCCCTCTATACAAATTTTCTCCTCCTGACCAAGTCTCTAATTTCTTAAAATAAGGTAAAACATTTTTATAACTCCAATTTGGCAAACCATATGATGCCCATCTTTCAAAATCTAATGGATTGCCTCTTACAAATACCATTCCATTATGAGAAGAACATCCTCCGATCATTTTACCTCTAGGGCAAAAAATTCTTCTATTATTTAAATATGGCTCTGGTTCAGAGTAATACTTCCAATTATATTTAGGATCATGCATTGTGTAGAGTAATGCACTAGGCATATCTACCTTCCATGTGTTAGATTGAGGTCCTGATTCTAAAACACAAACAGTATTTTTTTTATCTTTTGAAAGTCTGTTGGCTAAAACACATCCTGCAGATCCTGCCCCTATAATTATGTAGTCAAATCTTTTACTCACTAAATCATTCTCTCAGTATTGCCATCAATTGCAATACTTTGCCCAGAAATATTTTTTGAATGATCACTTAATAAATATACTACCATAGATGCTATATCTTCTTTTGTTACAAAAGAGCGAATAGAGGTCATCAACTCAAATTCTTTTTGAATTTTATTTGGAGTGATCTTTAATAATTTTGCTTTAGAGTTTATAACTCTTTTCATTCTGGTACCTTCAACAGAACCAGGACAAATTGCATTTACTCTAATTTTATATTCCCCAAGCTCCATAGCTAAACTTTTAGTTAAACCAATTATAGCCCACTTACTTGCAGCATAAGGTGTTCGTTGGGGAAAACCAAATAATCCCGCTGTTGATGATATATTAACAATTGAGCCAGATTTATTTTTTTTTAAAAAAGGAATAGAGAACTTTGAAAAATAGAAATGACTATTTAAGTTAGTTTTTAAAGTATTTTCCCATTCTGCATTTGAAATATTTTCTAGATATTTTGTTGGTCCCGCAACACCTATATTATTAATCAAACCATCAATCTTTTTTAGCTTTTTAATAGATAAAAAATATTTTTTTACTTCTTCATAATTATTAACATCAAGGTATTGTGCAAAAATTTTATTTTTAAATTTTTTACTACCTTTAATTTTATTAATATTTTTTTTGTCAATATCAGTTAAGTAAACCTTACCACCATTTTCAACGATTAATTTTGAAATGGAAAATCCTATACCATCAGCAGCAGCAGATATTATGAATTTTTTATTTTTTAAAATCATAAATCTTAAAAAAAATTTATTTTAAATTGTAACCATCTTTACTTAGAGAAATAGCTAATTCTTTTTCAGTAATATACCCTTTAGTATCTCCTTTTTTATCTACAACCATGACAGTACATCTATCTGCCAGCACTTTAGGTAAAAATTGTTCAATATAAGACCCTTCATCAACTTTAAAAACATCTGCCAGCTTTATCTCATTGGAATTAAATTCATTCGCTTTAATCATAACTGTTTTAGCTCGAAGTACTTTTGCTCTATTTACATCTTTAACAAATGCTTCAACATAATCATCTGCAGGACTCATTATAATCTCTTCAGGAGTACCAGCCTGAACTAGTCTGCCACCATTTAAAATACCAATATGGTCACCCAATCTTAAAGATTCATCTAAGTCATGAGTAATAAAGACAATTGTTTTTTTTAGTTTTGCTTGTAGTTCAATAAGTTGATTTTGCATGTCACTTCTAATTAAAGGATCTAAAGCACTAAAAGCTTCATCCATGAGAAGTATTTCAGGATTAGTAGCTAAAGCTCTTGCTAAACCAACTCTTTGCTGCATTCCCCCGGAAAGTTGACTTGGGTATTGATCTTCAAAACCTTGCAAACCTACAGACTCAATTTGTATCATAGCAAGTTTTCTTCTTTCTTCAGCTTCCTTACCTTGAATTTCTAATCCATAGCCAATATTTTCAATAACTGTTTTATGAGGAAATAAACCAAACCTTTGAAAAACCATGCTCAATTCATGTTTACGGAAATCAATTAATTGTTGTTCATCTAATTCCATAATATTAGTTCCATCAACAATAATATCACCATCTGTTGGATCGATTAATCTATTTAAATGTCTAATTAAAGTTGACTTTCCTGATCCAGACAGCCCCATACATACAAATGTTTCACCCTCCTCTATTGAAAGTGAGACGTTATCTAATCCAACTGTATGTCCAGTTTTTTCTAAAACTTCTTCCTTGTTTGCTCCACTTTTAACCATAGGTAATACTTCAGTGGGAGAATTTCCAAAAATTTTATATACGTTCTTGATTTCAATTTTTGGCATAGATTATTTTTTCTTTTTAGTTGGCTGAGTGCGTTCTTGTATTTTTTCACCATATGCTTGAGTCATTCTGTCTAACACTATCGCCAATAAAACTATTGCTAAACCCGCCTCTAAAGCAGCACCTACATTTAATTGTTGTAATCCAAGCAAAACTTCATCTCCCAATCCTCTTGTACCGATCATAGAAGCTATTACAACCATTGCTAATGCCATCATAGTGCATTGGTTAATGCCCTGCATAATATTTGGTAAAGCTAAAGGCAATTGAACACCTAGCAACATTTGTTTTTTACTAGCACCAAAAGATCTTGCCGCTTCAATCACTTCTTTATCAACTAATCTAATTCCTAAATCAGTTAAGCGAATCAAGGGTGGGCATGCATAAATAAAAATAGATATAATCGCTGGTATCGCTCCTAAACCAAATAAAATAATTCCAGGAATTAAATAACAAAATGCAGGTATAACTTGCATAGTGTCAAGAATTGGCAAGATTGCGTTTCGTACTTTTTCACTTCTTGCCATCGCGATTCCAATTGGAATACCTATAACAATACATATTGCAATTCCAATTACTACCATAGTTGTTGTTTCAATTGCTTTGTCCCAAAAACGCGGATTTAAAAAACCAATAAAAAATGTACAAAAACCAACAAAAACTGTAGTTCCAAGTTTTCTACCACTAGTAAAATATGTGATAGCAATAACTCCTATAATTACTACAGGCCATGGAGCTTGTACAATGACGGTTTTTAATTCAGTATATCCTCTAAGAAGTCCGTATCCAATAGCATCAAATATTACTCCATAATCAGCTATAAAACTTCTCCAACCTTTGTTTATCCAATGCATAAAAGGTGTATCAAGCCATTTTGGCCAATTAATCAACCAAGTAAAATCTGTATAGAGTTCTGAAACATTGTCTGGCTTTCTTTTTGAAGACAGATAACTAACAACTATTAAAGCTACCATAACTACAGCTGCAAATATTTTTGAAAGTTGATAAAGTAAATACTTAGGTATTAAATTTAATAAATTCACTAAAAGAGTAATTGTTGGAATTATGAAAATAAATTTTAAAAATAAAAAAAATATGTTTTTAGGTATTAATAAATAATAAGTAGAAATAATAAGTAAAACAAAAATAAAAGATGAGGCAATTTTTAAAAATAAATTAGATATATTATGCATATTTTAAATATTTTAAAGCCAGGATCTATATATGATCCTGGCTTAATTTATATTGAATTATAATGTGCTTTTTACTTTAGCAGCTACATCAGCAGGAACCCAAGATTCCCATTCAGAATGATTTTCTAAATAATGCATTGCTGTAGCTTCCATGTCTCCACCTGACTCATCAACATAGTATGCTAACATATTATTAACAACTGATGTTGTGATAGTATAAGCATCTGCAAAAGCAATAATATCTGCATTATCAGCAGCAAATTTACCTGTAGCAAGCTTAGTTAAAGCCATATCTTTATACTCATTAGCACAAGAAGGCTCATAAGCGTCAGGACCATCAGCTTTGATTTTATTTACAACAACCATCATAGCGTCCCAGCAAGCTTTATCATAAGCAGGCTCAGTTAAACGAACCATGTCAATTTCAGGTTTTCCCATTAAACTTGTTGGAGTCCAATAATAAGTAACAATTGGTTGACCTTTTGCAAAAGCACCAGCTATTGCAGCATCTAATGCTCCACCAGAACCTGGATCAAAGTTTGTGTACATATCACCAAGACCATATTCCATTATTTTTACAAGATTAATTGTGTAACAAGTCCAACCAGAAATACAGCTTGTAATTCTTCCTTTAGATGGATCTTCAGGATCTTTAAACAGTTCCCAAATACCAGGTTTTTTTAAATCATCTACACTAGTGATGCCATGTGCTTCAGAAGTTGCTCTATCAACAAAGAAAGCCTGTTCTGATGCAGGTGTATTAATGCCAAGATCAACTAAATTTCCTGAAGCTAATTCTGGATCGATTAAAGCAACGTTGTTATCAGTCCAGTGCTCAAAAATTATATCTAGTTGATTATCAATTAAAGCCGCTAAAATTGGATTTGTACTTCCTTTAGTTACTTCAACATCACAACCATAACCATGTTCCATAATATAAGAACCTATAGCTGTATGAATATTAGCACTATCCCAGTCAAAATCTCCAACTTTAACAGTACAAGCATTTGCACTAAAAGAGCTTAGGGAGAAAAATGATAAAAGAGATAGAACTAGAAACGATTTTTTAATAAATTTCATATTCTTTCCTCCTAATTATTTGAATTTTATATCGGTTATTTATATAGAAACAACTCATATTTGAAAAAAATGACAGATTTATTGGGTATTTTTAATAATCATTCTTCCTCTCTCTATAAGCAACATAAACACCGCTAATTATGATTAATATAGCTCCTATTACTACAGAATTGCTAGGTATTTCATTAAAAAACAAGTATCCCATAAGCCCTACAAATATAAATGATGTATACTCAAAAGGAGAAGTTACAGCCACATCTGCATGTCTTGCAGCTTGTGACATAAAGTAATGTCCAAAAGAACCCATTACGCCAAGGCTGAGTGCCAAAGTTAAATTAAAGACATCTGGTAAAATAAAATCTGATGGAAAAAAAATAATGGAAGTAAAAAGCAATGAAAAAGAATAGTAAAATACTATTGATGTACTTGTCTCTGTATTCATTAAAGATCTTGTAGACAAATACACTGCAGCCATAAAAAAAGCTGAACCGATTGGAAGTAACGATTTAAGTTGAAACAAATCAGTGCCAGGTTTTACTATTATCAAAACACCAATAAAGCCTATAACTATTGCAAGTATTCTATGAATACCAATTTTTTCTCCGAGAATTGGTACTGCTAATAGAGCTGCAATAATTGGAGCACTATGGGCTATGGCAATATTTTCTGAAAGCAATAAGTATTTTATTCCAAAAATATAAAGCACAACACATCCAACCGCAGAAAAAGCTCTAACAAAATGCCTAATTGGTTTTGTTGTTTTTATGGATGCTATCCCTGAGCGATAAACTAAAAATATCGAAATGATTGAACCACTAAATGCGCGAAAAAATATCGCTTCCCAAACAGGAAAATTCATTGTCAAATTTTTATAAGTCATATCATTTACACTGAGACAGAACATCCCTAAAGTCATTAATAATATCCCAAGTAATTTTTTGTTCATAAAAAAAAAGTTTTAAATAAAAATTAAATTTATGATAGCCAATAGTAAAGTTATTTTAAATGCAAGATAAATATAAAATAGTTAAAATTAAAAAAAGAAATAAATACCTTGAGATATATTGGGGGGATAAACATATAAGTAAATTTCATTTTCTTTGGCTTAGAGATAACTGTCCTAGTGCATTTCATAGAGATACCAGAATGAGAAATTTCAATATTCTATCTGTTAACAACAAAATCAAACCTGTAGATTTTAAATTTACTAACAAAAGTCTGAACATTTCTTGGTCTGAAAATAATCATAATTCGATATTTAGTTTAAAATGGATAAGAGACAATTGTTATACTGAAAAAAATCTAAAATCATACAAATCTGATTATAAATTATGGAAATCACAATTTGCCAATAAAATTCAATCAGTAGTATTTGATTATAAAAAAATAATTTCAGATGAAAAAGAACTAAAAAAATGGCTTAAAGCAATTTATTCATTTGGAATAGCAATTCTTGAAAATGCTCCTACTAAAAATAAATCTGCGTTTAAAATTTTAGATAAGATTGGAAAATATCGTGAAACATTTTTTGGAACACCTTTTGAAGTTATAAATATACCTAAACCAAATAATCAAGCATATACTGCTGATGCGCTCCCAAATCATACAGACCTTCCTTACTATGAATATGTGCCTGGATATCAATTTTTGCATTGCTTAAAAAACGATGCTGACGGAGGTAGTTCAACCGCTGTTGATGGTTTTGCTGTTGCTGACTATTTAAAAAATAAAGAATTTAAAAAATTCAAATTATTAAATGAAAATGAAGTTGTCTTTAAAGATAATGATTATACACAAAAAAACATTAGAATCCAAAAAACAACTATAATTAAAATTAACAAAAATAATGATTATCAAGAAATAAGAATAAATTTAGGTGCAATGGGAACATTGGATCTAAGTCCTAAAATTATGGATCACTTTTATGAAGCTTATACTTTTTTTTATCAACTTCTGCATAACAAAAAATTTCAAATAGAGTTTAAGTTAAAAGCAGGTGATATTTTTTGTTTTGATAATAGAAGAGTATTGCATGGGAGAAAAGAGTTTGATCCAAATTCAGGTAATAGACATCTGCAAGGTTATTACATTGAAAGAGAAGAAATTATTTCAAAACTTAACTATTTAAATAGAATTAAAGTTTAAGTAATTTTAATCCAAGTAGATTTAACTTGAAGGTAATTTTCCAATGCTTGGTAACCATTATCTCTACCAATACCAGATTGTTTATATCCGCCAAGTGGGATTGTAGAGTCAACACCTTCCTCATAATTATTAATATAAACTGTTCCTGCTCTTATTTCTCTAGAAGCTCTAATGGCTTTGTTAATATCTTTCGTCCAAACACCTGCAGCGAGGCCATATTCTGTATCATTAGCAATTGATATGGCTTCTTCAAAATTGGAAAAAGTCAAAGTTGTAAGAACAGGTCCAAAAATTTCTTCCTGTGCGATTTTCATATTATTTTTTACATTTTTAAAAATTGTTGGCTCAAAATAACACCCTCCTGTTTCTTTCATAGTAATATTACCTCCAACTTCAACATTAGCTCCCTCTTCCTTACCAATATTTACATATTTATTTATTTTATCTAACTGTTCAGTATTTACTATTGCTCCAGCAAATGACTTTGGATTAAAAGGATCATCTGGTTGCATATTTTTACTTAATTTAGCAACTTTATTTATAAACTCATTTTCAATCTCTTTTTGTACAATAAGTCTCGAACCTGCAGAACAGACCTCTCCTTGATTTCCAAAGATAGCATATGCTGAAGCTTCTGCCGCAGCATCTAAATCGTGACAATCTGAAAAAATAATATTTGGCGATTTTCCACCACACTCTAATTGCACTCTTTTCATGTTGGATTGACCAGAATATTCTAATACTAGTTTCCCAACCTCACCAGAACCAGTAAAAGCAACACAATCAATATCATTATGAAGGCACAGAGATTTGCCTGTTATTGGTCCGTCACCAGGAAGTACAGAAAATACACCGTCCGGCAAGCCCGCCTCTGACAACAAAGCACCAATTTTTATAGCGCTCATGGGAGATTGTTCAGCAGGTTTTAATATAACTGAATTTCCAGTAATAAGAGCTGGTGCAATTTTCCAAATAGCCATCCAAAGAGGATAATTCCAAGGAACAATTGCTGCTACTACTCCGATTGGCTCTTTAGTTATCAAACCCATATATTGTTTTGAACTGGGGGAAATATCATCGAATATTTTATCAATTATCTCAGCATACCATTCAACATTATCAATACTTGTTGGAAGATCTGCATTATAAGTATCATTAATTGTTTTACCCATATCTATTGTATCTAAAAGTGATAATTCTAGACGATCTCTTTCTAATAATGTTGCAAATTTTAAAAGTATTTTTTTTCTTTCACCGGGGGGTAAATTAGACCAATAACCATTATTAAAAGCTTTTCTAGCTTTAGAAACAGTTATATCTATATCTTCCTGCTGAGCAAAATAAATTTTGTTTATTATTTTACCGTCAATAGGAGAAATATTATCAAAAGATTTTTCATTAATTGATTTTTGATATTTGCCATCAATAAATAAATGCGAAGGATAAATTAAACTTGATTTAATTTTATTTATATTTTCATAACTTAACTTCATTATTGATCATATATACTATTATTTTTTTTTAGCATCCTTTTTAAAGCAGGCCATTCATGCTCACCTAATTTATATCTTGGGTCATCATATTGAGTGGCAGCAAATTCTAATAAATTATCTGATGGTTTTATAATATCTTTATTGGTTTGAAGTAAATCTAGTTGAACCTTACAGGCTCTATCAAGATAATACATAAGCATAAATGTTTCACCAATTGTTTCGCCAGCAGTTAAAAGACCATGATTTCTTAAAATCATAGTTTGATTATTACCAAGATCTTTTGAAATAGATTTGCATTCCTCAACACTAGTCGACATACCTTGCCAATCATGATAACTTATTCTTTTGTAAAACATTGCAGAATCTTGGATCAAAATTTCCAAACCATTTTTTAAGCAGGAAATTGCTAAACCTGCTCTTGAATGAGAATGCATTATACAATTTAAATCTTTTCTGAATTTATGGATTGCACCGTGTATTACAAAACCAGTGTAGTTAATTTTTCCTTCACCAGAGATAATATTTCCATCAAGATCTATTTCTAATAAATTTGATGCTGTTATTTCGTCATATCTTAATCCAAATTTATTAATTAAGAATGTATTTTTTTGTGCAGAAGTTTTGCAAGTTATATGATTCCAAATAATATCACTAAATCCATATATATCAGCAAGATGATATGCTGCAGCTAAATCAATTCTATTTTTAAGCTCTTCATCATCAAATTTTGTATTATTTTTCATTTAAAAAAGTATAGAATAAATTTTAATTAAATAGGAGTTTTTTTTGAATATTAGTAATACCAAACTAGATATAGAATTTGTAAGAGCACAATTTCCAGCATTTAATGAACCTTTATGTAAAGATTGGTGTTTTGCTGAAAACGCAGGAGGAAGTTATGTGCCGATTCATGTAATAAAAAAATTAAATGAATTTATGAGATCTACTAAAGTTCAACCTTATGCTGAATATCCAATGTCTAAAATTGCTGGAGAAAATATGGATAAAGCAACGGATTTTTTTGCAGAAATGATAAATGCTACAAATAAGGAAATTATTATAGGTGGATCAACATCAATAAATTTATATGTTTTATCAAATGCCCTTAAGTATTCAATCAAACCTGGAGATGAAGTAATTGTTACAAACCAAGATCACGAAGCTAATATTAGCCCATGGAGAAGATTATCAGAAGTTGGTGCAATTATAAAAGAATGGAAAATTAATCCTCATACAGCCGAGCTTGAAATAGAAGATTTAGAAAGTTTATTGAATAACAAAACTAAAATTGTTGCAGTAACACATTGCTCAAATATTGTTGGAAGCGTAAATGACTTAAAAAAAATTTCAGAATTAGTCCATAAAAAAAATGCAATTATAATTGGTGATGGAGTTTCTTATGCTCCTCATGGTTTTCCAGATGTTAAAGATCTAGGAGTTGATTTTTATACTTTTAGTTTATATAAAACATTTGGCCCTCATTTAGCATTGTTGTATGGCAAAGAAGATATTTTAAAAAAACTTCCTAATCAGAACCATCAATTTTTAGATGGCAGCTACCCTTATACAATTAATCCAGGAGGACCAAATCACGAAGAGTTAGTTTCCTTGATAGGGATTTATGAATATATGATAGACTTATATTCTCATCATTTTGACAATGAAAATAAATCAACAAGAAAAAAAATTAATAAAATTAACGATTTAATTTCAGCACATGAAGAAGAAATAGCTAATCCTATTTTGGAATTAATACACAATAAAGAAAATTTAAGATTGATTGGAAAAAATAAAATTGTAAATAAAAATAGAGCTCCAACTATTTCTTTTACTTCTATGAATAAATCTTCAAAAGAAATCAGTAATTTTTTAGTTTCAGAAAAAATTGCTACTAGAAATGATAATTTTTATGCCTGGAGATGCTTAAAAGCGTTAGGCATTGATACTGATGATGGACTTATACGATTAAGTTTAACACACTATAATTCAAATGAAGATACTAATTTAGTTATTAATGCATTGAAAAAAATATAATTATTTTTTTTTGTAATAACTTAAATACCAATCTATGAATTTACTTATACCTATATCTATATTTATTTCTGGCTGATAATTAGAGTATTTACTTAATGAAGATATATCTGAATGAGTTTTTTTTATGTCTCCAAGTTGCAAAGGTAATTTTTTAACAATAGCCTTTTTACCTAATTTTTTTTCAATACTTTGCAAATAATCTTTTAGTTTTTTTGAATTTCCCCTACCTATGTTAAATATATTGAAGGGAATAATATTTTTTTTTGGTTTTTTTAATATTGAAACTATGCCACTTACAATATCTGAAACATAAGTGAAATCTCTTTCATGGTTTCCTCTATTAAACAATTCAATTTTTTTATTCTCTAATATATTTTTTGTAAATTTAAATAAAGCCATATCAGGTCTTCCATATGGTCCATAAACTGTAAAAAATCTAAGTGCTGTGCAGGGTAATTTATATATATAAGAATAAGAGTGGGCTAAAACTTCATTAGATTTTTTTGTAGCTGCGTAAAAAGAAATTGGTCTATCAGTATTATTATTTTCATTTAATGGAAAATTATTATTTTCACCATATACTGAGCTAGTTGAAGCAAAAATTAAATGTTTTACTTTATTCGTTTTACTTGATTCAATAATATTAAAAAAAACCTCTAAATTATTTTTAAAATAAGTTTTTGGATTCTCTATAGAATACCTTACGCCCGCTTGAGCAGCTAAATGCACAATATATTTAATATTTTGTTTTTTTATTAATGAGTTTAATTTATTATAACTAATTAAATCTATTTTGTTAAAATTAAATTTTTTATACTTACTGAGAACTTTAATCCGAGACTTTTTTAATTTAACATCATAATAGGTATTTAAATTATCAATACCTATTACGTTGTGTTTTGATTTTAATAAATAATTTGAAACATGAAAGCCAATAAACCCAGCACAACCAGTTACTAAAATTTTCATCTATTAGTTTGTAGGCATAACAAACTCTGGACCTGATCTAATACTTTTAGGCCATCTTGAAGTAACTGTTTTGAGTTTTGTATAAAATTTTACCCCCTCAGTTCCATGCATTGCATGATCACCAAACAAAGATTGTTTCCATCCTCCAAAACTATGAAAAGCCATTGGGACAGGAATAGGAACATTAACTCCTACCATTCCAATATTAGAATTTGTTGTAAAATGACGAGAAATTTCGCCATCTGAAGTATATATACTTGTTCCATTTCCATATGAATGTGAATTAATAAGATTTATGGCCTCTTCATAATTTTTTGCTCTTACGACAGATAAAACTGGGCCAAAAATTTCTTCTTTATAAATTGTCATATCTTTAGTCACATTATCAAATAAGGTCGGACCAACAAAATTACCTTTTTCATAACCCTGAATGCTAATATTTCTTCCATCCAGAACTAATCTTGCTCCTTCCTTTTTACCAGTTTCAATATAATTTTCTATTTTTTGTTTATGTTCAATTGAGATAACAGGGCCCATTTCTGCATCTGGATCTGTCCATGGGGCTACTTTTAAAGTTTGTGCTTTATTATTTATTTCTTCTACTAATTGATCAGCTATATCTCCTACTGCAACAGCTACTGAAACTGCCATACATCTCTCTCCAGCAGATCCATAAGCTGCACCCATTATTCCATCGACAGCTAGATCAATATTGGCATCAGGCATAACAACAAGATGATTCTTCGCACCACCTAAAGCCTGAACTCTTTTTCCATTTTTAGCTGATACTTCATAAATATATTTTGCAACTGGAGTTGAGCCTACAAAGCTTATTGATTGAACTTTAGGTTCATTTAATAACATATTTACTATATCTTTATCTCCATTCAATACATTAAATACCCCGTCTGGCAGTCCTGATTCAGAAAATAATTCAGCAAGTCTTAAACTACATGAAGGATCTTTTTCAGAAGGCTTTAAGATGAATGAATTGCCACAAGCAATTGCAATTGGATACATCCACATCGGAACCATTGCTGGAAAATTAAATGGCGTTATGCCCGCTGCAATACCTAATGGCTGTCTTATCGACCAGGAGTCTATTCCTGTGCCAACATTTTGAGAGAATTCACCCTTAAGAAGATGTGGAATACCACAAGCAAATTCAACAACTTCCAAACCTCTGATTACAGAACCTTTAGCATCCTCTAATGTTTTGCCATGTTCTGAAGAAACTAATTTAGCTAAATTTTGTATATCTTTTTCAATATTTTCTTTGTATTTAGAAATTATTCTAGATCTTTTTAAAGGTGTTACTTCTGACCAATTTTGATATGCAGTTTCAGAACTTTTAATAGCATTTTCAAAATCTTTTACTTCCGATAAAGCTACTTCACCAATCTTCTCACCTGTAGAGGGATCAATTATATCTAAATTATTATTGGATACTGAAACATGATTTCCGTTTATATAATTTTTAATTTGATAATTTTTTTTGCTCATTTTTAAAACCCTCTATGTTTTGCTCTAAGATATCTAAAATATTATTATCTAAACTTTGACTAACATAAACTCTTAATTTTTCAATTAATTTCAGGGAGACGTTATAATCAAAATATTTATCATTAGTAAGGAATATATCATTATGAGAAGTTTGCATTACATCATCTGAGTAAAACAATTCTTCATACATTTTTTCTCCCGGCCTCAATCCAGTATACAAAATTTCGATATCACCCGTTTCATTATCATGATTTTTTACTTTGAACCCATACAGCTTAATCATTTTTATTGCAATGTCTTGAATTTTAATAGGTTCACCCATATTTAAAAAATATACATTTCCTGAAGTTCTAAAAGTTGACGATAATAATACTAAACCTACAGCTTCTGAAATCTTCATAAAATAACGAGTGATATCAGGATGAGTTATGGTTAATGTTTCTTTATTTTTAATTTGTTCATTAAAAAGAGGAATTACTGAACCTGCTGAACCTATAACATTTCCAAACCTTACAATATAAACTTTAGTATTGCTGTCTTTAAAATTATTTGCATATGACATAGATATTTTTTCTGCAAATCTTTTTGTTGCACCCATAACATTTGTAGGTCTCACTGCTTTATCAGTAGAAATTAAAATAAATTTATCTATTTTATGCTTATAACAATTTTTTATTACATTTACACTGCCTAATATATTATTTTGACAAGCGGAAATTGGATTAGTCTCCAAGATTGGAACGTGTTTATATGCTGCTGCATGAAATACAAGATTTGGCTTAAAATTATTAAACACTTTATTTAGTTCATTCTCATCAGTAATTGAAACTAGTTTAAAAATTAAATTTTGATTAATATTTGATTTACCTAATTTTATTTCTAGTGAGTAAATATTAAATTCTGAATTATCTAAAAGTATTAATAAAGATGGCTTGAGCTTTACAATTTGACTTGCCAACTCTGAGCCAATAGATCCTCCTGCCCCAGTAATTAAGACCCTTTTACCTTTAACAGTTTGAGCTATAAGATCATAATCAATATCTATTTCTCTATCAATTATGTCATCCAAATTTATTTCATTTAAACTTTTGTAAGTATTCAAAAACATATCATTAGCAACGTTATCAATAAATCTTACCTTGACAGATTTTTTTGTAAAAATTTTCTTTAGATTTTGGTATTTTGAAAGATCATCACCAGACTCACATATTATTACATGCGAGATATTATTTGAGTTACAAACATCATCAATTTCATCAATTCCAAATATAGGTTTGTTATTAATTTTAACTTTATTTTTACTTTTTTCAGAAATAAAACCTATAATAAACTTATATCCAATCTTATTTGCTAATTCAAAAGACAAATCATTTACACCATAAATTAGTATTTTAAACTTTTCCTCATTATTTTGATTTGATGATAAAAAATTCATATAAATATTTACAAAAAAGACTCTAGATATAGATATTAAAGATAAAAAAATGAGTGATTGTATAACTGCAAAAGACCTAGGAAAGTTTGATATTTTTGCAAATAACAAAAGTATAGAGAAAATTATACCATAAATAAATATAGATTGACAAATCTTAATTAGGCCAGAAAAATTTTGATATCTAAAAATACTAGAATATAAACCAGTGTAAAAAAAAATAGGTATGAAAATTAATAAACCAATATGAACAATATGCTGATTATAAAAGTCAATAAAAAATTTATCGAAACGTAATGATAATGCCAAAAATGATGAAAAATAAAAGAGGAATATATCAATTAGTAGTACAATTGTAACTTTTAACTTTCTTGGTAAAAATATAATTTTTTTTTTAAAATTATTCATTTTTTATATTTTTTCTCAATATTACTATAATAAAAGTTTTGAATAATATCTTTAAATCAAAATAGAAAGAACTATTTGTTAAATAAAAGTAATCGTATTCAACTTTTTTTTTAATAGACAAATTATCTCTACCATTAATTTGAGCATAACCTGTTATTCCAGGCTTTATGGAGTCAATCATTTTGTCTGTTCTTAATTTTATCAAATCTGCTTGATTATAAAGGGCAGGTCTTGGGCCAACAAGTGACATATTACCAAAAAAAACTGTAAAGATTTGAGGTATTTCATCTAAACTTGTTGATCTAAGTATTTTGCCCACTCGAGTAATGTGCATATTATAATTAGGTAATTTATGAGTTGCTAATTCTGGAGTATTAACTTTCATTGTTCTGAATTTAGGCATTTTAAATAATTTATTATTTTTCCCAATTCTAATTGATGTGTAAAAAATTGGACCTTTGGAATCTATTTTTATTAAGATTATAATGATTAAAATTGGAATAATGAAAAAAATAATCAATATTATTGATATTATTTTGTCAAAAATAATTTTTAACATCTAGAGTGTAAAATCTGATTTTGAAGAATTGAATATATTTTTAATATCAAAAAAAATATTTATTTTTTTTTGAAAAGATTTAATTTTTTGTAACCCCATATTTTTAAAAGTTTTGTGAGGAACAGTTAAAAGTATACCATCATAAAAGTTTTTTTTGGGTTTAGAAATAAAATATTTTTTTAATTCATTATTCATGTTTTCTAAATTTACCAATGGGTCAAAAATATGCACAATTCTAGATTCTTTCTTTAATTTATAAAATAGTTCAATTGATTTAGAGTTTCTAAAATCATCTGTATTTTCTTTAAATGTTATTCCCATAATTAAAATATTTGATTTGGACAAATTTATTTTTTTTAATTTTAATTTATTTTTGAATTGTGAATAAATATAATTAACCATCTGTTCATTAAGTTTTCTTCCTGCTAAAATTATTTTTGATTTATAATTATTTTTTTTTGCAATATAAGATAGATAATATGGATCAATACCAATACAATGTCCTCCTACCAGTCCAGGATAAAATTTACTGAAATTCCATTTTGTTCCAGCTGCTTCAATTACTTTCTTTGTATTAATTCCAAGTTTATTAAAAATAATTGATAGCTCATTTACAAATGCAATATTGAGATCTCTCTGAGTGTTTTCAATTACTTTTGCAGCTTCAGCTATCTGAATATCTTTAATTTTATAAATACCAGCATCTATAATTTTATTATAAATGCTAGATACAATGTTAAGAGTTTTTGGATTATTAGCTGCAACTATTTTTCTGATTTTTCTTAATGTATGATTTTTATCTCCAGGATTAATTCTTTCAGGAGAATATGCGCAATAAAAATCCTTATTGTATTTAAGTTTAGAATATTTTTCTAAAATTGGAGCACAATAATTATCTGTAACTCCTGGATAAACAGTTGACTCATACACAACAATATCATCTTTCTGCATAAATTTAGCAATAGTTACTGAAGCACTTTTTATAAATGACAGATCTGGAGATTTATTTTTTTTAATCGGTGTTGGTACAGTTACAATATATAAATTTACTTTATTCAGTACTGAATAATCATTTGATGTAACATAATAATTTTTTTTGTTTTTATTTTTTTTTTTTAAAAAGTTAATTTTTTTTTGGTCTTTGTCAAACCCAAACGTATTAAAATATTTTCTAAGCTCCTCAAATAAAGGTAATCCAACATAACCTAAGCCAATTACTGCAATATTAATTTTTTTCATAATATTTCATAATAAAATTCTTTGAATTTATTGATAACAAATTCTCTAGAGTATTTTTGTTTTACATTATCAAATGCATTCTTACCAAATCTTTCCCTTAACTCAATATTATTGTAAAATAATTCCATATACTTAATAATATTTACAGTATCCTCATTGTTTACAAGAAATCCATTTTTATTATTACTAATTATTTCATTGAAGCCATATATATTTGAGACTAAAGAAGGTAAAGATGATGAGCCAGCTTCAATCAAAACATTACCAAAACCTTCTCTGTAGCTAAGACTAACAAAAAGATCTGATAATAAATAAAACTCATTGATATTATCTGTGAAATTAAAGATTTTGATCTTATCAATGAGATGATAATACTTATCATGAATCAAACTTTTTAATTTCATTTCATCATCTCCCACAAACAATAATAAAGCATTACTTTTACCTTCAATAAAATTATTAAAAGATTTTAATAAATTTAGAATTCCTTTTTCCTGATTGAATCTTCCGACATAAAGAATAACAAAATCAGTAATAGAAATACCAATATTTTTTCTTAACGTATTTATATTTTTTTTAGATAATGCAAATTTCTTAATATCTACTCCATTTATTGAGCCATTACCTAAAACTCTAATCTTTGATTTATCAGTAATTTTTTTTTTCAATAGAAAATTTTTTTGTGAAAAACTGTCACACAATAAATGTGTTGAAAGTTTTGAAATAATTTTATCAGATAGAATCAATATACTTTTTAAAATAGTTTTTTTTTTATTAAACCAAACCTGACCAGTAAAAGTATGAATTCTTGTTTTTACATTTAATAAAGATGCAGAAATCATACTGAGTAATCCAGTCTTTGGATTCATAGAATGCACAATGTCAAATTTATGTTTTTTAATTAAGAAAAAAAGTTTTATTAAGCAAATTATATCATTTAAAATATTAATTTTTCTTGAAAAATTTACATTGTACAAATGTATATTTAAATTTAAAACATCATTTTTTAATTCATTTGCATTCTTACAAAAAATATAAATTTCAAAATTTTTATTTATTGAAATTAAATTATCTAACATAAATAATTTAATAGGTTTATATGTGGTTGATACAAAGCATATTTTTTTATTTTTCATAGAAATTTGGTTTTTCAAATTTGTAAGTTCGTTTTATTTCTTTAAATAATTTTTCATTTGAAAATTTTGTTTTGTTTAATAGCAGGTTAAATGCATATATATTAAAATTAAGTTTTAAAAATAAGTTTTTAAAAGTAACAACTAAAAAATTAGGAATTACGACATTATTAAGAAAAAATAATTTTTTAAATATAAATTCTCTAAATTTACAATTACTTACAATAAGTATTTTTTCATTAATTGTTTCATTAGAAATCAGTAAATAGATAATATTACACAAATCACTTAAAGACAAATGATTAACTACCGACTCTCTATCTTTTAAATAAAAAAATAAATTATATTTAATTAACTTCTTAATAACTTTATAAAATTTTGGAAACAAACTGTTTGAAAAAATAAGTGGGATTCTCAATATTAGGTATTTAAATTTAGAATTTAAATTCCTTTGATTTATCAAGTAATTTTCAAACTGCAATTTTGATTTACCATATTTTGAAATAGGTTTTTCTAAAGTATTTTCATCTATTAAATTCTCATTATCCTTAAAAACATTTCCATAAATAGATAAAGAGCTTAATTGAATAAAAATATAATTATTTGTATTAATTTCATTTATTTTATTTAGGATTTTTATTGGCAAAGTACAATTAACATATTCCAAGTCAGCATTTTTATTAAATGTACCAATACAATTTATTATATATTTTATATTAT
>CACJTT010000005.1 GCA_902596365.1 uncultured Alphaproteobacteria bacterium
GACAATATCACCCGCAGCAAAAACACCATCAAGAGATGTCATTAAATTTTTATAGTCAACTTTAAGGGTCCCCCACTTCGTTACATTAAGAGAGGATTCATTAAACATCACAGGTAGATTTTCTGGCTCAAAACCAAAAGCCTCGATAACCAAGTCTGATTTTAAAATCTCTTCACTATTTTCTTTAATCTCGGGTTTTCTTCGACCACTTTCATCTGGAGAACCAAGTTCCATTTTTACGATTTTTACTTCTTCTAATTTATCATTTCCTTGGTAAAGTGTTGGAAGTGTTAGCCAGTTAAAATCAACACCCTCTTCAATAGCATTTTCAACTTCTCTTTGAGAGCCAGGCATATTATTTTTATCTCTGCGGTAAAGACATTTCACCGTTTTAGCTCCCTGTCTAACAGCAGTCCTAACACAATCCATCGCTGTATCACCTCCACCTACTACGACAACATTTTTATTATTTGCATTAAGTAATCCACTATCAAATTCTTCAACCTTATCTTTTAATCCAACTTTATTGCTTGCTGTTAAATATTTTAAAGCAGGAACTACATTTGAAAAATTTTGTTCGTTAAGATTAATATCTCTTGATTTATAAACACCAGTAGCAATAACAATTGCATCATGACTTTTTCTTAACTCATCAAAAGTTTTATCTTTACCAACATTAAAGTTTAACTTAAATTCAACTCCACTATCTTCTAAAAGTTTAGTTCTTCTAGTAACAATTTCTTTCTCTAATTTAAAATTTGGTATTCCATAAATAAGCAGTCCTCCTGCCCTGTCATACCTATCATAAATTGTAATTTTATAACCAAGTTTTCTTAATTCCTCAGCTGCCGCTAAACCTGCTGGACCAGCACCAATCACTCCAACAGTTTGATCTCTAATAATGGTTGGTTCAATTTTTTTTATCCATCCTTTATCCCAAGCTGTGTCGGTTATGTATTTTTCAATTGAACCAATTGTTACAGTTCCATGACCTGATTGTTCGATAACACAATTACCCTCGCATAATCGATCTTGCGGACATATTCTCCCACATATTTCAGGCATGTTGTTAGTTGAGCTTGAAACTTGATAAGCTTCCTCTAATCTGTTTTCTGCTGTAAGTTTTAACCAGTCAGGAATATTATTGTGAAGAGGACAATGAACCTGACAAAAAGGAACTCCGCATTGAGAACAACGAGAAGCTTGTTCTTCTGCCTTTTGTTTGGCAAAATTTGCATAAATTTCTTCAAAATTTTTTGATCTTACCTTAGATTCAACTTTACTAGGATTTTCTTTATTTATTGAAGTAAATTTTAACATTTGTACATTTTTGATACTAATATTTAAGGAAACATGCACATAACGAATATGCAAGTAAAAATAAATACAAAAATTACATATTTAGTACCGTTATGATACTGATTTTATAATTTTCTATGTTTTACAACGATTTTTTAATAGCTGGAATAACTCTTTTTGGGGATATTGCATAGTAATCAAAGCCAGATTCTTTGTTTTTTAGGATATTATCAGTCTCAAAAAGAGATAATTGTTCAGAATTTATAGGAAAAAAAGGTAATTTTTCACCTATAGCAACTAGTGGTTTCATAATTAACATAGGAGAAGGTACAAAAACTCTTTTTTTATTTAAAGCATCAGCAATGTGACTATAAAATTCTTTATAGGTAAAAATTTCAGGTCCCGCTAATTCAAAAAGTTTTTTATCAATATTTTTCTTTTCAATTGTTTTAGATACAAATTCTACAACATCATCGATTAAAACTGGCTGAAATTTTTTACTGCCATTACCAAATAATGGAATAAAAAAAGACATTTTAAAAATTGGTAAGAGATTTGATAAAAATTGATCATTATTGCCTAAAATAACACTTGGCCTAATTACTACAGAATTCTGTAATTTTTTTAATATTTGATCTTCTGTTTTTGAAATGATTTCATTACGAAAAGTTGATCTATTTTCGGTACCTAGACCAGAGAAAAAAATGAATCTTTTAATAGAAGTTGATCGCTTTAACTCATTTATTAATTCAGAATTAAAATCCAAAATGGACCTTATTAATTCTGACTTATTTGATGACCAGGAAGTTTTTAAATTAATACAGATATCAGCATTATTTAAAAGAGTCAGCAGTTTTGGATTTTGAAATGAAGTAAAGTGAAAAGGAACAATTTGACCAACTGAACCAAGAAGTCTTAAGTTGGCCTCATTGGTTTGTTTTTGATAGGGAACAATGACTTTATAACTGTCATTTGCAAACCTTCTAATTAGATTTCTTCCTACGTATCCAGAGCCACCAAATATAATTATTGATTTCATGATTTTTATAGAGTTTGATGCTATAACAACTTAATTATTTGAAATAAAGAACAAATAAATTGCAAATGAAAATAAAATATTATGAGAATGACTTACCTGAAAATACAGATTTAGGGGATTTTATTGCCATTGATACAGAAACTATGGGATTAAATCCTGCGAGAGATAAACTGTGTTTGATACAAATGTCATCAGGAAATGGGACTTGTCATTTGGTAAAAATTTTAGATTTGAGAAAAAAACCGAAAAATGTACTAAAGCTTCTTAAAAATAATAAAATTACAAAGATTTTTCATTACGCTAGATTTGATGTGGCAGTTTTAAAAAATGCTTTTAAAATAGAAATTAAAAATATTTATTGTACCAAAATTGCATCTAAGCTTGTTAGAACTTATACCGATAAACATGGGTACAAAGATCTTTGTAAAGAACTGCTAAATGAAACAATTTCAAAAGCAGAACAATCATCAGATTGGGGCAGTAAACTATCAAAAGATCAAAAAAAATATGCAGCAACTGATGTGTTGCATCTTCATAAAATAAAAAATAAATTAGATATTATGTTGAAAAGAGAAAATAGGACAAAAATCGCTAATGCTTGTTTTGATTTTATAAGCTATCGAACTGATCTAGATTTGCATGGTTGGCATGATGTAGATATATTTAAACATTAAAATGAACAAATCTAAAATTATCAATAGAGCAAAAAAAACCCTCTCTACAGAAGTGAAAGAGTTGAAAAATTTATCAAAAATTTTTAACAATAACTTTTATAAAGCCGTAATTCTTCTTAGCAAAGTTAAAGGCAGAGTAATTGTTACAGGTGTTGGAAAAAGCGCTCACATTGGAAATAAAATTTCAGCTACACTAGCTTCCACTGGAACACCATCTTATTTAATTCATGCAACAGAAGCAAGTCATGGTGACCTAGGAGGAATTACAAAAGATGATTGTATTTTAGCAATTTCAAATTCAGGGGAAACCTCTGAATTAAATAACATAATAAGTTACTCAAAACGATTTGATATTCCATTAGTAAGTATTTCAAGTAACGCAAAAAGTTTATTAAATAAAAATTCAGCAGTAGGAATAGTTTATAAAAAACCAATTGAAGCATGTCCTCATAATCTTGCCCCTACAAGCTCAACTACCATAATGTTAGTGATAGGGGATTGCATAGCAATGTCACTTCTAGAACTTAAAGGTTTTAAAAGTAGTCAGTTTAAAAATTTTCATCCTGGAGGAAACTTAGGCAAAGATTTGAAAAGAGTTCATGAAATAATGCATACTGGTACCTCTCTACCATTAGCAAAGGAAAATGATAAAATGACAAAGACTTTGTTAACAATGACCAAAAAAAGTTTTGGATGTGTTGGAGTAATAAATAATAATAAAAAATTAATTGGAATAATCACAGACGGTGATTTGAGAAGGAATATGAATAACAGCCTTTTTAATCTTAAAGCAGTAAATATTATGACGAAAAAACCCTCAACAGGAAATAAAGAAATGCTTATTGGAGAAGCGTTAAACATTATGAATAATAAAAAAATTACTAGTTTGTTTATTTGTGAGAAAAATAAACCAGTAGGTATTATTCATATTCATGATTTATTAAGGCTGAGCAGTTAAAATTGAATTTTTTACTATCAATTAATAAAAGACAGCTAATTATTTGGATAACTTTTATAATAATTTTAATCTTAGTTTTTTTTGCTTTTAGTTTTATTAGTAATGAAAAATCAATACCCAAAATTACTGATATAACTACAAATAAATCAGACATAGTTAAGCCAAAATTTTCAATAAGTGGTCAAAAAAGTGAAATTTTTATTACAGCTAAAAATGGCAATTTTATAAGTGCAGAAAAAATTCTTTTAGAAGATAATGTTAAATTTAAATCTAAAGAATTCCAATTAGTATCTGATAATGTTATTTTTGATAGAAAAAATCTTGTAGCAACAAGTGAAAATGAGTCAAAATTTTCATCAAAAAAAACATTTATAGTATCGGCAGGCTTTGAAATAATTGAAAATGGTAATATAATAAATTTTAAAGGACAAACAATTTTAAAAATAAAATGAATTTTGCAAAGTTAATCATTATCTATATGTTTTTAGTATCATATCCAGTTTCTGGAACAGCAAGGGGAATAGGCGAAACTGAGATAACTACCGATGATGGGATTGAAGTATTTCAAAATGAAAAATATTATTTATTAAAAAAAAACGTAACAATTACTTCAGATGATTTTGAAATAACTGCAGATAGAGTAAAAGCAAATTTTGAGATTGATTTATATGATATTACTTCACTTGAAGCAAAAGGTAGCTCTAATTTAAATGCTATAAAATATGGTGTTACTGGAAAAGGTGATGAAATAAATATTAATATTAAATTAGAAGAGATAATTGTTAGTGGAAAGAATTCATTTCTCAATATGCAGGAAACAAAAATGAGTTCAGATGGATCAATTAAAGTGAATAATGCATTAGGCACTTTTGAATTAAGAGGTGCTAATTCTAATCTTCAAAATATTGACCTAGATATATATGGTGAATACATAAGTGGAGTTTTTTCAGAATTTGATGATAAAAAACAAATAAAAAAACTTAATGTAGAGGATAAGAATTTATTAACAATTAAAACTGAAAATCTTGAGATGAATGCGCAAAAAGCTGTATATAATGATCAAACAAACATTATTGAATTATTCTCAAAAGTAAAAATTGTAAAAGGACAAGAAATCATTACTGGTGATTATGGTTATTTTGATACTATTAAAAATTCATATAAAGTAAAATCGGATAATACCTCTAAAGTAAAGGTAACAATTAAAAACTCAAATGAATAAATTTCAACTTCTAGATGACGGATTAATAGTAAATAAAATTTCTAAATCCTACGGTAATAAGAAAGTTGTTAGAGATATCAGTATATCAATAAATCGAGGTGAAATTGTTGGTTTACTTGGTCCAAATGGAGCAGGAAAAACTACAACATTTTATATGATTGTGGGTTTAGTAAAGCCAGATACTGGTTCAATAGTTTTAGATAAGGTTGAGATTTCTAAAATGCCTATTTATTCAAGAGGACTTCAGGGCATTAGTTATTTACCACAAGAACCCTCAATTTTTAGAGGCATGAATGTTGAAGACAACTTACTTGCTATAATTGAAATTGTAGAAAAAGATAAAAATAAGCAAAATATAATTTTGCAAAGCCTGCTGAACGAATTCGATATTAATCATGTTAGAAAATCTAAATCAATAGTTCTTTCAGGAGGTGAAAGGCGAAGATTAGAAATTGCAAGAACATTAGCATCAAGGCCAAAGTACCTTCTGTTAGATGAGCCTTTAACTGGAATTGATCCAGTCTCAATAGAAGAAATAAAAATTATAATAAAAAAATTAAAACAAAAAAATATTGGAGTTTTAATTACAGATCATAATGTAAGAGAAACATTAAAAATAGTGGATAAAGTTTATATTGTAAACGAAGGAATGATATTTTTCAGAGGAGACCCTAGTGAAGCCATCTCTGACGATAGGATAAAGAAATTTTATCTTGGTAGCGATTTTACAATTTAATTATGTTCAGTGAACAAACTAAGATTGGTATTAATGGATCTATAAAAATTCCAGGTGACAAATCAATATCACATAGGTCAATTATAATTCCTTCAATAGCAAGCGGTATTTGTGAGGTTTCAAATATTTTAAAATCTGACGATGTACTTCGAACAATGAATGCATTTATAGAAATGGGTGTTGAGATAAAAGAAGAAAATAAAAAAATAATTATTAATGGAAAAGGCTTAGATGCACTAACAAAACCAAAAAATGAATTATACCTAGGTAATTCAGGAACTAGTGCAAGATTATTAACAGGTTTGTTAGCCTCCCAAAAATTCGAAACAGTTTTAACAGGAGATAAATCTCTCTCGTCCAGACCTATGAAAAGAATTACAAAACCTTTAATTGAAATGGGTGCTAAAATTGAAGATCAAAATGGAAAATTACCATTACGTATAAAAGGAGCCATTTTAAATAATTGCAAAACACAAATTGACATACCCTCAGCTCAAATTAAATCAGGGCTGATATTAGCAGCATTAAATACAGAAGGAATTAGTTGCATAAAAGAAAAGCATGTGACCAGAAATCATACTGAAATAATGCTTGAAACGTTTGGAGCTGACATTAGTACAAAAAAATTTGGTAATTCCTCTGAGATTATAATTAATGGAAAAAAAGAACTTACACCAAAAAATATTGATGTTCCTTCTGATTTATCAAGTAGTTCATTTTTTATTGTTGCAGCTTTAATAAATAAAAACTCAAATGTTACTTTAAAAAATATAAACATTAATCCAACAAGAAATGGATTATTAATTGCTTTAGAAAGAATGGGCGCAAACATAAAAATATTTAATCAAAAAAATAGAGCTGGTGAAATTGTTGCAGACATAAATGTCAAATCTTCAGAGCTGAATGGGTGTGAATTAGATGAAAAAATGGCTAAGTTAATGATAGATGAATTTCCAATTCTATCAATTGCAGCATCACAAGCAAATTCGCCTAGTTATTTTAATGGTTTAGATGAATTAAGAGTAAAAGAAAGTGATAGATTAGAATTAATAAATAATAATTTAAATAGATGTGGTTGTTACAGTAAAATTAAAAATAATGATCTCTTTATAAATCCTATAAAAAATAAACAAATTATAAATTCTGAAATAAGAACAGATTTTGATCACAGAATAGCAATGTCTTTTGCTGTGTTAGGCTCAAAAATTGGGAAGCTTCATATAAATGAATCCAATTCGATCAACACTAGCTTTCCATCTTTTAAAGAACAATTTAATAGAGCTGGTGGCAATTTAACTTGAAAAAAGTCTTAATTACTATTGATGGACCTGCAGGTTCTGGCAAAGGACGTATTGCAAAATATATTGCTAAAAAATATAATTTTATTCACATAGACTCAGGTCTTTTATACAGAAAAACTGCAAAATTATTAATTGATAATAAAGTTAATCTAAAAAAACTTAATAAAATAAAAGAAGAACTTATTAAAAATAATAATTTTTCTCTAAGAAATAATAATAATTTGAGAAATGAGCATATAGGAAAAATATCGTCAATAATTGCAAAAATTAATTTTGTTAGAATTCATGTAAATAAACAGCAAATTTTTCATACAAAACAGAAAACAAAGAAAAAGGGGTTTGTTATTGATGGTAGAGATATTGGTTCTGTTGTTTTCAAAAATGCTGATCTCAAGCTATTTATAGAAGTAAACCCTATTGTTAGAGCTAAAAGAAGACATAAACAGTTGATTGATTTGGGTGAAAAGTCTATATACGCCGAAATTTTAAAGGAAATTAAATTGAGAGATAGACAAGATATAATTAGAAAAAATTCACCTTTAGTAGTGCCAAAAGGTGCTCATATTATAGATAATTCTTGCTCTTTTAGAGAAACATTAAACAAAATAAACGAATTGATTGGACAAATTAAATAATGGAAAAAACTGAACAAAAAAAAATTACTAACTCTGACTATGAAATGCTAATTAGCAAATCTTTAGAAAATAAATCAATTCGAGAAAAAACAATTGTTAATGGAAATGTTATTTCTTTCGAAAATGATATTGTTACAATAGATGTTGGTTTAAAAAGTGAAGGTAGAATTCCATTATCTGAGTTTACAAGACCTGGTCAAAAGCCTGAAATAAATGTTGGAGACACATTCGAAGTTTATGTAGAAAATATTGATAACTCAAATGGAGAAACTGTTTTATCAAGAGAAAAGGCAGTAAAACAAAAAGCATGGAATACTCTTCAAGATTCATTTGACAACAATAAAGTTGTTACTGGCACACCATTCAATAGGGTCAAAGGCGGCATGAGTGTTGATTTGAACGGTGTAGTTGCTTTTTTGCCGGGGAGTCAAATAGATGCTAGACAAATAATAAAAGATACCAAAGAGCTTCTTAACAAACCTCTTGATCTTATGATATTGAAAATGGACAAGTTTAGAGGAAATATTGTTGTATCTAGAAAAGCTATATCTGAAGTAGAGCTTAAGGAACAAAAAAAAGAACTGCTAAGTTCAATTAAAGAAGGTTCTATTATTGAAGGTAAGGTAAAAAATTTAACTGATTATGGAGCTTTCATTGATTTAGGAGGGATGGATGGGTTAGTTCATATTACTGATATATCTTGGACTAAAATCAACAACCCTTCTGATATTCTCTCTTTAGGTCAAGATATAAAAGTTAAAGTTTTAAAATTTGATGAGGAGTTATCAAGACTTAGCCTGGGAATTAAACAACTTGAAGAAAACCCATGGGATGATTTAGAGGAAAATATCTCAATCAATAATATTGTATCTGCTAAAATTAACTCAATTAATGATACGTCTTTGAATATTTTAGTTAATGAAAAATATGATGGTACTATAACAACAAATGAACTAAGTTGGTTAAAAAAGCCACCTCATCCATCAAAACTATTCAATGTTGGTGATACAATAAGTGTCAAAATAACAGAGATAGATGAAGAGAAAAGAAAATTAATATGTAGCATTAAACAAACAAAAGAAAATCCATGGTCTAAATTAACTGATCAATTTAATGTTAATGATAGCTTCGAGACTGAAGTAGTAAATATTGTGGACTTTGGAATTTTTGTAAAAGTTCACGAGGAAATAGATGGTATGGTTCATGTATCTGATTTAAATTGGGATGAAAAAGAATGTGAAAAAATTTTAGCAAGTTATAAAAAAGGTGACAAAGTTAAGGTGAAAATATTGGAAATTAATGTTGATAAAGAAAGAATTAGCTTAGGTATTAAACAGTTATCTAATGATCCAATTCAAAATTTTATAGAAACAAATCCAATCAAATCTAAAGTTACTGGTAAAATAACTGAATTAAATGAAAAGTTTTTAAAAGTTGAATTAAATGATCAAATTTATGGTCTAATTAAAAAAATTAACCTATCGAGAGATAAAAATGAACAAAAAACTGATAGATTTGCTGTAGGGGAGCAAGTTGACTCAATTATACTATCAGTTGATCAAAAAAGTAGGTCTCTTAACTTATCCATAAAAGAAATTGAAATTATTGATGAAAAAGAAGCTATGTCTAAATATGGGTCGAGTGACTCTGGAGCTTCTCTTGGGGATATTCTAGGTTCTGTTCTTAAGAAAAAAAAATAAGTAGATGTTAAAATCTGAAATTATTGAAAAACTTCAGCAGAAACATAATAATCTAAGTAGTTACGATATTGAGTTAATATTAAAAATATTTTTTAAAAAAATTACTTCAAGTTTAAAAAGTGGAAATGCAATTGAAATAAGAGGATTTGGCACAATTAAAAAAAAAATTAATAAAGAAAAGCAGGTTAGAAACCCAAAAAATAATCAACTTTTATTTAAAGATAAAACTTATAAACTTCATTTTAAAATTGGAAAAACTCTTCATAAAAAACTAAATCATATTAGTTCAGGGGATGACAAATAAAGTAATTGTTGCATTAGATAATAAAAATCTTAGGCAGATAGTTTCTATAGTAAGAAAAACTAAATCTGAGGCATATGGATTTAAAATTGGTAAGGAATTTTTCTATAATTATGGAATAGAAGGTTATAAAAAGATTTATAGGCTTTCGCCAAATATTTTCTTAGATCTTAAATTACATGATATACCAAATACAGTAGAGAAAGCTTTGAAAGCTATAGTGAAATTAAAACCTCTACTCTCTACAATTCACATTAGCGGTGGTGATGAAATGCAAAAAGTATCAGCAAAACTAAAAAAAAACAAAACTAAAATACTTGGAGTAACAATTCTTACCAGCTTAAATAGTGATCAAACAAAAAAATATTATAATAATCAAAACGTTAATAAATTAGTAAAACTATTTGCAATTAACGCTAAAAAAAATAATCTTGATGGAATAGTTTGTAGTCCTCTAGAGATAGCAACTGTAAGAAAAGAAGTGGGAAATAAAATGCTAATAGTTGTACCAGGTATAAGATTAGAAAAAAAACAAATTAACAAAAAAGATGATCAAAAACGGATTCTCACACCAAAAGAAGCAATTAATTTAGGGGCAGATTATTTAGTAATCGGTAGACCAATTGTAGAGTCAAACAACCCACTAAACACACTTAAAGAAATAAATAAGAGTATTAAAGAGAAGTGATTTTCAAAATTTGTGGATTAAGAGAAAAAGACTCATTGATTTGCTGTGAAGCAAATAATGTTGATTTTTTTGGTTTAATTTTTTATGAAAAAAGCCCAAGAAATATAAGCTATATTGAAGCTAAAGAACTAATTGAATTTTCAAATAAATTAGTAATAAAGCCAGTTGGAGTATTTGTTAATCATAAAATTAGTGAATTAAAAAATATTATTAAATTTTTAAATTTAAAATATATCCAATTACATGGTGATGAAAGTCAATCATATATTAATGAAATCAAAAATGAATTTAAACTAAAAATAATTAAAAAAATTTCTATTAAAAGTGAGAGTGATTTAATTAAAGTTAATAATTTTGAAAATATTGATTATTTACTATTTGATTATAAGCCTAAATTAAATGAACTACCTGGTGGAAATTCTAAATCTTTTAATTGGAATTTATTAAAAGAAGTTAGAATTAAGCTACCTTGGTTTGTTTCGGGGGGGATAAATGAATCAAATATAAAAAAAATACAAAAAACAATAAATCCTCATGGCATTGATCTTTCATCAGGTGTAGAACAATCATTAGGTATAAAAAGTAGTAAAAAAATAAACAATTTATTTAGATTATTTTATGACAATTAAAAATTCTTTTAAAAAACTTCCTGACGAAAAAGGATATTTTGGATCTTTTGGGGGAAGATATGTTTCAGAAACCCTGATGCCTCTAATACTTGAGGTAGAAAAGGAATATGAAAAAATAAAGAATGATAAAATTTTTAAAGAAGAATTAAACAATTACATGGAAACATATATAGGAAGGCCTAGTCCCTTATTTTTTGCAGAGAGAATTACAAAAGATTTAGGTGGTCCAAAAATTTATTTTAAAAGAGATGAATTAAATCATACTGGAGCCCACAAAATTAATAATTGTATGGGTCAAATACTTTTAGCAAAAAAAATGGGTAAGAAGAGAATAATTGCTGAAACTGGGGCTGGTCAACATGGGGTAGCAACAGCAACAGTATGTGCATTATTTGGTTTACCATGTATAGTATACATGGGTGAAAAAGATATTAAAAGACAATCGCCAAATGTTTTTAGAATGAAGTTGTTAGGAGCTGAAATCAGAAGCGTTAATACAGGTTCAAAATCTTTAAAAGATGCAATGAATGAAGCACTGCGTGATTGGGTAACCAATGTAATAGATACTTTTTACATTATTGGTACTGCTGCAGGACCACATCCTTATCCAGCTATGGTAAGAGATTTTCAATCTATAATTGGTGAGGAGGTAAGGGAGCAAATTTTAAAAGCTGAAAAAAAACTTCCTGATTTATTAATGGCATGTATTGGAGGTGGATCAAATGCGCTAGGTTTGTTTCATGAATTTCTTGATGATAAGCAAATTGAAATGATTGCTGTAGAGGCAGCTGGGCATGGTATTGAATCAGGTAATCATGCTGCTAGTTTAAGTGGGGGTAAGCCAGGAATTTTGCATGGAAATAAAACTTATCTCTTGCAGTCAAATGATGGCCAAATAGATGAAGCTCACTCTATTTCAGCTGGTCTAGATTATCCAGGAATTGGCCCTGAGCATTCATATTTATTTGAACAAAAAAGAGTCAGGTATATGTCTGCAACTGATAAAGAGGCAATTGAAGCATTTCAATACTGTTGTAATTTAGAAGGCATTATACCGGCATTAGAACCATCCCATGCTCTTGCAGTTTTAAAAAAAATAGCAAAAAATTATAGTAAAGATAAAATTGTTGTTATGAATATGTGTGGAAGAGGAGATAAAGATATTTTTACAATAGCAGAAGAGTTAAATATTAAACTATAATGTCTTATAGAATTAGAAAAACATTTGAAAAAAAAGAGAAGAAACTTGTTACTTTTACTACTGGTGGTGATCCAGATTTAGACACTAGTTTAAAAATTCTTAATACCATAATGAATAATGGCATAGATATCATAGAAATTGGAATGCCATTTTCTGATCCGATGGCAGACGGACCAACTATTCAGGAGTCAAGTGTTAGATCTATTGCTAGTGGAACCAAGATTAATGACATTTTGGAAATTGTTAACAAGGTTAGAAAAATTAATAACGAAATTCCTATAATCCTTATGGGATATTATAATTCAATTTTTAATATGGGTGTTAAAAGCTTTGCTTCAAAGTGTGCTGATGCTGGGGTTGATGGATTAATTATTGTTGATCTTCAACCAGAAGAAGATTCAGAACTCTATAAAGAGGCAAAAGAGAAAAATATTGATCTGATAAGATTAATCACTCCAACAACTGATGAGGAGAGACTTAAAACTATTCTTCATAATGCGTCTGGATTTTTATATTATGTTACTGTTACTGGTATTACAGGACAAAACTCAGCAAATGTAGAACATTTAAAAAAGTCAATTATGACAATTAGATCATCTACTGAGCTACCTATTGTTGCTGGTTTTGGAATTAAAAATAGAAGAGATGTAGAACAAATAAGTATTTTTGCAGATGGAGTAGTTGTAGGCTCAAGTATTGTTAATATTATTAAAAACAACCTTAACAATAAAAATAAAATGATTACTGAAATTGATAAATTTACAAAAGATTTAAAAAAAGGTGTCAAAGAATGAATTGGCTAACAAACTTTGTAAAACCAAAACTTTCAGCTCTTGTTAGAAGAAAGGATGTTCCAGAAAATCTGTGGCAAAACTGTCCTTCCTGTGGGAATATGCTACATCATAAAGATTTGAAGGAAAATTTGCGAGTATGTAATGCTTGCAATTATCATTTTCGTATGTCAGCAGAAGATAGAATTGAATTAATTTTTTCTAAAGAGGATACAAAAGAAATTGAATTAGATAAAATTAGTGATGATCCTCTAAATTTTTCAGATAAAAAAAAATATAAGGATAGGCTAAAAGAATATCGAAAAAAAACAAAAAGAGAAGACGCATTTATACTTCTTGATACAAAAATTGGCCAATCAGATATAGTTTGTGGTCTAATGAACTTTTCTTTTATGGGTGGCTCTATGGGAAGAGCAGTTGGTGGAGCAATTGTAAAAGGTGCAAAAACAGCATTAGAGAAAAAATGTCCTTTTGTTATTTTTACATCTTCAGGCGGTGCCAGAATGCAAGAGGGAATAATTAGCTTAATGCAAATGCCAAGAACAGTAGCAGCAGTGGAACTGTTAAATGAAAATAAAATTCCATATATAGTCGTGCTAACTGAGCCTACGACTGGAGGTGTAACAGCTTCATTCGCTATGTTGGGGGATATAACTATAGCTGAGCAAGGATCTACTATTGGGTTTGCTGGCAAAAGAGTTATACAAGATACCATTCGAGAAGAGCTTCCAATTGATTTTCAAAAAGCAGAATATTTAAAAGAGCACGGTATGGTTGACATTGTTTGCCACCGTAGAGATTTAAAAAATAATCTTGAAAATGTAATAAATCATATCACTTAATTTAAGTGGTTACCAAAACAGATAAATTACTTAGAGAGTTTATTAATCTTCACCCAAAATATATTGATTTATCACTAAATAGACTTGACTATTTGCTTAAAAAACTAGGAAATCCCCACAAAAACCTACCTCCAACTATCCACATTGCAGGAACTAATGGAAAAGGCTCAACATTGAGTTTTATTAAAAATATTCTCCAAAATAATAATTATTCAGTGCACACTTACACTTCACCTCATTTAGAAAAATTTAATGAAAGAATAAATCTTAATAATAAGCAAGTAAATGCAAAGACATTATTAAAAAGTTTGCAATATGTTAAAGAGGTAAATCAAAATAAACCAATTACCTTTTTTGAAATTACAACAGCAGCAGCTTTTCTGCTATTCTCAAAATTTAAGGCAGATTTTTTAATTCTTGAAACTGGCTTAGGTGGAAGATTAGATGCTACGAATATAATCCAAGCAAAACTTATAAGTATAATTACGGCCATAGGTATAGATCATGAAGAATTTCTTGGCAACACTCTAAAAAAAATTACTATAGAAAAATTAGGGATTATTAAAAATACTAAAAATATCATTATTGCCAAACAAAATAAGGAAGTTAATAGTTTTATTTATAAAAAACTTAAAAATTTAAATAATGTTTATTATTTTAATCGTAATTATGGATTTAAAATATTAAATAAAAAGAAATTTATTTTTAAATTTAAAAAAAATAAAAAAACTATAAGTAGGCCGTCATTGCAAGGATTGCATCAAATTGAAAATGCATCGACAGCTTTAACTGTTGCCATGCTTCTTAAAAAAAATAATTACCACATAAAATTAAGCTCACTAGCTAAGAGTATTTATAATACAAAATGGCCTGGAAGAATTGAGAAGGTAAAATTTAAAAATAAATATGTTATTTTTGATGGTTCACATAATTTATCAGGCGCAGATAAACTTAACAAATACCTTAAAGAAACTGGAATTCGTCCTAATGTAATTTTTGGTATGCTAAACAATAAAAATGCTTTTGACTTTTTATCAATACTAAAAAAAAATATAGATACTTTATATCCAATAAAAATACCTGATGAACAAAATGCTTATACACAAAAAGAAATTCATAAAATTTCAAAAAAACTTAGATTAAATACACTGATTATTAAAAATTTAATTAGTATTAATAAATTATTGATGAAAAATCCTAATAAATATATCCTAATTACAGGCTCACTTTATTTGATAGGGAAGATTAGAAAAAATTATTTATAAATTTGGATCAAGCCAAGCCTCAATCATATTCTTTGGTAAACTGCCTACTTTAGTATCTACTAAATTTCCACCTTTAAAAAGCATTAATGTTGGTATTCCTCTAACCCCAAATTTTTGAGGAGTTTGTGGATTTTCATCAACATTTAATTTCAAAATTTTAAGTTTATCTTTTTTTGCCTCACCTATATCTTCAAGAATAGGGCCAATTTGCTTACATGGACCGCACCATTCTGCCCAAAAATCAACCAATATAGGTATCGGGGAATTTTTTATTTCTTCATCAAAATTATTGTCAGTTATTGTGTATGTACTCATAATATCAAAGTAAGCACTTTAGGGATATATTCAAGACTCAATCATCTTTAAATTGATTTAATGCGTTTATATCTCCTATATGTACAATATTAGAATTTGATACATAAGCTTCAAGATTTCTATTAACTATAAGTAAATCCCACAATACATTTAGCGAAAAACATTTATCTTCTATTAATTTAAAAATACGTGGGTTTATTATTTGCAAACCTGTGTAATATAAATGGGGATCATTTTTTTCCCATCTTTGCACTAACCCATTATTTAACTTAAAGTCACCTGTAGATTTTTTTAAACCTTTAAAATTAATTTCTTTCGAAAGTAGCAGCTTACATGTTTGTATTAATTGATATTTATTAACAAAGTTTAGTACATCATTTTTGTTTTCTTTTCTCCACAAAATATCTGCATTAGTAACTAAAAAATTTTTATCTCCTAACAAACTTAAAGCATTTTTAATACCACCACCTGTATTTAATAAGGTAGGTTCATAAATTAATTGTATGTTGCTATTTGAATAATATTTTTCAACAAAATGATTAATTTGTTCATGGAGATAATGAGTGTTTATTACTATTTCTTTACACCCCAAATCCAAAAAGAAATCAATATTATGACGAATTAGTTCTTTATTATTTATTACTAATAAAGGTTTTGGTTTTGAATCAGTCAAATTTTTCATTCGCTTTCCATATCCAGCAGCTAATATCATTAATTTGAAATTGATCATTTAGATATTATTTTTGCATATAATTTAGATAGTTTTTCATTTTGAAGATTATACAAACTTTTTTCAAGTCTTTTAATAGTTACACCAAGATATTTTGAGTAATTATTATTATTATTTTTTTTATCCAAATTTATCCACCTTCCCATAATTCTTGTTTGTCTTGCAGTGTTAAGAAAATAATATTGGACTAAGAATTCATTGAAAGACAAAATTTGATTAGTTTTATTAAAATAATATTCTACCAATTCATCATTATATTTGTCTTCAAAATATATTCTTGGATTTTCAAGAAGAGAAAAAACATCCCATCCAGAAAATCCTATAAATGCATTTTGATAGTCAAGAATTCCACATTTTAAATGGCCATTTCTTTGTGATAGATGCATTAAATTGGATAATTCAAAATCTTTGTGCACAAAAGAATCCCAATTAAAATTTAAATTCTCAAACTCTGATTTCCAAATATAAAAAAATTCATCAATAACATCTTTTCCAATATTATTTTCAAATAAATAAAAATCGGCAAATTCCTCTATCTCTATTGTAAAAGAAGAAAAGTCATACTTTTTTAAAAATTTATTTACTTTTGGTTTGTGGGAGTTTTGAATTTCAATTAAAGAGTCTATAGCATCTATCAAAATATTTTTTGGATCAATAGTTTTTATTAATTTATCGTACCTACTATTACCAAAATCTTCCATCATTATAGTACTTTTGGTATCATCAGTTTCATATATCTTGGGAACAGATATATTAATATTTGATAACAAATCATTGATTTCTAAAAAAGATAAATAATCATTATGATTATATGAAAAATCTACAATAATTTTTCCTTGATTAAGGTTTTTAAATCGATAAATTTTTTTTTGTGATGCGTCACTTTCAATTTCATACACATCATCAAAATTAAATTTCATTTAAATTAAAATATTAAATTATGTTTTACAATTCTTATATCATCATCAGCGATAACTAAATTTAAAGAATAAAAATTATAATCTTTTAACATATCTAAAATAATTTCAGGCCATTCAATAAAAGTTATAGAATTATTCAATTCTTCAAAAATATTTAATTCTGATAAATCACTTCTTTTTATAATACGATATAAATCGTAATGATAAATTTCAAAATTATTAACTTCATATGTAAGTAGAATAGGAAAAGATGGGCTTTTTATAGAAATTGGTTTTTCTAATTTGTTTCTTTTATAAATTGAGTTAATTAAATTTCTTACAACTGTAGTCTTGCCTGAACCTAATTCACCAAATAAACAAATAATATCTCCTACTTTTAAATGAAGAGATACATCTTCACAAAAATTTTCTAAACCTTTTAAATCTAAATTAAGAGTTTCTTCCTGCAAATTTATGTTATACTTTTTAAAAAGTCTACTAAATCAGTTTTCTCCCAAGTAAAATGACCTTGATCACTTGGTTCTCTTCCAAAATGGCCGTAAGCTGAGGTTGGAACATAAATTGCATTAGTTAATTTTAGATGTTCTCTTATCCCTCTTGGACTAAGATCAAATAAATCTTGAACAGATTTTTCAATTTTTTGCTCATCAACTTTATTTGTGCCATTAGTATTTACGTAAACTGATAAAGGTTTTGAGACTCCTATTGCATAAGATAATTGAATTGTGCATTGGTCAGCAAGATCAGCTGCAACAATATTTTTTGCTAAATATCTGGCTGCATAAGCTGCTGATCTATCAACTTTAGATGGATCTTTACCAGAGAAAGCTCCTCCTCCGTGAGGTGCAGCACCACCATAAGTATCAACAATAATTTTTCTACCTGTTAAGCCAGAGTCACCATCAGGACCGCCAATTACAAAGTTTCCTGTAGGATTAACATAAAATTCTTCATCTTTTAGCCCTTCAAGTAACTCATTTGGAATACATTCATAAACATAAGGTTTAACAATTTCTTTTACATCTGCAGGAGATAATCCTTCTTTATGTTGTGATGAAATTACTAAAGAAGTAACTTTACTAGGTTTCCCATTTTCATAAAGCATTGTTACTTGGCTTTTTGAATCTGGCTCTAAACCAGAAGCCGATCCATCTTTTCTTGCTTGAGCCATTTTATACAAAATTTGATGAGAATAATGAATTGGAGCTGGCATTAAAGATTCTGTATCTCTACATGCAAAACCAAACATAATACCTTGGTCTCCCGCACCCTCTTCTTTATCACTTCCAGAGTCAACTCCCATGGCTATATCAGATGACTGAGGATGTAAATGATAATCTATTTCACAATTTTGCCAATGAAAACCATCTTGTTCATACCCAATATCCTTAATACATTCTCTTACTTGAGATATGATTTGCTCTTTTGATATCGATGGACCTCTTACTTCGCCAGCTAATACTACTTTATTGGTGGTAGTAAGTGTTTCACACGCAACTCTAGTTTGTGGATCACCTGATGATAAATAACTATCAACAACCATATCAGATATTCTGTCACAAACTTTATCTGGGTGCCCCTCAGATACTGATTCACTTGTAAATAAATATGATCTCATTTTTTCCTCCTAGTACCTGTAAGTATCATCTTTAAAAGGTCCTGCCTTACTAACGCCAATATAGTCAGCTTGCTTTTCATTTAACTCAGTTAATTTTGCTCCAACTTTTTTTAAATGTAATAAAGCAACTTTTTCATCTAATTTTTTTGGCAAAACATATACTTTATTTTCATAATTCTTGTAATTATGCCAAAGTTCGATTTGTGCAATTACTTGATTAGAAAAAGAAGCACTCATTACAAAACTTGGATGTCCTGTAGCATTACCTAAATTAACTAAACGACCTTCAGATAATAATAATATTTTTTTTCCATCAGGGAATTCAACCTCTCTTACTTGAGGCTTAATCTCATCTGATTTATAATTTTGTAATGCCTCAGTTTGAATTTCATTATCAAAGTGTCCAATATTACAAACTATCGCTCTATCACGCATCTTTCTCATATGATCTAGAGTTATTACATCTAGATTTCCTGTGGCAGTAACAAAAATATCACCATAAGAAGCGGCATCATCCATAGTTACAACTTCATATCCTTCCATAGCTGCCTGCAAAGCATTAATGGGATCAATTTCTGTTACACATACCCTTGCGCCTGCCCCTCTTAAACTTGCTGCAGATCCCTTGCCAACATCTCCATATCCAGCTACTACAGCAACTTTACCAGCCATCATAACATCAGTTCCTCTTCTAATACCATCAACTAAGCTTTCTTTACATCCATATAAATTATCAAACTTAGATTTAGTTACTGAATCATTTACATTTATAGCAGGAACTTTTAATAACCCATTTTTTTCCATGTCTTTTAAACGATGAACACCTGTTGTAGTTTCTTCTGATAAACCTCTAATATCTTTTAAAAGATCAGGAAATTTTTCATGTATTATTTGTGTTGCATCTCCGCCATCATCTAGAATCATATTAGGTTTCCAACCATCTGGTCCAGTTAAAGTTTGCTCTATACACCACCAAAACTCTTCATCTGACATTCCTTTCCAAGCAAATACAGGTATATTTTTTGATGCAATAGCAGCAGCAGCCTGATCTTGAGTGGAGAATATATTGCAAGAACTCCATCTAACAGAAGCACCAAGATGAACTAATGTTTCAATTAATACAGCAGTTTGAATTGTCATATGCAAACAACCTACAATTCTAGCTCCATCAAGCGGTTTACTATCCCCATATTCTTCTCTTAAAGCCATTAATCCTGGCATTTCTGTTTCAGCAATAGCTATCTCTTTTAATCCCCATTCTGCAAGCTCCATATCTTTTACTTTATAATCTTGGCTCATTTTTTGTCCCTATTTCTAATGTATAATTTAAAATTAATTAAGTTCTGCAGAATGTCTTATAGGTAAAGTTATCAAAAAACAAGCACCTGAATACTCAATTTTATTAGATTTATTTAAAGAAATTTTACCATTCATGTGTCTTATAATTTCTCTAGCTATAGACAGGCCAAGACCAGAATGATTTTTTATATTTTCTTGCCTATCACTATAAAATCTATCAAATATTTTTTCTGAATCATTTAAATCTATACCTTTGCCTTGATCATAAAATCTCAAAGAAATTGTTTTTTCATCAATCTTATCTAATTCTATTAAAATTTTAGATTTTTTAGGTGATAATGAAATACTATTTTCAATTAAGTTAATAAAAACCTGAATTAATTTATTTTTATTTCCAAGCACCTGTATATTTTCATCATTTTTTTTTAAAAATATTTCAATTTGTTTTGAATTATTTGCAAACATACTTGGAATTTCATCAAAAAATTTATTTAGATCAATAAATTGATTTTTTTCTAATTCAATTTCAGCCTTAAGACGCGTAAACTTAGATATATCTGTTATTAATTGGTTAATTCTTTTTAAATCATTAAGAACATTTTTCATTAATAATTCCTTATCTTTTTTTGTTATTGAATCTTTATAAATAAGCTCAATCGCAGACTGAAGGCTAGTTAGTGGATTTTTTAATTCATGTGATACATCAGCACTAAATTTTTCTAATTCTTCAATTTGTGATTTAAGTCCAGCAGACATATTTTGAATCTCATTTGATAAAATGCCGATTTCATCTTTTCTATTTGGATAAATTATTTTATCTTCGCTAAATCTTTCTCTTTCTAAAATTGTTAATTTTGATAATTTTTTAATAGGTCTTATCAAGCTTTGTGAAAAAATAAGTGACATAAAAATCATAATAATGACAAATAAAATAAAAAAGCTTAGTATATTAAGGGAGATATATCCTAAATTTGTTGACTGAGAGGAAATTGGATATTTTAAAATTATAACACCATAAACTTTATTGTTACTAAGAATAGGTGCTGTGAAATATTGGTATATGTTGCCATACCTATCTTGAATTAAATATTCTTTTAAAGTCTGATCCTTAATATTTTCTGAAACATAAAATATCTCTGATTTTTCTTTAGTAATTAAGTCTCCAAGTTCACTTTTAACTAAATAATCATAATAGGTTGAGAATAAGTTAAGGTATTTTTGGCTAAAATTATCAATAAAATTAAGATTATTTTTCTCTAAATCTACTCCTGCTAAATCAGCTTCTTGTACACTTGATAAATCATATAAATCTAGAGTGTCAACTAATCTGATCCAATCCTCATTGTAAACTTTTATTATAAAGTCAGAATTTAAATAATTATTAAGTATATATTCTTGTGTGATTTTAGGCTCAAGAACTGGATCAGATAATTCAAAATTATTTTCATTGTTACAAGTATCAAAATTTTCAACTGTACAATTATCATTAAAAAGAGGAACCCTAATTATAGAGTTTCTTTCAAGAAAGGACTGAATACCTTTTAAGTGTTGATTTGCATTAACTCTTTTTTTTAAAATTCCATCATCGTTTTTAATTAAAAAAAAATTAAAAAAAATTAAAAAAACAAACCCTATAAAAGTTATCAAAAAATTTATAGCTAAAATTTGTACGGATAGAGGTAAATTATATAAAGCTAATTTATTAATTTTATTCACGCCATGAATAACCTGAGCCATACCTTGTACGAATTTGATCAAAATCTTTGTCAAATGATTTAAATTTTTTTCTTAATCTTTTAATATGGCTATCAATTGTTCTGTCATCAACATAGATGCTGTCACCATACATGGCATCCATTAATTGGTTTCTATCTTTTACAACACCTGGATATTTTGCTAGCGATTTGATTAAATTAAATTCAGCTACTGTAAGTTCAATTACTTCATTTTTCCAAAAACATAACTGTTTTAAGTCATCTAATTCAAGATCACCTTTTTTGAAGATATAGTTTGACTTATCTTCATTTTGAGTTTGTGTTTTTCTATTTTCATATATCCTTAAAACTGTTCTGATTCTTTCGTTGAGAAGTTTTTGTGAAAATGGTTTGGTTATATAATCTGCGGCACCCATTCTTAATCCAATAATTTCATCTTGTTCTTGATCTTTTGAAGTTAAAAATATGACTGGCATTTTTTTTAATGTTTCAGACTTGCTTGATCTAACTTTGGACAATAGTTCATTACCGTCCATCTTTGGCATTTTTATATCAAACAAACCTAAATCGTAATGTTTAGTCTCAAGAGCTTTTAAAGCTTCTAATCCATTGTTGAATACATCAACTTTAAAACCCTCAGACTCTAGAGCTATAGAAACAGAAGTCCGAATCGAGTTTTCATCATCAACAAGAGCTATTGTGGTCATAGGCTAGTTTAGTTACATTTTATGGCAAATTTAAGTTATAATTTTAGAAAAAACTTATATCAAAATATAATAAAGTGTGATTTAGGTTAATAACTAAATACATTAATTTCAATTACTTGTTTGAATAAATTTATTTTCCCTTAAATATAAAGTTTGACATGAACAATAAATATATTAATGTTCATGTTTTGTTCTTATTGCGATATTGCCCAAATATTGTATTGTCATTTCACGGCGACACTACATATTGTGTTTTTCGACAGTAAAATTTTTAAAAATGGATAAATTATAAATGGCAGACAACTCACAGGTATCACAAAATAAAGAAACAGATAGAAGCATTAATTTATTAAGTCTCAATGTCGTGAGAAGAGACGGTTCTATTAGTTCTTTTAAATCAGATAAAATATCAGAAGCTATCAAAAAAGCTTTCTTGGCTCAAACTAAAATTAGAAACAATAAAAATAAGGAAAAAGAACAAGAAGATAGTATTCATAAAACTGTTGAAGAATTAACACATAAAGTTGTCTCAGCTCTTACTAGAAGGATAGCTGAAGGTGATATGATTCATATAGAGGATATTCAAGATCAAGTTGAGTTGGCATTGATGAGGGACGAGCATCATAAAGTTGCAAGAGCTTATGTATTATATAGAGAACAAAGGGCTGCTTCTAGGTATCATACAAAAAAACTTAAAGAACAGGTTGGTGCAAAAGCATCTTCTATGGCAGTGACAAAAAGAAATGGTGAAAAAGAACCTATATCACTCGATAAAATTACAAATAGAGTTTCAGTTTTATCAACAGGACTAAATATAGACCCAATTGTAGTAGTACAAAAAGCAGTTCCAGGCCTTTACAATGAAATTACTTCTGCAGAAATTGACATATATTTAGCGGAAACAGCGGCCTCTCTTACTGTTGAGCATCCTGATTACTCATATCTTGCAGCAAGAATTAAAGCAAACTCACTCCACACAGATACACCTGGATTTATTATTGCTACAAAAAATCTTTTCGATGATGGCCTGCTTAGAGAGGATTATTACAATAAAGTTATGGCAAGTGCAGAAGATATCGAATCAATAATTGATTATGATAGGGATTATAATTTTGATTATTTTGCTTTTACAACTTTAACAAGAGCCTATCTTTTGAAATTTCAAAACAAAACTATTGAACGTCCCCAGGATTTATGGATGAGAGTGGCACTTACTGTCTCAGGTGATAAATTCAATTTTGAGAAGGTTAAGGAGACTTATGATAGTCTTTCTAATGGATATTATACGCATGCAACCCCAACTTTATTCAACAGTGGCCTTAAAATGCAACAATTGTCTTCTTGTTTTTTAATTAGTATGGAAGATGATTCTATTGAAGGAATATTTAACACAATTAAAGACTGTGCTCTGATCTCTAAAACCGCAGGTGGAATTGGAATGCACGCACATAACATAAGAGGAAGTGGTAGTAGAATAAAATCTACTAATGGTAAATCAAACGGGCTAATTCCGTTCTTAAAAATATTTAATGAAACAGCAAAATCAGTTGACCAAGGTGGGGGTAAAAGAAAAGGTTCTTTTGCTGTTTATCTTGAGCCTTGGCATGCTGATATAGAACAGTTTTTAGAACTAAGAAAAAACACTGGGGCTGAAGAATTTAGAGCAAGAGATTTATTTTACGCGCTTTGGATTCCTGATTTGTTTATGAAAAGAGTTGAAGAAGATGGAGATTGGACGCTAATGAGTGAACATGAATGTCCAGGCCTGTCTGACAATTATGGTGATGATTTCGTAAGTTTGTATGAAAAATATGAAAAAGAAATACCAAATTTAGAAAAAATTAAGGCTAGAGAATTAATGTCAAAAATTATTGAAGCTCAAATTGAAACTGGACAACCATATATGCTTTATAAAGACTCCATTAATAATAAATCAAATCAAAAAAATATAGGTGTAATTAAATCTTCAAATTTGTGTGCAGAAATAGTTGAATACTCTGATAAATCAGAAACATCAGTATGTAATCTAGCATCAATTGCATTACCTAAATTTATTAAAAGATCAAAAAACAAAAAAAATAAGGAGTACGACTTTAAAGCCCTTTATAAAACTTCAAAGTTAGCTACTAAAAACTTGGATGAAGTTATAGATATAAACTTTTATCCAACTGAAAAAACTGAAACATCAAATAATAAACATAGGCCAATCGGTCTTGGTATACAAGGTCTGGCAGATGTGTTTTTTGAACTTGAAATTGCTTATGACAGTGAAGAAGCTAAAAAAATCAATAAACTAATATTTGAAACAATTTATTTTGGTGCACTTGAGGCTTCCCATGAGCTTGCAAAAGAAAAAGGTGCGTATTCTACGTTTGAAGGATCTCCATTATCTGAAGGCAAATTTCAATTTGATATGTGGAACACAGATCCTTCTGAAATGTGGGATTGGGAAAAATTAAGAGAAAAAATAAAAAAAGATGGAGTTAGAAATTCACTTACGACAGCATGTATGCCAACCGCATCTACTGGAATAATTTTAGGTAATACTGAAACATTCCAAATTCAAACTTCTAACATATATAAAAGACAAACTTTATCTGGAGAGTTTTTATTAGTTAACAGACATCTTGTAAAAGCACTATCCAAGAGAAATCTATGGAATAAAGAAATGAGAGATAAAATTATATTAGAAAATGGATCAGTCCAAAACATTTCTAACTTTCCAGAAGATCTTAAGCAAACCTATAAAACTGTTTGGGAGACATCACAAAAATCAGTTATTGATATGGCTGCTGATAGAGCACCGTTTATTGATCAAACACAATCAATGAATTTATGGTTATCAACACCAACATTTGGAAAAGTTAACTCGATGCATATGTATGCATGGAAAAAAGGTCTAAAGACAGGAATGTATTACCTTAGGAGTAGATCAGCTGTTGATGCGGTAAAAGTGACCGTATCTTCAGAAAAAGTAGCAAAAGAGGAGTTTGTTAAATCACAAATAAATAATAACGAGCCAGAAGACTGCCTAACATGCAGTGCATAAAGGAGTATAAATAATGATATCAAAAGGCGTCAAATCAATCTTTCCAATCAAACACCAAGATATTTGGGACAAATATAAACTTCATATACAAGCATTTTGGACGCCTGAAGAAGTTTCACTGCACGACGACTTAAGAGACCTTGAGACTTTAAATGATGGTGAGAAACACTTTATTAAACATGTATTGGCTTATTTTGCAAATTCAGAAGCAATGATAAATGAAAATCTAGCAAGTAGATTTTATAAAGAAATATTAATCCCTGAAGCAAGATGTTTTATTTCTATGCAAATGCTTAACGAATCTATTCATGCTGAAATGTATGGTTTACAAATTGAAGCCTATGTTAAAGATCAAAATGAAAAAGATCTTCTTTTTGATGCAATCCAAAATGTACCATGTATAAATCATAAGGCTCAATGGGTATCTAAGTGGCTTAATGGAAGCCAAAATTTATTAACAAGACTTATTGGTTTTGGTCTTGTTGAAGGCTTATTTTTTGCAGGTTCATTTTGTGCAATTTATTATTTTAGAAAAAGAGGGCTTTTACCTGGCTTAGCTCTATCAAACGATTGGATAGCAAGAGATGAAGGTATGCATTTTAGTTTTTCAGCATTAATGTTTAAAACGCTTAGAGATAAGTTTAATAATAATACTCTAACAGATTCAGATATTTCTGACTTATCATTAATCCCAAATGATGTTCCACAATCTCAATTTGAGGAAATTGTTAGGGAAGCTGTTTCATTTGAAAAAGAATTCGTTAGAGATGCACTTCCTGTCGACTTGATTGGTATGAATCAGGATCTAATGTGTCAATACATTGAAGCTGTTGCTGATAGAATTGCAGACTTATTTGAATTTGAAAGGGTATTTAATACTGAAAATCCTTTTGATTTTATGAGAGCTTTAGATGTTCAAAATGTAACAAACTTCTTTGAAAAAAGAGTGTCTGAATACCAAAGACCAACTGATAGAGCTCTTAGCTTTGATGACGCTTTTTAAATGGAAGTTGAGATATATTCTAAAACTAACTGTGTTTTTTGTGATAAAGCTAAGATGCGCTTATCTAAAGAAAATCCAAAAATACATATGTTAGATGAAGATTACACAAGAGAAGATTTTTTCAAAAAATTTCCTAATGCACGAACTTTTCCACAGATAATTATAAATGGTGAAAGTATTGGCGGATATCATGAGCTTGAAAAATGGTTATCAATGAATTCATTTAATGAAGATTTTTAATGAGCGTCTCCCCAATTTTCTCCAACACCATAATCAACTATAAGTGGCACTTGAAAATCTTTAAATTCTAAATGAGTATTTTCCATTACATATTTAATTTTCTCAACTGAAGTATCTTTTTTTGACTCCATAATTTCAAAAATTAATTCGTCATGCACTTGAAGAAGTATTTTAACGTCTAACTCTTCATTAATAATCATTTTATTTAATTCTATCATTGCTAATTTAATTATATCAGCAGCCGTACCTTGTATAGGAGCGTTAATTGCTTGTCTCTCAGCAAATCCCCTCACTGCAAAATTTTTATCATTTATATTTTTTATATTACATCTTCTGCCAAAAATTGTTTCCACATAAAAATTTGTTTTTGCAAATGCAATTTGATCATCCATATACTTTTTGATTTTTGGATATTTTTTAAAATAGTTTTCTATATATATTTTTGCTTCACTGTTAGTGACATCTAGTTGTTTAGCTAAACCGTAAGGGCTTATTCCATATAAGATTCCAAAATTTATGGCTTTTGCTTTTCTTCGCATTTCTGAATCAAGTTTTTTTGAACTAATGCCAAATATTTGAGAGGCTGTAGAACTATGAATGTCTTCATTGTTCTTAAAAGCTTCTATAAAATTATTATCACCAGAAATTTCAGCTGCAAGTCTTAGTTCTATTTGGGAATAGTCAAAGCTCATTAAAGTTTTTTTTGAATCACAAACAAAGGCTTTTCGTATTTTTCTACCATTATTTGTGCGTATAGGAATATTTTGAAGATTTGGATCATTTGAACTTAATCGACCTGTAAGAGTATTAGCTATACCATATGAAGTGTGAACTCTTGAGTTATCTTTTGTTGCCTGATTTTGCAAAGCATCAGTATAAGTAGATTTTAGTTTTGTTAATTCTCTCCATTCTAAGATTAAACTTGCAATCTCATATCCTTGTTCAGATAAATTAGATAAAGTCGAAGAATCTGTTGAAAAAGTTCCAGTTTTAGTTTTTTTCCCCCCCTGTATACTTAAGTCTATGAATAAGATTTCACCTAACTGTTTTGGTGATCCTATATTAAAATCTTTACCTGCTAATTTAAAAATTTTTTTTTCTAAAATTGAGCTTTCCTTTTCAAATTCTTTACTTAATTTATTAAGATACTTAGTGTCTACTTTAATTCCATTTTTTTCAATTGAGGATAAAACATTAATTAATGGTAAGTCAATTTCATTATATACAAAATTACTTTTTTCATTTTTTATTCTATTATTTAACAAATTATAAAGTTTTAGTGTGACAAGAGCGTCTTCCGCAGCATATTCAAGTGCTTGATTTATATTTACATAATCAAATGTAATTTCTTTTTTTCCAGACCCAACAAGTTCTTTAAATTTAGTATTTGTATGATTTAAATGCAAATATGCCAAATCATCCATATTATGTTTTGTGACCCCATTATCGATAGCATAAGACAACAACATTGTATCAGCTATTGAATTAAATTTAAGATTATACTTATCTAAAATTCTAAGATCATATTTTATATTATGCCCGATTTTTAAAATAGATTTATCATAACAAATTGATTGAAGTGCTTTTACTAATTCAGTTTCATTAATTTGTTCTTTTAATCTTATTTTATCTTCTGGATTTTTATGGTTAACAGGTATGTAAAATGCAGAATTTTCATCAACAGCTATAGAAACGCCTACCAAAACTGCTTCTTCTATATTAAGAGAATTTGTTTCAGTATCTATAGCGCAAAGTCCTATTTTTTTTATAAGATTAATTAAATAATCTAAATCCTTTAATTTATTAATGAGATAGTATTTTTTTTCAATTTTCTTTTCTTGAAACTTATCATTTAAACTTTCTTTAATGATAAATGAGTTATTTTTTAATCTTTCAGCTATACTCTTAAAACCTTGATTTGATAAAAATTTTGATAAGTTCTCATTTCTATCTATTGATGAATAAGTATGAATATTATCAATTTTTAGAGGGAGATTTATATCTTTTTTTAATTTAACTAATTCAAGACTGACTAAAATTTCATCTTTATTATCTAGTATAATATTTCTTCTTTTTTCTTGAATTATTTTAGTAGCATTTTTAATTAAAGATTGAACATCACCAAATTCTTCAATTAGTTGCAAAGCAGTCTTAGGGCCTATACCAGGGGCGCCAGGAATATTATCTACCTTATCACCTGTTAAGGCTTGTATCTGGATTACTTTTTCTGGAGGTAATCCAAATTTTTCAACTACTTGCTCAATACCAATCTTTTTATTCTTCATTGGATCAAGCATCGTGACATTCTTATTAACTAATTGCATTAGATCTTTGTCAGAAGAAACTATTATAGATTCAATTTTTTGCTTTTCAGCTAATTGACAATAAGTAGCAATAATATCATCCGCTTCAAAACCCTCTATTTCAATCTGAGGAATATTAAAAGCATCAACGCATTCTCTAATTATCTCAAATTGTGGTACTAAATCTTCAGGTGTATCTCCTCTATTAGCTTTATAGTCTTTAAAAATTTTATTTCTAAAATTTTCTCTTGCTGCATCAAAAACAACAATCATTTTATCTTCTCTATAATCTTCAATAAGTTTTACTAGCATATTTGTAAAACCAAAAACTGCATTAATCGGTGTGCCGTCTGATCTATTCATGGGTGGCAAACCATAGTAAGCTCTAAAAATATATGCCGATCCATCAATTAAGATTAATCTATTTTGTTTATTCATATAAAATTTAAATATATAAACACTTTTATAATAATGACAGATTATATTTATTCTATTGAAGCAAAAAACGTTAATAAAACTTATAAGAGAAAAAATCTTGAAGTTAACGCACTTAGAGACTTTAATATTAAAATAAAAAAAGGAAGCATTCATGGATTGCTTGGGCCAAATGGAGCAGGGAAATCTACATTCATTAATATTTTAGGTGGTTTAGTAAAAAAAAATAAAGGTAATATTAATATTTGTGGGATAGATATTGATAAAAATCAAAAATTTTCAAAATTTAAAATTGGTATTGTGCCTCAAGAGCTAAATATTGATCCTTTTTTTACTCCCTTTGAACTACTGGAGTTACAAGCTGGATTATATGGTATTCCAAAAAAAAATAGAAAGACTGAAGAAATTTTAGATAATGTTGGATTGCTTGATAACAAAAATGCATATGCAAGAACTTTATCAGGAGGTATGCGAAGAAGGTTACTAGTTGCAAAAGCATTAGTGCATACTCCTGAGATGCTAATATTAGATGAGCCTACTGCAGGTGTTGATGTGGAGTTGAGAAGTATGTTATGGACTTATATCAAGGATATAAATAATCAAGGTACCACCATATGCCTTACGACACACTATTTAGAAGAAGCAGAAAAATTATGTGAAAACATAACTATTTTAGATAAAGGGCAAATAATAAAAGATGATACTAAAATAAATTTATTAAATATTATCTCGACAAAAAAAGTTAGCTTTGATTTAACAAGCAAACCAGAACTTCCAAGAGAATTATTACAATTTAATCCTAAAATAGAAAAAAATAGATTAACATTATCATATGATAAGAGTAAAGTTTCCTTAAGTAATATTATTAATATTTTAAATAGGCACAATATAGTATTTTTAGAAATGAGCACATATGAAAGCAGTCTTGAAAATGTGTTCACAAAATTAATCTCATCTAATGGAAATAACTAAAAAAATATTTTGCATTTTATTATTATTAGTTCCTATCTTGCTAATAACTGGCCCTGCATTACCTGATATAGTTATAAGTTTTTCAGGAATTTTTTTTTTAGTTTTAACTTATTTTAAAAAGTATGATTACGAAATATTAAATTTTGGTTGGTTTAAAACATCAATAATTTTTTGGATTTTTTTAATTTTTTCAAGTTTTTTTGCATTTAATTTTATTCAGTCTTTTAGTGAAGCAATTATATTTGTTAGATTATTATTAATTCCTGCAATAATTTTAATAATCTTATTTGAATATCAATTTGCTATAAAAATTCTTTTTATAATAATATTTGCCTCTGTTGTTTTTGTAATTTTTGATTGCTTGTTTCAATTTTTTAACTACAACAGTAAAACAGGTTTTGGGGGGGATATTTTTGGCAATATACCAGATAATTCACCTCATTTTAGATTAACAGGACCTTTTGAAAATTTAGTACCAGGTTCTTATGTTTCTAGATTTGCCTTTCTTGGATTAATAGCAATTTATTTATTTATAAAAAATAAAACTTTAAAAAATTTTTTTATAATTGTTTATCTCGGGTTAATAGGATTTATTACATATATATCTGGTGAAAAAATGGCTTTTGCAACTTTTGGACTAGGTTTAGTTATTTTTATTCTATTTAGTGAAAAAAATAAATTTTATTATCTGTTTTCAATAATATTAATGTTTAGTTTAATATTTATTTCATCGAAATTTCATCCTGCATATGATTATAAAATAATTAGTTCTTCTCCAATTCATGACGGATTACTATTAGAAAAAAAATTAGAATGTGAAGATAATTTAGATTCAAGCTGTACTGTGATAATTAAATCACAACCTAAATTTCTTGAGGTTTTGAAAAATTTTAATCATTCTGCGTATGGGGAGATTTATTTACTTGCTTTAAATATGTACAAAGATAATTTATTATTTGGAATAGGTTTAAATAACTATAATGATTTATGCCAAACTGAAAAATATGAAAAACAGTTAAAAAATATAGGTTGTGTAACACATCCCCACAACTTTTACTTACAGTGGTTAATCGAAACTGGTCCAATTTGTTTATTCTTGTTCATACTCTATTTGTATTATATTTTTGTATCTATTAACAAAAATCAAACAAGTGAAATAAGATTATTAGCTATAATAACTATGATAATTTTATTTTGGCCAATAATGTCAACAGGAAGCTTAACAAAAAATTGGTATGGTGTTAGTACATTTTACCTTGTAGGTATATGTATCTCTATTTATAAATTTAGATTTGAAAATAATAAATAATTATTTCTAGAATAGAAATCTTGTAATAAAATTAGATTTTGTCATTAAGAAATATTTTTTAATTTTTTTTGATAAATATAAACCTATTAAGAAAAATATGACTACTGTATAAATTCTACCATTACCTTTGCTAAATAGACTACCAGCATATATTAGAAAAAATATAATACTTAATTGTACAATTTTACGATTTAATGCAATCATTAATCCAATTATCATAAACAATATTGTAGCTAAAATTTTTCCTGAACCCATACCAAAGTAGGTTCCCGCGTATGTCATAAATAAGAATGAATATAATATTGAAATTTGTGTTGGAAAATCATTTTTCAAAAATCTTTCTCTAAATAAAAAATAATAGCTTATAATCCCATCTGCAAATGTAATTTTTTTTCCTTGCTCAAAAGTTCTTTCATAATAACTTATCCCATATTCAAAAATATTAATATTTCTTTTAGCAATTTCACTACTCATAACGATTTCAAGACCAAAGCCATTAGTATTTATATTTAAATCTCTTAACAAATTAGTATTAATTATTTTTGACCCAGTATGTAAATCAGAAAGTGATTGATTAAAAAGAAAATTAAATATCCAGGTATTTATTTTTACTGCTATTTTATTCATGAAATATCTTCTCATTTGTGTTTTTGAACCTAAATTTCTAGAACCATATAACACTTCTATGTTGTTATTTTCTATAATCACATTGTACATTTCAAGCAAATCTTTAGGTTCATACTCAAGATCAGAGTCTAAGAAAATTGTATATTTACCTTCAGCTATTTTAATGCCTTCTTTTACTGCATAGCCTTTGCCATAATTTTTTTGCAAAATTATTAATTCAAATTCTTTTTTACTGAAAACTAATTGTAAATTATTTTTGAGCCAGCTTAAACTCCCATCTTTTGATCCATCATCTACAAAAATATATTTTATTTTAAGATGTTTGAAAGTATCTTTTAATTTAGAGCATAAAGATTTTAATGAATTAATTTCATTATAAACTGGAATAACTATTGAAGCTTCGTGATCCATTATTCCCTTGGTGCATGTTTATTTAATATTCTTTGCAATGTTCTTCTGTGCATTCTCAATCTTCTTGCTGTCTCAGAAACATTTCTCTTACATTGAAAAAATACTCTTTGTATATGCTCCCATCTAATTCTATCAGCAGTCATAGGATTTTCTGGTGGAGGAGGAAGAATTTCCTTTGAATTAGTTAGAGCATCATAAATTTGATCTACTTCAGCTGGCTTAGGCAGATAATCAATTGCTCCTGTTTTGATTGCTGCTACTGCTGTAGCTATATTTCCATAACCTGTAAGCAATAAAGATTTAGTTAGGGGGCTTTTATTTTGAATTTTTTTTATAAGTTCTAAACCAGAGCCATCTGCAAGTCTCATATCAACAATTGCATAGTCATAATTTTTATTTTCAATTATTTCAGATGCTAAAGTAAAAGATTCAGCTGTGTTAACTTTAAAGCCTTTTTTTTCCATAGATCTTGATAATCTTTCTCTAAATGGTAAGTCATCATCTACTACAAGTAATGTTTTATTCATTTTTTTAAAATAGATCCTTTAAATAATATTTCAACTACTGCATTCCCCTTCGATGAATTATAAAAACGTATTTTTCCATTAACATTTTCAATTAAATTTTTTGCTATAAATATACCTAAGCCCATACCTTTTTTAGTTTTTGTAATATATGGTTCTCCTAGCTTATCAAGAATATCTCGTGAAAAACCATTTCCATCATCACTAATTTTGATTGATAACTCCTCTAATTGACTAGAAATCACTATAGTAACTTCATTTTTTGAATGCTGTATTGCATTTTGTATAATGTTACTAAATGCGTAGTTAATTTCATCTTTGTATAAAATGGATATTTCTCTACTTGTGTGCTCAAAAATAATATTTAATAATTTATTTGAATTAAACTTTTCAAAGCTTAGCTTTATTAAATCTTGAATTTTAATTTTTTCAAAAAAATTATCTTTTAGTAAATGTGGGTTCTTTGAGAGACTTAACAATATATCTTTACATCTCTCTGCTTGAGACTTAAGTAGCATAACGTCTTTAAATAAACTTTTATTTTTTATTAGAATTTTTTCTTTCAATAAATCATTTAATATCAAAAAAATTGTATTTAATGGTGTACTTAATTCGTGAGCTGCTGCAGCACTTAAAGATCCTATTTCTGTGATTTTTTTTTGATTATTTAGTTGGAGTTTTGTTTCAGCAAGAGCTTTGGATATTTTTCTTGAGGAATTAGCAAATAAGTATGTGTAAGCTGCGATAAAAATTATTGTTATAATTAATGATATTAACAATCCATTATTATATAAATTTGGAATTATAAAATCATTACGCCAATTTAATGGAATAAAATAATATTTAAGTATGACAACAAGAAATATTGAATATAAAGAAAGAAAAACTGTCCAAGATGATTTAAGATATGTTGCAGAAATAATTACTGGAGCCAAAACTAATATTGAAAATGGGTTTAGTATGCCCCCACTTAGAAATAATAAAATCCCTAGTTGAGATGTATCAAATAATAAAAATAAAAATACTTTTTTATCTGAAATATTATTTTTTTTTTGAAAAAAAAAAGCGCTGAGATTGATTAACACTGATAGTAGAATTACTATTAAACATTCAACAAATAATATTTTTATTTCTAATATTTGTTGAACAAAAAGAATTGCAGATAACTGACCAAATATTGCAATCCATCTAATTTTTATTAAATTTGTAAGTAATATTGTGTTCACTAACTGAAAAATTTAAATGTCTAGATTGGCAACTTTTAATGAATTTTCTTGAATGAAATGTTTTCTACCATCAGTTAAATCACCCATTAAAGTCTCAAAAATCTGATTAGCGTCGTTTAATTCTTCAATTTTAACAGAAAGGAGTGATCTATAATTTTTATCAAGTGTAGTTTCCCATAGTTGATCTGGATTCATCTCACCAAGCCCCTTATATCTATTAATTTGCGTTCCTTGTTTTCCTATTTCAAAAACTTTTTCTATTAAATCTATTGGTCCATTTATTTTAAAACTTAAATCACCAGCTTTTAAATTACCCGCTGAACCATTTTTTAAAATACCAAAATTATCCATTAATATTTTTCTCATATCATTTAATGATTTTGCTTCAGGTGTTACCAAAAAATCAGAATCTATAACGAATTGTTTTTTCACCCCTCTCTCTAGCCTGGTTATTACAAGTGATGAACTTTTATAATTAACTGTCCACTGATTATTTTCAATAGTATTTAATCTCAATTCTAAATATTTTGCAATTTCTTTACCAATAATTTGATCATTTAAGGAACTTTCTTTTAAAGCTGCAATGACTGCAGCTTGCTCAATTACTAATTTATTGTCAACTCTTCTTTTAAGTTGTTCTACTAACATTTGAACTTTTTTTGATAATTTTAGTAAATTTATTAATTCTAAATTGCTTATTTGATGTTTTAGATTGTTATTCTTAGGAACTTCATAAGTTAGTTTTTTTATTCCTTCTTCAATTAAATAATCTTCCATTTCATTTTGATTTTTTAAATATTGAATAGAGTTACCTTTTTTTGATCTAAATAAGGGAGGTTGTGCAATAAATAATCTACCACTTTCTATCATTGGCCTCATATGCCGATAAAAAAAAGTAAGTAATAATGTTCTAATATGACTTCCATCTACGTCTGCATCAGTCATTATTATCACTTTGTGATATCTCATTTTATCTATATTAAATTTACCTTCTGATTTATCTTGCTCATCGTTACCAGTTGGATTGCCAACTCCAGCCCCAATTGCAGTAATAAGAACACCTATTTCATTACTTGTAAGAATCTGTTTAGGACTTGCCCTTTCTACATTTAATATTTTACCTCTAAGTGGAAGTATTGCTTGATTTTTTCTATCTCTACCTTGCTTAGCAGATCCTCCAGCTGAGTCACCCTCTACAATAAATAATTCTGATAATTCTGGATTTTTTTCCTGACAGTCTGCAAGCTTCCCAGGTAAAGATGAGTTTTCTAGTCCAGTTTTTCTTCTAGTAAGTTCTCTTGCTTTTCTAGCTGCTTCTCTAGCATCAGAAGCTTCTACAACCTTCTCTACTACTTTTTTAATTTCATTAGGATTTTCTTCCATCCATTGTTCTATTTTTTCTAAACTCACAGACTCAACTACAGGTCTAACTTCGGAAGAAACTAATTTATCTTTAGTTTGACTTGAAAACTTTGGGTCAGGTAACTTCACTGAAATTACACAAGTTAGACCTTCTCTTGCGTCATCACCTGAAATGTTTGAACTATGTTTAATTTTTTGATTAATATAATTTACTATACAACGAGTTAGAGCTCCTCTAAAACCAGCAAGATGAGTGCCTCCATCTCTTTGTGCAATATTATTAGTAAAGCAAAGTGTATTCTCATGGTAAGCATCAGTCCATTGTAATGCACATTCAACATTTACATTATTTTTTATTCCTAAAAAATATATTGGGGTATTATTAATGCAGTTTTTACCTTTGTTGAGATAATTAACATATTCAATTATTCCACCTTCATATTTAAAAATAATCTCTTTTACTTGTGAAGATCTATTATCTTGAAGCACAATATTTACTCCAGTATTAAGAAAAGCTAATTCCCTTAATCTTTTTTCAATTGTAGAAAAATTGAACTCAATATTTTTAAAAATATTTTTTGATGGTAAAAAAGTTATTTTCGTTCCTGTATATTTTTTTCCATTAATTTCTTCTGATTTACCAATGACTTTCAAAGAATTTGTAACAGCTCCATGAGCAAATTCCATTTTATGGATCTTATCATCACGGTTAATTTCTAGTAATAGTTTCTCAGACAGAGCGTTAACCACAGAAACTCCTACGCCATGCAAACCACCAGAAACTTTATAGCTATTTTGGTCAAATTTTCCACCAGCGTGCAATTCTGTCATTATTAATTGAGCCGCTGAAATTCCTTCCTCTTTATGATTATCAACAGGCACCCCTCTTCCATTATCTGAAATTGTAACAGTTCCATCTGAGTTTAATATAACTTCAATTTTGTCACAATAACCAGCTAGAGATTCATCAATAGAGTTGTCAACAACTTCATAAATCATTTGATGGAGGCCAGAACCGTCATCAGTATCTCCAATATACATACCAGGTCTTTTTCTTACTGCCTCTAAGCCCTTTAATACTTTTATTGATTCTGAAGAATACGTTTGGTTCATTTATTACTTATATTATAAAAGTTTGTATTTGTTGATAAAAAAGAAAATAAATCTTTGTTAGTTCCTGTCATAAAAACCTGCATATCAAACTGTTTTACAATTTTAAGCAATAGTTTTGTATTTATCTCATCTAAATGTGAGCATACTTCATCTAGCAGTAAAATAGGCTTCTTGTTGCAAGTATTTACTAAGTAATTACATTGAGAAAAATATAATAATAAAACTAATGTTTTTTGTTGACCTGTAGATAATTGTGATGCAAGATAATTTTTATCTACAAAGAAAATATAATCAGACTTATGGGGCCCAAATCTTGCTCCTCCAACAATTTTATCATTTTCACGATTTTTTTTTAATGAAATCATATATTTGTCAATATTAAGTTTCTCGTTATAGAATGGATCATTTATTTCTACATTTACTTTAAATTTTATATTAAAATATTTACTTATACTTTCTAAATTTTTCACAAATAAATCAACCTGAATTTTTCTATTTTCGTAAATTTCTAAACCACTATTTGATATATTTTCTTCAATTTTTGTTAACCAAGCTTCATCAAAATTTATATTGTTTAAAATAACATTTCTTTCATAAACATTTTTTTTATAAAAATTTAGCAAAGTACTATATTTCTCGTTACTAGAAATAATGAAGTGATCAAAAAAGTTTCTTCTTGTTGTTGGCGAGGCTAAAAACAACCTCTCATTTTCAGGTAAATAAATTAAATAGGTTATTAAGGATTGAATTTTTTTATTAACCTCACTAGAAAATTCATTATTTAATAATATTTTTTTTTGTAATTTATTATTTTTTAACTCAGTTATAACTTTAATTTCATATTCTATATTTTCATTAATAAAATATGCAATATTGGAGAAAGCATTTTCATCTTTTTTTATAAAATTTGTAATTTTATCCTTTCTAATACCTCTGCCTTTTGTACAAAGAGATAATGCTTCCAATAAATTTGTTTTTCCACATCCATTTTTTCCAAAAAAAACATTACATTTATCTGAAAAATCAAGTTGGAACTCATTAAAGTTTCTAAAACAGTTAAGTTTAATATTTTTAAAATAGCCCAATAATTAAACTCTCATAGGCATTAAAACATATATTAGATCAGGATTAGATTTTTCCTGAGCGATGATAGGAGATGAATTATCCATAAATGAAATTAGTATTTCATTTTCTTTAAGATTGTCTAGCATATCCATGATATACTTAGCATTAAAGCCAATTTCAATTTCCTTACCGTCAAAATTAGCGTCTATATCTTCTGTGGCACTGCTATTATCTTTATTAAATGTACTTAGGTTAACCAAATTTTTGAAAAGCTTAAATTTAATTACTGGAGATTTTTCATTAACAATTGTGCTTACTCTGTCAACTGCAGAAAGAAGATTTAATCTATTAACAAATAGATTTTCACTATTATTTTTTGGAATAACTCTTTTATAATCTGGAAAGGTTCCATCTATAAGTTTAGATATTAAAATTAACTTCCCTATATAAAATATGATTTTATTTGAATTAATTTCTATTTCTATATTATCAGAGTTTTCTGATAAAAGTTTATATAGCTCATTTATTGTTTTTTTTGGAATAATAACACCATTAACATTCTCAGTATTTGTTGAATTGGGAATTGATAGTTTAGCTAACCTATGACCGTCTGTGCCAACAAAAGTTAACATGCTTTTATCATTTTCATTATTAATGCTGAAATATAGACCATTAAGAAAATATCTTGTTTCTTCATTAGAAATTGCAAATTTTGTTTTATCTATAAGATTAAATATATTTTCAGCTTTAGTTGTTATTTTATTTCCCTGAATATTAGATTCTATTAATGGAAAATCTTCCTTTGGCAAACATGCTAGAGAAAATTTAGAAACTTCTGATCTTAAAGTTAATATCTTTCCATCATTAGAAATAATTTCTATTTTACTTTGATCATGAAGTTTTTTGATTATATCATATATTAACTGTGCGTTAATTGTCGTTGCCCCTTCCTCAATTACCTCACAATTTATATTTTCTTTTATTGAAATATCCATATCAGTTGCGGACATTGTTAGTTCATTATTTTTAGCCTCTATTAGAATATTAGATAGAATTGGTAAGGCATTTCTTTTATCAACAATACTTTGTATATGGGTAAGTGATTTAAAAATAATTTTTTTTTCGATTACAAACTTCATTAGACAAATATAAATAAATTTATATTAAGAGTCTATAAGTCTTTTAAGAAGTTCAATATCTTCATTGAAATTTATATCTTGTAGTTTCAATTCTTCTATTTTTTTAACCGCATGCATTACTGTTGTATGATCTCTGCCACCAAATTTTCTACCAATTTCTGGTAAAGATCTTGAGGTAATTGATTTTGCTAAATACATTGCAATTTGTCTAGGTCTTGCTACCGAGCGTGATCTTCTTGGAGAGTGCATATCTGTAATTCTAATATTATAATGTTCAGCAACTTTTTTTTGAATTTCTTCAATTGTAATTTTTTTATTCGAAGATTTAAGTAAATCTTGAAGAACCACCTGAGCAGTTTCAATAGTGATTTCTGTACCTACTAATGTAGCATGTGCTACCAATCTATTGAGAGCTCCTTCCATTTCTCTAACATTTGAAATTATCCTGTGTGATAAAAACTCAAGTACTTTAGGGGGAATTTCAACTCCTCTTTTTTGAGCCTTTTCAATTAATATTCCAAGCCTTAGCTCATATGTTGTTGGATGTATATCAGCAACTAAACCACAACCCAACCTTGATTTTAATCTATCTTGAACTCCATCTAAATCAGATGGTGATTTATCAGCAGAAATAACTATTTGTTTATTTTGCTCTATTAAAGCATTAAATGTATGGAAAAATTCTTCTTGTGTATTATCCTTACCACTTATAAATTGCACATCATCTATCATTAAAACATCAATAGACCTAAATTGTTCTTTAAAAGCAGAGGTATCTTTATACCTTAAGGCTCTTACAAACTGATACATAAATTTTTCAGCAGATAAATAGATAACTTTTCTATCAGGTTGTTGTTGTTTTATTTTCCATCCGATAGCATGCATAAGGTGAGTTTTTCCTAGCCCAACTCCACCATATAGGAAGAGTGGATTAAAAGAAACTTCATCTGCTTCTGCAACTCTTTCTGAAGCTGCAAAAGCCAATTCATTTGGTTTACCAACTACAAAATTTTCAAATGTAAACCGTGGATCTAAGGGTGCTCCAAACTCATTAGGGTATGATGAGTTTTGATTAGTTCTTATATCCAATGACGATTTCCAATGATTATCATTGCTTTTTACTGTTCTAGCAGTCCCTGGGACTATTCTACCTCCAGTTGGTTTTACAACAAATTTAATAACATCTATTTTTTTAGAATAATTTTTTGATTCAATTTTAATTTTATCAGAATAATTATTTACTATCCAATCTCTTAAAAATTTTGTTGGTAAAGACAATGTGATTGTATCATTATCAACTGATATATAATTTAAATGTTTCAACCAATTATTATATGCACTTTCTCCAACTGTTTTTTTTAAATCTTTTTTTAAAGAGGCCCATTTAGTTTCATTAAATTCTTCAGTTGGATTCTGCATTAGCCCCCTAATTGTATTTGATTTTTTTTTAATAAATTTTACGTAAAAAAATCAAAGCCGTAAAATCTCATAACCGTTAATTATAATCACCAATTATAATAAAGATAATCAATACTCTTTACGCATTTTAATCAAGAATAAAAGAGAAAAAATTAAAAAAAAAAATTAATTTTTTTTGATTTGATTTGATAACGAGGATAACTTTCGGGACATATATTGTTTTTTCAATATCCCTTTTTTAACAGCTTTAGCCATGATTGAGTTAATCAATTGAAGAGATTTTGTTACTTCTTCAGAATTATTAGCTTTTAGAGATTTGGTAAATTTATTTAGATTAGTTCTAATTTTACTTAAATATTGTGAATTAACAGTATTTTTAACTTTAGATTGAATTGCTCTTTTCCTAGCTGATTTATGGTTACCCATGTAAAAAGCCTATAAATTTTATAAATTTAAAGTCAACTTTAATATTAAATCATTTTTGTATCTTTGGGCAAAAAAAAGTAGAACGTCCATACAAAACTTCTTTTTTTATAATAAAACCTTTGATTCTGTGCCCTTCCCTTCCATATACTTTGAAATTATTTTGAAAATTGCCCAAAGTACCATCTGGGGACACATAATCGTTAATAGATGACCCTCCATGTTTAATTGCTTTTGTTAATATTTTTTTTGTAGATCTAACAATTGTATCAATTTGATACCTTTTTAAACTTCTTCCTTTTCTAAATGGTGATATTTTTGCATCAAAGAGTATTTCAGATGCATAGATATTACCAATACCTGCTACTATATATTGATTTAGCAAAAGTTGCTTTATCAAAACTTCTGACTTATGAAATTTATCATACAAATATTCTGTTGAGAGATTTTTATCTAAGGCATCAATACCTAATTTTTTAATATATCTGATATTATTAATTTTATCTGACTCAACTATATCAATAAAACCAAATCTTCTAGGATCATTGTAGATTAATTTAATATTATTAAATTTAATCACTAAATGATCATGATTTTTTATGGGCATGTTTATTTTTATAATTTTTAATCTACCTGACATGCCTAAATGAATAATAACACTTCTTGAGTTCTCAAAATCTAAAATCACATACTTGGCTATTCTCCTCAATTTTATAATCTTATAATTTATTATTTTTTTTAATTCCAAATGAGGTACTGAATACCTAAGTTTTTTTGTGTGAATATCAAGATTGATGACTTTTTTATTTTTTAATATATTTAAACTCTTAACAGTAGTTTCAACTTCAGGTAATTCAGGCATAAAATGAGTAAAATATCAAATTTTGGTTATACAAAAGTAACAACTAAAGAAAAAACAAAATTAGTTCAAAAAGTTTTTACAGATGTTGCGCTTAATTATGACTTGATGAATGATCTAATGAGTTTTGGAGCTCATAGACTGTGGAAAAGTACATTTGTGGATATAGTGAATCCTTATTATAGTGATAAAATTATTGATGTAGGGTCAGGATCAGGGGATTTAGTTTTAGAAATTCAAAAGAGATATTTAAATGTAAAAATTGATATTGTAGATCTAAATAAAGAAATGCTTGAATTGGGTAGGAGACGTATAAAAAAGGGCAATGTAAGTTTCTATAATCAAAATGCTGAAAATTTAAGCTTTGCTAATAACAGCTATGATAAATATCTAATTTCTTTTTGTTTAAGAAATATAACAAATATTGAAAAATCATTTAAAGAGGCTTTTAGAATATTAAAACCTGGTGGACAATATTACTGTCTTGAGTTTAGTAGGCCAAGTTCTTTTTTTATTTCAAATATTTATTCATATTATAAATCAAATTTAATTCCTACTTTTGGGAAGATATTTTCCAATAATCGAGAAGCTTATAATTACCTAAGTGAAAGCATAGATATGTTCCCGAGCCAGACAGATCTAAAAAAAAGATTAACATCTGCGGGTTTTAAGTCAGTAAAATTTATAGATCTATTTGATGGTATTGTATCAATTCACACAGGTTATAAATATTAATGAAGATACTTTTTATAATTACAGGCTCAATAGCTGTATCAAAATGTTATGATATACTTAGTGAATTAAAAAAATATAAAATTGAAGTTAGTTGTATAATAACAAATAATGCAAAAAAATTACTAAATATTTCCAAAATAAAACAAAATATCTCTGGTAAAATTTATACTGACACGAATGAAAAAAAAGAAAAAATGCTTCACATCAATTTATCAAGAAAAAATAGATTAATAGTAGTATGTCCTTCAACAGCTAATACAATAGCAAAATTTGCAAACGGCTATGGCGATAATTTAGCTTCCACAACTTTACTAGCTTCTAATAAACCAATAATTTTTATTCCAGCTATGAATACAATGATGTGGAATAATCCAATAAATAAAAAAAATATTCAATACCTTAAATCAATAGGCGTGAATTTTATTGGACCTAAAATTGGAAAACTAAAATGTGGCGAATATGGAATTGGAAGAATTGAGGATTCCAAGCACATTGTAAGTATTTTGATTTCTAAACTTGAAACAAATAAAAAATTTATTAATAAAAAATGTCTTATTACTGCAGGGCCCACTATAGAAAATATTGATCCCGTAAGATATATTTCAAATTATTCCTCAGGAAAGCAAGGTTATGAAATTGCTAATCAGCTAGCAAGAAAGGGCGCAGATGTAATTTTAATATCAGGACCAACAAATTTACAATCTCCATCAAATGTAACATTTATTAAGGTTAGAACTGCAGATGAAATGCTAAGTCAAACAAAAAAGTATAATAAAAAAATCGATATTGCAGTGTTTTGTGCTGCTGTAGCAGATTTTAAAATAAAAAAAATAAGTTCAAAAAAAATAAAAAAAGACAATTTAAAATCAATAAAATTAATAAAAAATATTGATATTTTAAAAAAAATTTCAACTCAAAAAAAGAATAGGCCCAAATATGTTGTTGGTTTTTCAGCTGAAACAGATAGTAAAATACTAGCCAAAAAAAAACTAAAAGAAAAAAATTGTGATATGATAGTTTATAATAAAATAAATAACAATAATAAGGTGTTTGGCTTAAATGATAATAAAATTTCTATTTTAACAAAAATTAGAATTACAAATTATGCTAGATCTTCAAAAATTAACTGTGCTAATTTCATTATAGATTCTATCTATAATGAAATAAAAAATAAATGAGTTACTCAGACTTAGAATATGAAATATTTTCTAGACAGTTTATTTTACAAAATTTTAATGAAGAGAATTTATTAAAAATAAATAAAGCCAAAATAGCTATAGTTGGACTTGGAGGAATAGGTTGCCCTCTAGCTCAATATTTAGTTTCGTCTTGTGCAAAAAATTTAGTTTTTTTCGATGGTGATATCATTGAAAAAAGTAACTTAGCTAGACAAATATTATATACTTTAGAAGATGTAGGAAAATATAAAACTTTAGTTGCAAAAGAGAAGTTATTAAAAACAAATCCAAATTGTAATATAACTGCTTACTCACAATATTTAAAAAAAGAAAATTTAAATTTATTATTGGAATCAGATATTATAATAGATACATCTGATGATTGGCATACTTCTAAATTAATTAATAAATTTTGTTTACAAAACTCCTTAAAATATATTTTTTCATCAGCAATAAATTATAATATCCAAATATGTCTATTTGATAATATAAAAAATCATGTTTGTTTAAATTGTTTGTTTCCAAATGAAGAAGATGTAGATTTAGCAAGATGTGAGACTATAGGAATTTCAAGTATTTGTGCTGGTGTTGCTGGATTAGTAACAGCTCAAAAGACGATAAATACTTTATTAAATATTAAAGATGAAAATAATATCTTAACATTAATTAATACTTCGGATTTCAGCATAAATAATATTAAGATAAAAAATAATGTTAATTGTGTGTTAAATAATAGTTAACTTATAATGTATTATCATTTAAGATCTTATTTAGTATCACTATGAAACAACATTCCTTTTCTTATGAGCAACTAATTGATTGTGCAAATGGAGACTTATTTGGAAAGGGTAATGCTCAATTACCGTCTCCGCCTATGTTAATGTTTGATAGAATTAAGAATATTAATGAAACAGGTGGTTTATTTAAAAAAGGTGAGGTTGTTGCTGAATTAGACATCAGACCAGACCTTTGGTTTTTTAACTGTCACTTCAAAGGAGATCCTGTAATGCCAGGGTGTCTAGGATTAGATGCAATGTGGCAATTGGTTGGTTTTTATCTTGGGTGGTTAGAACAACCGGGTAAAGGAAGGGCTCTTGGTGTTGGTGAAGTTAAATTTACAGGGCAAGTTTTAGATACAGTAAAAAAAGTAACTTACCACATTTCTCTTAAAAGATTAATTCTTAGAAAATTAATTTTAGGAGTAGCTGATGGCATTCTTAAAGCAGATGGAGAGCCTATATATGAGGCTAAAGATATGAAGGTTGGACTTTTTCAATCTGATAATAAATAATAATGAAAAGAGTTGTAATAACAGGCCTAGGTATTGTTTCATGCATTGGAAATGATGCAAAAACTGTAACTTATAATTTAAAAAACTTAAATTCTGGGATTTCTTCTGCTCCTGAATATGAAGAGTTTTCATTTAGAAGTCTCGTACATGGTAAGCCAACTATAAATCTGGAAGAAAATATTGATCGTCGTCTTTTGCGTTTTATGGGTGATGGTGCAGCATTTAATTATATAGCTATGAAAAATGCAATTGAAGACTCTGGATTAGAAGAAGAAGATGTATCAAATGAAATGACAGGTATAATTGTTGGGTCTGGAGGTCCATCAACTATGAATTTATACAAAGCATCTGAGTTAGGGAAAAATAGTGGCTCTAAGAAAGTTGGGCCTTTTATGGTACCAAGAAGTATGTCTAGTACTAATTCTGCAACTCTAGCTACTCCATTCAAAATCAAAGGGGTAAATTATTCAATTACCTCAGCATGTTCAACAAGCTCTCATTGTATTGGAAATGCATATGAGCTCATTCAAGTTGGTAAACAAAACATAGTATTTGCAGGAGGTGGAGAAGAGTTACATTGGACTTTATCAATACTTTTTGATGCAATGGGAGCCCTTTCATCAAAATATAATCATAATCCATCAGTGGCTTCTAGAGCATATGATTCTGAAAGAGATGGATTTGTTATTTCAGGAGGTGGTGGGACATTAGTCCTTGAAGAACTTGAGCATGCAAAAGCAAGAGGAGCTAAAATTTATGCTGAAATTACTGGATATGGAGCTACTTCTGATGGATACGATATGGTGCAACCATCTGGTGAAGGTGCTGAGAGATGTATGAAAATGGCAATAAAAAATATCAAGGGTGAGGTGGATTATATAAATTCACATGGCACGAGTACCACAATAGGAGACTTAAAAGAATTGGAAGCAATCAAAAAAGTATTTGGGGGGAAAATACCAAAAATTAGTTCAACTAAATCATTAACTGGGCACTCCTTAGGAGCAACAGGTGTTCATGAAGCAATATATTCTCTTTTAATGATGAATAATAATTTTCTAAGTGGTTCAGCAAATATAAACTCATTAGATAATAAGGCAAAGGATCACAATATTCTTCTAGAAACTGAACAAAATGATAATATTCAAAACATCCTTTCAAATAGTTTTGGTTTTGGAGGCACAAATGCAACACTATTAATGTCTAGATATAATGATTAAAGGTAAAAAAGGTCTCATTATTGGCATCGCAAATGACCATTCAATTGCTTGGGGTATCGCCAAACAATTACATGCAAATGGTGCTGAACTGGCTATTACCTATCAAAATAATACATTGTTAAAAAGAGTTAAGCCTCTAGCAGATAAAGTGAATTCAAATATTTTGATTGAATGCGATGTAAATAACGAAAATAATTTACAAAATACAGTCAATCAAATTAAAAAAGAATTTGGTAAAATAGATTTCATTATTCATGCTGTCGCTTATTCTGATAAAAATGAATTAAATGGTCGGTATCTCGAAACTTCTAAAGATAATTTTATTAATAGCTTATCTATATCTTGCTATTCCTTTACAAGAATAGCAAAATTATTCCAACCTATAATAAATAGTGGAGGAAGTTTAGTCACACTAAGTTTTTATGGAGCAACTAAAGTTATGCCAAATTATAATGTGATGGGAGTAGCTAAAGCAGCTCTTGAAGCAAGTGTTAAATATTTAAGTGTTGATTTAGGTGATCAAAATATAAGAGTTAATGCAATTTCTGCAGGCCCAATGAGAACACTTGCTGGTGCAGCAATTGCTAATGCTAGAGATGTTTTTAATTATACAAGTGAAAATTCTTCCTTAAGAAGAAATGTCAATCTTGAAGAGTTAGGTAATTCAGCACTTTATTTAGTTAGTGATTTATCTTCAGCAATAACTGGGGAGATTCATTATGTTGATTGCGGTTTTAATATTGTTGGAATGCCAAAAAATTAAAAATATTCACTAGGATCATCAACAAATATACTAGTAATATTATTACTCCATAAGCTCTTAGCCTGTGCTTTTGTTATGTTTTCATCAGAATACACTGTTACTTGAATATCATTTTCCATAAATTGGTTTATTATAGATTTATTAAAAGAATTTAAGTTAATACCACAGCTAAAAAAATTGTATTTTTTACAAATATCAACAGTATCTTGAATATTAATTTTATTAAAATCATCATTTAAAAAACCACATAAAAAATGTGGTGCGATATCTTTTAAACTTACACAACTTAAAAGATCAAAGCTTGAAAAATAGATCTTATCATATGAAACTTGATTAATTTCTTGAAGTACTTTTTTTACATTTAATACTTCATAATTTTTATTTGGTTTAAGTTCAATATTTAAATATTTTTCTTTTTTTTTAACTAAATCTAAAATACTACTTAAGCTTGGAACTTTAATTTCTGATTTTGATTTATAAAAATAATAACCAGCATCAAGTTTATTTATTTCATCAAAGGTATAATCGCAGACTAATCCAGATCCATTTGTGGTTCTATCTAAAGTATCATCGTGGAGTAATAGAGGAATTTGATCCTTACTAATTTTTACATCTATCTCAACACACTCAAGACCAAGATCAAAAGCGGTTAAAATTGACTCGAAAGTATTTTCAGGCTTTAGATCCTTTACCCCTCTATGACCAATTAGCTTTGGCAAGCTAAAATTACTATTCAGTCTCAACTTCTTTCATTGAAAGTTTAACTTTACCCCTACCATCTATGTCTAAAACTTTTACTTTTACAACATCTCCTTCATTAATTACGTCACTGACTTTTTCTACTCTTTCATTCTTAAGTTGGCTAATATGAACTAAGCCATCTTTTGAGCCCATGAAATTAACAAAAGCGCCAAAATCCATAAGTTTTACGACCTTACCCTCATAAATTTTACCTATCTCGGGTTCTTCAACAATACCTTTAATCCATTCTATTGCATCATTACCTGATTTTGCATCTACAGCAGCAACACTTACTAATCCTTCATCATCAATTTCAATTTTAGCTCCAGTAGTTTCACTAATTTCTCTTATTACTGCACCACCTTTACCAATTACTTCTCTTATTTTATCTTTATGCACATGAAATGTAGTAATTGTTGGAGCATAGTCAGAAATTTTTTCTTTAGGTTTTTCAATTGCTTTTGCCATTTCGCCTAAAATATGAATTCTACCATCTTTAGCTTGCTCCAGTGCCTCTTTCATAATTGCTGATGTAATACTGGTAATTTTAATATCCATTTGCAAAGATGTAATTCCATCTTTCGTTCCAGCAACTTTGAAGTCCATATCACCTAAATGATCTTCATCACCAAGAATATCTGACAAAACAACATAATCATCATTTTCTTTAATTAAACCCATAGCAATACCAGCAATTGGTTTTTCAAGTGGAACACCTGCGTCCATTAAAGACATGGAGGTTCCACAAACTGTTGCCATAGAACTTGAACCATTAGACTCTGTTATCTCAGATACAACTCTATAAGTGTAAGGAAATTTATCATTAGATGGTAACATTGGATGGATTGCTCTCCATGCTAACTTACCATGACCAACCTCTCTTCTACTTGTTGAACCAACTCTTCCAACCTCTCCAACTGAATATGGGGGAAAGTTATAATGAAGCATAAAATTTTCTTTATATTCGCCTTCAATGGCATCAATTCTTTGTTCATCCATTCCTGTACCAAGAGTCGTAACAACCAAAGCTTGTGTTTCTCCTCTAGTGAACAATGCTGATCCATGTGTACGACTTAATACTCCTGTTTCACATACTATAGGTCTTACTGTCTTAGTATCGCGTCCATCGATTCGGTTTCCTGTTTTAAGAAGCTCACCTCTAACAATATCCTTTTCAACTGACTTAATAGCATCTGATACAATTACCGCTGTAAGTGTTTCGCTTAAATATTTTTCTTCAATTTCACTCTTAATTTCTATTAATTTTTCTACACGTTGCTGTTTTTCTGTTACTTTATAAGCTTCACTAAACTTGCTTGCATAATCATCAGAAATTAACTTAGGAAGATTAGCAATTTCATTATCTTTTTCTGGAATGTCCCATGGTTCTTTTGCTGCCTTTTTAGCTAGTGATATTATTGCATCTATAACCGGTAAGTAAGATTCCTGACCTAAAACTACAGCTTCTAGCATTTTTTCTTCACTTAGTTGGTGTGCTTCAGATTCAACCATAAGAACACCATTCTTAGTCCCAGCAACAACTAAATCTAATTTTGAATTTTTTATTTCTTGAATTGTAGGATTAACAACAAGTTTGTCATCTACTAAACCTATTTTTGTAGCTCCTAATGGACCCATAAATGGTAATCCAGATAATGTTACTGCTGCACTCGTTGCTATTAATGCAACGATATCTGAGTCATTTTCTTGATCATGTGATAAAACTGTACATGTAACTTGAGTTTCATTTTTAAAATCTTTATGAAAAAGTGGTCTAATTGGTCTATCAATTAATCTACAAATTAATGTTTCTTTTTCTGTTGGTCTTGCTTCTCTTTTAAAAAAACCACCTGGTATTTTGCCCACTGAATAAAACTTTTCTTGATAGTTTACAGTTAATGGGAAAAAATCCATATCTGGTTTTACTTGTTTTGCTGCAACAACATTTGTCATTACAGTTGTTCCACCATAAGTAACAACTACTGATGCATCAGCTTGTCTTGCTATTTTTCCAGTTTCAATTGTTAATTGTTTTCCTGCCCATTCTAATTCTACTTTTTTTTCATCAAACATCTTTTTTCTCTTTTCTATTTCTACTTAAACTAACCTCTAATATTTAGTTCTTTTATTAAATTCATATATTTTTCATTATCTTTTTTAGAAAGATAAAATAATAATTTTTTTCTGTTATTTACTAAAGCAACAAGTCCTCTTTTTGAATGATTATCATGTTTATGGTTTTTAAAATGCTCTATCAGATTGTTTATTCTTTCAGTTAAAACTGCAATTTGAACCTCTGCTGAACCTGTGTCTTTCTCATTAATGGAAAATTTACTAATTAAATCTTTTTTAACTTCTTTTTTTATCGACATCATAACTCCTATGTTAAAACTTTATTAGGTTGAAACAAATCTCCACTTAATTTGCCAAAGGAAATAATATTTCCATTATTTGATAAAAAAACTAATTCTTTTTTATCAGAATTTAATGGTTTTTTTATTAATTTGTTCTTATTAATAAAAATTGACTTACCTAAAGAAAGATCATTAAGATTATTCTTTTCTTCAACTTCATAAGCCAAGATGTCGTCCAGCATAGATATCGAAGAGTGGATAAAATTAAATTCGAACTCGCTTTGCCCTATTTTTAGAAGCTCGTCCAGCAAAATTGTTGATTTTTCTGTAAAATTACCAACTTTAGTCCTTTTAAGCTCAATTACATGGCCAAATGTCATTAATTGATGAGCTATATCTCTTGCAAGACTTCTTACATAAAAGCCTTTTCCACACTCAATTGAAAAGTTAGATGTATTGTTATTAGAAGAAATATGTGAAATTGATTTTAGAAATACTTTTTTTGATTCTAATGAAAAATTTTTTTTATCACGTAAAATAGAATATGCCCTTTTACCATTAACCTTTATAGCAGATGCCTTTGGAGGTACTTGATCTATATAACCTAAAAATAACTTTATTATTTTATTTATCTCGTCTGCATTTGGAATTTTATTACTAATATTCAATATTTCCCCCTCTGAATCATCAGTTGATGTTTGTTCTCCCCATTTTAATTTAAAATTATATTTTTTGGAGTTTGAACTAACAAATGGAATTAATTTAGTAGTCTTATTAATAGCAATAGGAAGTATGCCCTCAGCACGAGGATCTAATGTGCCAGCATGACCTATTTTTTTAATATTAAATTTTTTTTTAATTTTGTATATTGCTGAAAAAGAGCTTATTCCTACTGGTTTGTATATATTTAGCCAGCCTTGTTTTTGTTCATCCATTTAGATCTCTAGAAACATTTTTATTTAAAAGAAGTTTTTCAATTTTCTCAGCCTCGTCAAAAGAATCATCTAAATAAAAATTTATTTTTGGAGTAAATTTAGAATTTAATTTTGCTCTAGATAGAAATTTCTGAAAAACGTACTTCTGATCATTCAACTCTTCTAAGATTTTAATCTTATTTTCCCCACCTAGTGGCATTAAGTACACATTTGCAATCCTTAGATCTTTACTCATTTTAACATATGAAATAGTAATAGAAGTAGTTTCAAAACTAAAATTATAAAAATCTTCAACCAATAAACATTTACTAATCAAAGACCTAATTAATTCACTAAATCTCATTTGTCTTTGTGAAGACATTTGATTGCTCATAAATAAACTTGTTCTTTACAGTTTTCTTTCTGTTTTAATCTCTTGGTAGGTTTCGATGATATCACCAATTTTTATATCAGAATAATTTTCAATCATAAGCCCACACTCAAAACCACTTTTAACTTCTTTTACTTCTTCTTTAAATCTTTTTAAACTAGCTAAACCACCAGTATGAATAACAACATTATCTCTTAGTAATCTAATTTGTGAATTTCTTGAAACAATGCCGTCTTTAACCATGCATCCAGCAATATTTCCTATTTTTGAAATACTAAAGATTTCTCTGATTTCAACATTGCCAGTAATTTTTTCAGAGATATCAGGTGTAAGTAGGCCGGATAATAAATTTTTAACATCATCTATTAACTCATATATTATTGAATAATATTTCATGTCAACACCATCTCTTTTTGCAGCATCTCTTGCATGAGGCAATGCCCTAACATTAAATCCAATAATGAATCCTCTGCTAGAGTTAGCAAGAGCTACATCACTTTCTGTAATTGCTCCTACTCCTTTGTGAACAACAGTAACTTCAACCTCGCTTGTTGATAATTTTGTAACAGAACTCTCAATTGCTTCTGCTGAGCCCTGAACATCAGCTTTTATAATAATTGGTAAAGATGATGCCTTACCTTGGTTAATTTGTTCAAACATTTCTTCAACATTTGATTTTACTACTTTATTTTTTTTAATTTGAAGTTTGTTAAAACGATACTCAGCTATTTTTCTAGCTACAGCTTCACTTTCAACAACAATAAAATCATCTCCTGCAAGAGGGTTTGAATCAAATCCTAAAACCTCAACCGGCGTTGAGGGAAGGGCTTCTTTGATATTTTTTCCATTATCATCAACAAGTGCTTTTACTTTACCCCATTCAGATCCAGATACAAATATATCACTTACTTTTAGGGTCCCCTTCTGTACGAGTACAGTAGCTACAGAGCCTCTTCCTTTTTCTAATTTAGACTCAATTATTGAACCTCTAGCTGATCTGTTAGGGTTAGCTTTTAAATTTAATATATCAGCTTGAAGTAAAATTGCCTCTTTAAGCTTATCTAAATTTGTTTTTTTAATAGCAGAAACTTCAACATCTAAAACATCTCCACTTAACTTTTCTACAACTATTTCTTGAGTTAATAAATCTTGTCTAACTTTTTCAATATCAATATTAGGTAAATCTATTTTATTTATTGCAACTATTATAGGTACATTAGCTGCTTTTGCATGCGCAATTGACTCTATGGTTTGAGGTTTCAAACTATCATCGGCTGCTACGACTAGAATAACAATATCAGTTGTTTTTGCCCCCCTCGCTCTCATATTTGAAAATGCTGCATGTCCAGGGGTGTCTATAAAAGTAATTTTTTTATCTTTTTCTCCAATTTGATAGGCTCCAATATGCTGGGTTATTCCTCCTGACTCTCCTGCAACTACATTTGAACTTCTAAAAGCATCTAATATACTTGTTTTTCCATGATCAACATGACCCATAATAGTAACAACTGGAGCTCTAGAAACTAAACTTTCTTCTGGGTCAATAAAATCTTCTATATCTTTTAATAAATCATCATCTGTAACTCTAAATGATTTATGGCCCAACTCTGAAACAACCAATTCTGCTGTATCAGCATCTAAAGATTGTGCTGCATTTGCCATTACTCCCATTTTCATTAAAGATTTAACAACATCAGCAGTTTTTTCAGCCATTCTATTGGCTAAATCTTGTACTGTTATTATTTCTGGAATAGAAACTTCTCTTGATATTTTATTAGTATCATTTTGCTCTTGAGATTGAAGTTTTTCTTTTTCTCTAGCTCTTTTGATTTTAGCTAAACTAGGAAATCTATCATATTCTTGCTCTTCTTGTTCAAGAATCTTTTTTGCATCAATTTTATTAAAATCATCATTATTAGGTTTTAGGGTTGATTTTTTTGGCTGTTGTTTTTTTAATTCAGGAGTTTTTTTATTCTTATTTTCAAAAGTTTTATTTTTGTTTACTGGATTAAAATTTGTATTTATTTGAGATGGTGATGATCTAAAAGAAGAAGATCCTCTATAATTAGATTGTGATGTTGAAGAACTTTTTTGTTGATTGTTTTTATTCCTAAATACAATTTGAATTGTTTTTTTGTTTCCTGGAGATTTAGGTTTTTCTCCAGTAGGACCAAGGTTTTTCCTAATTTGCATTCTTCCAGTAGAAGATAGTTTTAATGGCTTTTTTTTGTTATCTTTATTTTTATCCAATTTAAACTCTTATTTATTTAGATTAATCAAACCAGTTCTTACGGGCTTCCATAATCATGTTATTTGCTAATTCCTCTTCAACATCAAGTGATTTGAATATTCCCTCTTCTTTATCAATAAGCTCAAATGTTGCTAGTTCTGCAAAATCATTTAATGTTAAAATATCTTCCTTAGCTAATATAGCAAGCATAGGAATGGTCATTCCTTCAATATTTTTTAAAGTTTCATCTTGTATTTTTTCGTTAACTAGCTCTATATTATTCTGCTCTAATTCTTTAAGATAATTTTTAGATCTTGAAAGAATTTCACTTGCTAGATCTGTATCAAATCCTTCAATTTTTTCAAGATTTTCAAGGCTTTCTGTAGCTATCGAGTTTACTGAAACATAGCCTTCTGTTACTAGCAATTGAGCTATTACATCTTCAACATCTAAAACCTCAGACAGCATAGTGCTTTTATCTTTAAATTCTTGCTGCCTTCTCTCTGACTCTTCTTCTTCTGTTAAAATATCAATTTCTAAATTTGTTAAACCAGATGCAAGCTTAACATTTTGTCCTTTTCTACCAATTGCCAAGCTTAGCTGTTCATCAGGAATAACAACTTCAACTTTGTTTTTCTCTTCATATAGAAAGATTTTGCTAACTTCAGCTGGAGCAAGAGCGTTAGCTAAAAAAGTTGCTTGGTTTTCTGACCAAGTAACGATGTCAATTTTTTCACCCTGTAGTTCATTTACAACAGCTTGAACTCTTGACCCTCTCATTCCCACACATGCGCCAACTGGATCTATTGTTGAATCTTCTGTGTAAATACTTATTTTTGCTCTAGAACCTGGATCTCTTGCTACACTCTTTACTTTAATAACCCCTTCATAGATCTCAGGAACTTCTTGAGTAAATAATTTAGCAACAAACTGTGGATGGGTTCTTGATAAGAAAACTTGGTAACCTTTTAAGTCATTTTTAACTTCATATATATATGCTCTAACCCTATCACCATTTTTAAATGTTTCTCTTGGAATTAGTTCTTCTCTTTTTATTATTGCTTCACTTTTCCCTAAATCAACAATCAAATTTCCAAATTCTATTCTTTTTACAATTCCAATAGCTATTTCACCAATCTTGTCTTTATATTCCTCATATTGTTTAGATTTGTCTGCCTCTCTAACTTTTTGAATAATTACTCCTTTTGCATTTTGAGCTGCAACACGCCCTAATTCAATAGGGGGGAGATCTTTAGTTATAAAATCACCGATTGAGACATCTGCTTTAATCTTTTGCGCATCAGTAAGTAAAATCTCTTTAGCTTGTTCATCTGAGTAACTCTCAACTACTATTAGATACGATTTTAACTTTATGTCTCCAGTATCCCTATCAATATTTACCCTGATGTCTCTTTCGTTTCCATACTTAACACGTGCAGATTTTTCTAATGCTTGCTCCATTGCTGAATAAACTGACTCTTGATCTATGTTTTTTTCTTGAGCAACATTGTTTGCTACTTGGAGCATTTCTTCTCTAATTACCTTAATTTTTTGTTTTGCCATAATATTTACCAAAAAAAAGGCGGGAAATCCCACCTCTTAAACGTTAATTTTTTTAAACCTATATTGAAAATAAAGTAAAACTCAAGCTTATAATTTCTTTAGCTTTACATAAAGTGGTTTGAGTCCATTTTCTAAGGCTTTTTTATAATATTTGGTTTCAGGCAATGTTTCTGAATCATATTCCCATTCAGATTTACTTTGATTTACCCATAAAAAATCTTCCTTAACTGCATATATTGTTCTTAAAATTTGAGAGATATATGATTTTGAGTCAGAAGCTATATTTATTATTGCTCCATATTTAAGATACGTTTTTATTTTATTAAAAAAATATTTATCAATTAATCTTCTTTTATTATGTTTTTTCTTAGGCCAGGGATCTGGAAAAAATATCCAGACCTCAGAAAGTGAATTTTTGCTACAGTATTCATCAAGCATTTGATGAACATTGCCCTTATAAATAAATATATTATCTAATTGCTCTTTTTGAGCTTCTTTAAAAAGGTTATTAAGTCCATCAATATATTTTTCACAACATATAACAATTTTTTTTTTATCCCTTTTTGCTATTTTAATTGAACTTTCTCCAAAGCCTGAGCCAATATCTAAAATATTGTATTTATTATGGTCAACGCTTATTAATTTTAATTTTAAAAAAGAGTCGTTATTTTTATTATTTTTTCTACCTTTCGTTCTTCCATATAATCGATAATGAGAATTATTTTTCATACTTATAATTATACCTAAAAAAGATAAAATTAATAAAAATAATAAATATTAAATAAAATATATAAATATTATGAATTGTGCCAAAGTACATAGTATTATCAATTTCTAATAGATGCTTAAAACTCTTTTTTGTATTAAGCTTTGTAAATTTTAATACTTTACCATTATTATCAATAATACCTGATATACCATTATTTGATACCCTTAATAAATATTTGTTTGAAATTAACGCACGCATTCTTGTATGATAAAAATGTTGATAAGGACCTAGTGTATTTCCAAACCAAGAATCATTAGTGATGTTTATCAGTATATCAATTTCTTTTTCGTTTATTTTTCTTAAAATATTATTAAAAATTATCTCATAGCAAATAACAGGTAAAATATTAACTTGATCACTCGACTTAATAATTCTTTCCTCATTTCCTGGAGTGAAATCAACATTTCCAGAGATTCTCTCCATAAATTTTAAATATGAACGAAAGGGAAGAAACTCACCAAATGGTACAAGTATTTGTTTATCAAAAATTTGTAAGTTATCTTTTTCTAAAAATAAAAAAGAATTATAAAATTTATTTTTATCTATTCTTGTAGTACCAATAATTACTTTTTTTTTATCTTTTATATGTTTCAAAATATCAATAGAATTAATATCAGATATTAAATATGGATAATTATTTTCAGCAAAAATTATATATTCTGCTTTAGAATTTTTGATTTTATTAATAATATCTTTTTGTATTGAATCTTTATCAAACTTATTAATAGGTGAGAAAATTTGAAATATTTCTAAACTAATTTTTTTATTTTGTTTTAAGTTATTAGTGTTTAAATTAAAAAATAAAAGTGCAAAAACTAATAAAAAAGGTACGTGAATAAAAGATATAAACTTTTTTATATTTTTTAACTTATAAGAATAGATAAATAAAACAGGTAAAATATATATAAATATAATCAAATAACTTGAAACATATGTTCCAAAATATTTTAAAAAATAAAAACCTACCAAATTATTGGATAAAATAAATGAATAAGTTATCCATGGAAAACCATATAATATATTTGCAATAACAAACTCTATCGTCAAAAATATAAAGGGGGTAAAAATAATTAAAAAATATATTTTGTTTATATATTTATAAATAGTAAATCCTAAACCAAAAAATATTGATAAAAAAACAGGAAGCATTAATCCTAGTATTGAGAAGCTCTTGGTTGCTTCGTTCATTAAAAAAGGATTTCGAATCCAAAACAAAAAAACTAATAAAAAACCTAACCCATAAAAAAATCCTAAAGAAAAATAATAAAATATATTTTTCTTAATAGGAATTTGATTTAATAATTTAATTAGATAAGAAAAAATAACTAACCCTAAAGGCATCATAAAAAAAGGGGGGAACAATAATGCGGATAAAACTCCTAAGATAAAAAATTTTAATAAAATCAATTAAGTATTTTTCTAATTTGTACAGTTAAAATTTTTCTTTCATTTGCTTTTAAAACTTTAATGTTAACGATGTCATCAATATTAAACTCTTCATTGCTTTTAGGTATTCTATTAATTTTTGAAAAAACTAATCCTCCGACAGTCTCGACCTCATCTTCATCAGCAAAATCTAAATTTATACTAAAATATTTTTCTAAATCCTCAACCCTATATGATGCGCTTACTTCAAGCATATTTTTTTCTTTTCTAATAATTTCTTCATCTATATCCTCTGCATCATGTTCATCTTCAATTTCTCCAACTATTTCTTCAACTAAATCTTCAATTGTAACTAAACCATCAACTCCTCCAATACCATCAACTACAAGCGCGATATGAATTCTTGATGTTCTCATTCTTTTTAGTAGTTCTAAAATTGGAGATTTTGGAGCAACATATAAAACTTCACGAAGTATATTTTTTAGGCTGAAGTTATTTTGATTTATTTTAATAAAATCTTTTACATGAAAAAAACCAATAATGTTATCAAGATTATTTTCATAAACTGGCAGTCTTGAGTGTGACTCCTCTTTAATAATATCAAAAATTTGATTATAGTTTTTTTTATTATCAACTGAAATTATCTCACCTCTAGGAACCATCACATCTTCAACACTTGTGTTTTCAAGCTGTAAAATATTTTTAATTAAATTTTTTTCATTATTATCATCAGTACTACTTAATTTATCATCATCACTAACTTCATTAGCAATTAGGTTTAAAATTTCTTCCTTAGAGGAATCGCTATTTAATAGTTTTCTAATTAACCAAGTTTTCCAAATACTAAGTTTTTCTTTGTTGTCTTGATTCATACCAAGTAAGGACTTTGTATATCAAAATACATTAAAATTTTTTCTTCTAATTTTTTCATCTCCATAAACTCAGATTTTTTTTTATGATCATATCCATTAACGTGTAAAAAACAATGAATTATTAAATGTGTTATATGATCATAAAAGTTTAATAAATTTTTTTTAGCGTCTTTTTTAATAGTTTCAGCTGAAAAAAATATATCACAATAAGTTTCATTTTTATTTTTATTATTTTTTATAAAATTTACAAAAGTCAAAACATCAGTATTTTTGTTTTTTTTTCTATATGTTTTATTGATATTTTTTATTTTTTTATTATCTACAAAAATTAAATTTAAAATATAAGAGTTATTTTTTTTAAAACCTAGTTCATCAATTTTAATTATTTTTTTAACAATTTCTTTTATTTTTAACATCCTTTTTGGCCAATGATTTGATTTACAAAAAAAATTAGTTTGAATTTTTATTTTCATATGCATTAATAATCTTTCTTACAACTTCGTGTCTAATAACATCTCTTTGATCTAATTCAATCAAACCTATATCATCAATATTTTTTAGTTTTATTGAGGCATCTATAAGCCCTGATTCATTTTTTGATATTAAATCTATTTGAGTATTGTCTCCAACCACAACCATTTTGCTATTTTTACCAAGTCTTGTTAGAAACATTTTCATTTGAATTTTAGTTGTATTTTGTGCTTCATCTAAAATAATGTAACAGTCTTCTAAAGTTCTTCCACGCATGAACGCTATAGGTGCAATTTCTATCGTATTGTTTGCTAATTTTTTTTCAACCTGATCATATGGCATCATTTCATAAAGAGCATCATAAATTGGCCGAAGAAAAGGATCAACTTTCTCCTTAAGGTCTCCTGGTAAAAAACCTAGTTTTTCGCCTGCTTCTACAGCTGGTCTTGATAAAATAATTTTTTTTACAAGCCCTTGTTGCAGTGATGCAACCGCTTTAGCAACTGCGAGAAATGTTTTACCTGTGCCAGCTGGACCATAAGCAAAAACAATATCTTTTGAATTGAGCAGTTGAAAATAGTTTTTTTGATTTTGCGAGCGAGGTAATATTTTCCTTTTTTTCGTTTGAAAAAAAAGATTCACTTGATCCTCTGGATCTAACTCTAATATTTTCATACTTCTAGTTTCCATAATTTTATCTTCATCTATATTAAGACCTTTTTTAGCTTGTTCAAATAATAATAAAATTTCTTCTTTTGTATCTTTAATAGACGATTTTGTTCCAATAATTTTTATTTTATTACCTCTATATTTAATTTGAACATTATTAATTTTTTCTAATATTTGAATATTTTTATCGTTTACTCCAAAAAGGTTTGGAAGATAATTATTATCATTTAACTCAATATCTAAAGAATAGTTTATATTACTCAAATTGTACTCTCTAAAGCAAAATCAGTTGAATTTAATATTTTCACATTTTGAATAGTATTAATTAACTCGCTATCGCTTTTAGTAAAAACACTTTGATTATATATTGATCTACCAATATATTGATCTTGGTGTCTCCCTTTTTTTTCAAATAATATTTCCATTTCTGATCCTATAAAAGATTTATTATAATTTTTTTGCTGCTCTTTCAAAAGGGATTGTAATGCACTTAATCTCGCTTTTTTATCTGCTAGTGGGACATTATCTTTTTTTTGTGCAGGAGTTCCAGGTCTCTGACTATACATAAAAGAATATGCGATAACAAAATTAACATCATCTACAAATTTCATTGTCTCTTCAAAGTCTTTATCTGTTTCATTTGGATACCCTACAATAAAATCAGATGAAAGAGCTATGTCAGATCGCTCCTCCCTAAGCTTCTCAACAATATTTCTATAAAAATCGACTGTATGTTTTCTATTCATATCTTTTAACACTTTATCTGAACCTGATTGTATGGGTAAATGTAAAAAAGGCATTAGTTTCGTATTTGTTTTATGAGTCTCAATAAGTGAGTCTGTCATGTCTATAGGATGTGAAGTCATGTATCTGATTCTTGAAAGTTTTTCTATTTCACTCACTTTATTTACTAAATATGCTAAATCTTTTGATTTGCCATCTTTACCTATCCCATGATATGCATTTACATTTTGACCTAAAAAAATAATTTCTTTCACTCCTTGATTAACATATTTTTTAATTTCAATTAAAATATCACTTACTGGTCGTGAAAATTCTGGCCCTCTAGTATAAGGAACAACACAAAATGAGCAGAACTTATCACACCCCTCTTGAATTGAAACAAATTCTGAAACCCCGCCTGCAGAATTGTATAATAAATTTTTAAATTTGTCATTTTGAGTAAATTCATCACTTACAATACGATCACTGGTTTCTATCATGTCTGGCAAGTTATGGTATGATTGAGGTCCAACAACAAAATCGACTGATGGCGCCCTTTTTTTAATTTCTTTTCCTTCAGCTTGAGCTACACACCCTGCAACAACTAATTTGAAATTATCTTTCGATTCATTTTTTTTTATTTTATTTATTCTACCAATATCTGAATAAACTTTTTCTGCAGCCTTCTCTCTAATATGGCAAGTATTTAAGACAACCAAATTAGCATCTTTAGGATCATCTGCTATTTCATATTCTTTATTTTTAAATAAATCTAGGATTCTATTAGAATCATAAACATTCATTTGGCAGCCATAAGACTTAATATAAATTTTATTTTTTTTCATTCCTAATAAGTTTTGCTCATTGCAAAAGCATCAATTTTTTTATTATTTATAAGAAAATAATTTTTTCTTGTATAAATAATTTTAAATTTCATTTTTGTGTAAAATGCAATTCCTTCTGAATTATTTTTTGAAACTTCAAGATAAATTTTTTTCAAACGACTGTTATTTTCTTTAATTTTATTTATTAGTTGTTTCCCTATACCTTTTTTTCGAAAATGGTTACTAACATATATTAGCAATATCTCATATTCTGATATTTTTTCAATATTAAATAAATTGCCTATTATAAAAGAAACTAGAGATTCATTGCAAAATGCTCCAAACGAAAAGTTTGTATCTTTGTAAAGTTGATTAATAATCTGATTTGAAGACCATCCCATATTTAAAAAATTTTCATAGTTTTTTCCTTCATTGAAAATAAGATTATTAAAATGACCATTATCATCTTTAGTTAGTTGTTGATAACTTATCAATTTAGCATGCTATTGTTTGAAATATAAATAGGTTTAATAACTAAATTTTTATTAAATTCTAATTTATGTAAGTTTTCTAAAACATTCATTTTAATTGAAAAAAATTCAGACTTAATTTTAGCATTTATAAACTTAGGTAATTCAAGATTATAAAAAACACAAGAAACCAATTCGGGCATTATAAAATTTTGATTATCAATCTTTTCATTAATAAATTCTGAGTTTTTTTTGTATAAAAAAAATTTCTGATTATTTGAAGACTCAAAATATATACCTAATTGCTTATGAGTATCAGATAGATGCTTGTAAATAGTTTTCGTAGATATAACAGCGACTGGTAAATCCATAGATTGACTTAAACCTGATATAAAAGATGCCCCAACTCTTAATGCCGTATACGAGCCTGGGCCTATAGTAATGATCAATTTTGATAATTTTTTTGAAAGTTTGTAATCATTATCTATCTTGAGATATGCAGGAATTATTAAATCGCTAAGTGTTTGATTGGTATTATTTGTAATTTTGAATGAATCTATAATTTTTTTATCATTAATTAAGTGAAATTCTGATATTGGTGAAGCTACATCTAAAAAAAGGAACATGTATGTTTATTTTAAAAATATTTTTTATTTTTCTTATATATTTAAACATATCTTTTGCCTATGCAAGTAACATTAAAAATTCAGCTGTTGTGTTTATGTACCATAAATTTGGAGTTTCTAAATATCCTTCCACAAGTGTTACAATAGATCAATTCGATGCCCATATAAAAGAATTTTCAAAAGAAAAATATTCAATTAAGTCAATTGAATTTATAATGGATACAATTATTAATGATGGTAATTTACCTGAAAATACAATTGGTATTAGTGTGGATGATGCAGATAAATCATTTTATGAAGTGGGTTGGCCTAAACTAAAGGAGAGAGGTTTTCCTGTTACCCTTTTTGTTAATACATCAACAATTCATGAAAATAATAAAAATTATTTAAATTGGGATCAAATTAGAGAACTGAGAGATGATGGGGTATCAATAGGTGCTCACTCTCATAGTCATTATCATATGTCTGATTTATCGATTGATGAAGTGCGTAAAGAAATAGAAATTTCAAATAATATTTTTCTTAATGAGTTAGGGAATATACCTCCTCTTTTTGCTTTTCCTTATGGTGAAGCAAATGAAGAAATTATAAATTTACTAAAAGAATATAAATACAAGGTTGCTTTTGGTCAGCACTCGGGCGTTATAAATGAAACATCAAATTTATATTATTTACCTAGATTTTCTCTGAATCAAAGATATGGCGAAATTGATCGTGTGAAATTTGCCGCTAATGCAAAAGGATTAGGTATTTATGATTTTATACCAACTGACCCTAGTATTAAAGACAATCCACCATTCATTGGTTTTTCATTACTCGATGAAAAATTAGCCCCATCTATTGATTGTTTTGTATTTGACAGCAAAGGTGAAGTAGATAAGGAAATATTCAAATTTAATGAAAGAATAGAAATAAGACTTCAAAGAAAATTAACTAAGGGTCGATCAAGAGTAAATTGTACAGCTAAAGGTAGTGATGGTTTTTGGCGCTGGTTTGGTCACCAGTTTTATTTATGAGTTATTTATTGAATAACTAAACGCATCAAATTGATAAAACTTATTAGCATCAATTATTGAATTAATTGTTTTAATATAATTTATATCGGCAGCATATGAGTCGAGCTCTTGAATTAATAACTTTAAATTACTAAAGTTATTTTTTTCTCTCATAATTTTTCTAACTTTTCTAAAATCTTTATAAGCATAATGTGAGTTGAGGTTATTAAAATATGATTGAACACTTTTATTTACTGAATCAAATGATTTAACTAGATGTTTTTCTCCTTCTTCTCTTAAAAGAGGGACAACACCATTAGAAAAATCGTATGTATATTCTCCAAATAGAGCATTAAATTCTTTTGCAAACCTAGAAGTTCCCCAGCCGCTTTCATTTGCAGCTTGAGCAAGCACTATGGAATTTGGAATAACATCAACACGATTTAATAATTCATTCAATACATCATATTTGTGCTTATCATCAGTTTTTATTCTATATTTTTTTGAAATTTTATTTAAAAAATCCAAATCAGCTTTAGACAAAGTGTTGTTATCATCTAAAAAGATTTTAATATTTTCTAACTTTGATCTTTCTAATAAAATATTTTGATTTTCATATGAAATTAAAGGAAGTAGGGTTTTAACAAAATCTTTTTTAGATTTAGAAAGATAATTTAAATCAATTTCATTAATATTTATATTTAAAATGCTAGAATTTGTATTTTTATTTACAAATTCTACTATATTTGGATTTAGTGGCTTCCTTTTAAGAGAAACTATAAATTTGTTTTTTAATTTAATGTTATGTTTTTCATTAACAATTTTCTTTTGTGAATATAGTCTATTAACAGTGTGTGAATCATAAGTACTGCAGTAATTCAAAACATAATCATCAAGTATTGATTTAATTTCATATACAATGTTAATTTGCTCTTTTTTATTATTATTCTCATAAGCAATAGATGTTATTGAAATAATTAATAATAAACAGCCTGTTATAGTGCTTAAAGCCAAAAGCTTATGCATCAACTGGCCTTACTTCTTGAACTTCAGGAATATAATGCTTCAACATATTTTCTATGCCCATTTTTAAAGTAGCAGTGGAGCTAGGGCATCCTGAACATGCTCCTTGCATTTTTAAATACACGACACCATCTGCAAAATCGTTATAAATGATATCTCCTCCATCCATAGCCACAGCTGGTCGGACTCTTGTATCAAGAAGTTCTTTTATTTGCTTTACAATTTCAGAGTCATCTTCATTTGTTTGAAGACTTTTTTTAGCTTCTTTCTCAGCATCTTTTTCAACTGTTTTGTCTTCAGAATTAAAATGATCAATAATACCTCCTAAGACAGAAGGTTTCATGACCTGCCACTCATATCCATCACTTTTGGTTATTGTAATGAAATCACTACCAAAAAATACTCCAGAAACCCCCTCTATCGCAAACAATCTTCTAGCAAAAGGTGAGTTACCAGCTTCATCAATATTTTGATAAAAGGCAGTTCCTTCATCCATAACCACTTTCCCAGGTAAGAATTTGAGCGTTTGGGGATTTGGTGTTTGTTCAGTTTGTATAAACATATTCTCCTTATATAGTCATTAATATGACTTTCGTATGAAAATTGGTGAAAAAAATTCAAAAATTTGGGATATTATTGGTTAAAAAAGCCAATTATTTCATAAATTTTTGATAATACTGGATTTGCAATGTTAATAGCGCGATCTTTACCGTTACTAATTATTGTATCTAAATATTTCTCATCTTTCATTAACTTATTTATCTCCTTAGAAATTGGAGATAATTTCGATGATGCAAGTTCTCCTAAATCTTTTTTGAATTGAGAAAATTCTTTTCCTGCATAATCATCAACTACATTCTTTAGATCTAAATCATTTAAAGCGGCATAAATTGTTAGAAGGTTAATAGCCTCAGGTCTTTTTTTTGCTTCTTCTACATTTTCCGGCAAAGGAAGTGGATCTGTTTTTGCTTTTTTTATTTTTTTTACAATCTCCTCTTCACTGTCAGATAGCATAATTCTAGAATAATCTGATGGATCTGATTTACTCATTTTTTTTAAACCATCACGTAAACTCATTACTCTAGTTGCTTCCCCTAAGATTAGAGGTTCAGGGATAGGAAATATATCTGTGTTAAAATCGCTATTAAATTTTTGTGCAATGTCTCTTGTTAATTCTAAGTGCTGTTTTTGATCTTCACCGACAGGAACATGTGTAGCTAAATATATTAAAATATCTGCTGCCATTAAGGTTGGGTAAGAAAATAATCCCACCGATACATTTTCACTATTTTTACCTGCTTTATCTTTAAATTGTGTCATACGGTTAAGCCATCCCATGCGTGCAACACAATTAAAGATCCAAGCTAATTGAGCGTGTTGTGGAACTTGCGACTGTACAAATAATGTATTTTTTTCTGGGTCAATACCAGAAGCAATAAATGCAGCTGCTACCTCCCTTGTTTTTTGTTTCAATAGTTTTGGATCTTGCCAAACTGTAATAGCATGTAGATCAACAACACAGAAAAAACATTCAAATTCTTTTTGAAGAGATACAAAGTTTTTAATTGCACCCAGATAATTACCTAAATGCAAATCTCCTGATGGTTGAACGCCTGATAAAATTCTTTTGGTAACTTTGTTCATATTATTTTTTCAAATAGTTTTTAATATCAGTTATTGTTATGATTTTTAATATAAATATTATTATCCCATAAATTACTGCAGTGATAATAATAGTAAGCACCAAATAGAATATATTATTTAGAATATCTACTGAATATAATTGAGCAAAAAAGAAAATTTCTAAATACTGGGTAATAAAAACAAGTATAATTAAGGATAGAAGTAATTTGAATATATTGGTTAAAAATTGACCATCCAAATCTAAGTTTTGTTTACCGATTAGTATAATAAAAAGTAAAAGAGCGTTCACCCAAGCACTAATGGCTGTTGCCAAGGCTATACCCATCTCTCTCATTGTACTTATTAACACAAGGGATAAAACAATATTGGTAATCACACTGATGATTGAAATATACAAGGGGGTTTTAGTATCTTCTCTAGCAAAAAAACAAACAATCAAAACTTTAATCAGTACATATGCTGGAAGACCAAGAGCAAAATATCCAAGAACATTCGATGTATAGAGAGTGTCTTCTTTGGTGAAGGCGCCCCGCTCAAATAAGATATGAACAATAGGTAAGGATAAAATATATAAACCAATAGCAGATGGGATAGATATTAATAAAGCGAATTCTAAAGATCTGTTTTGTAATTTCTTTGTCATCTCATTATTATCTGACTTAATAGCTTTTGATAAACCTGGTAATAAAACTATACCGAGGGCAATACCAAATATTGCCAAAGGTAATTGATTCAAACGATCCGCATAATACAAATGACTTATCGCTCCGATAGGAAGGAAAGAGGCAATGATTGTTCCAATAATAATATTTAATTGAATAACACCAGACCCAATAACTCCTGGAATAAATAATCGAAAAAATTTTCGTAACCTCTTATTCAATTCTGGAAATTTTAATTTAGGTTTATAAAAAGATAACGTTGATCGGTACAAAAATAAAAACTGTCCAATTCCACCTATTAAAACACCAATCGAGAGAGCATGGCCAGCAGAACTTACATAGGGTGTAATAATATAAAGAGAGAGAATAAAACTGATATTTAATATAGCAGGAGCAAAAGCACCTGCCGCAAATCGTTCATGCACATTTAAGATTGAAGTAAAGTGTGCAGCTAATGAAATAAAAATTAAATACGGAAAAATTATTTTCCCAAAATAGACAGCTAAATCAAAAGCTTCACTGTTTACAGGAAAACCTGGTGCCAGTATTTGTATAATATAGGGCATCCCAAAAAAGAAAATAATAGTTAAACCGACCGTAACAAAGAGTAGCAATGACATGGTGTTCTCCACAAAATCAGCTGCTTCATGATCATCTTTAGAATCAATTACAATACCAGAGAAAACTGGGACTAGAGCTGCGCTATACGCACCTTCTGCCAAAACACGTCGAAAGAAATTAGGAATACGAAAAGCTACAAAGAAAGCATCTGCTGTTACAGTCGATCCAAGAAAACGTGCAATTAATATGTCACGAACAAAGCCTAAAATCCTACTAAGGAGCGTATAAAAACTAACAGTAAAAAATGACCTAAAGAGTGACTGCATTATCTAATTTTATATTGTGAAGAGTGATTTGTATAAATTTTATTTGTGTTCCAATTTAGTTGAAAAGCACTAAATATATTGTTTTTTTATAAACTTACCTAAATATACCCTTGAAAATATAGATTTGATAAGTAATAACAATGTTATGAAAAATCAAAATCCTAACCCACCTAAATGTGGCTGTAGCTGTAGCTGTTGTTGTACTTGTGAAGGTGGAGGGTGTTGTTAGATTAACACCCTAAAGTTCCACCTTTTAAAATTATTTAATATTAACAACCCTTAAGTTCATTACCTAAATTACTGATTAATTTAAAGTAAAGATCTTTATCAGAATTAATATTTGCTCCCAGAGGATCAAAGACACCTGTTTTGATATTAGTGTCCTCTGCAATTGTTGAAATAATCTTTGGATTAAATTGAGGTTCAGAGAAAATACAATTAATTCCTCTGTCTTTAATTACATCCTGAATTTCATCTATTTGTTTAGCACCAGGCAAAACATCAGTATTTAATGTTAACGCCCCTGCTGCTCTGACACCAAAACGCTCTTCAAAATATTGATACGCATCATGGAAGACAACAAATTTTGCATCCTTATTAATATCTTTACTGACATCTTCAATTAGTTGATCAAGTGCAATAATAGTTGCCTCAGCATTAGCTTCATATTTATCCTTATTCGCAGGATCTAAATCACCTAATTCGTGAGCAATTTCATGAACCATTTCTTTGGCATTGCTTGGATCTAACCATATGTGAGCATCAAACTCTCCATGGTTATGACCTTCATGTCCAGCATGATCGTCGTGGTCATCATGGTCATCGTGATCTTCATGGTCATCATGGTCTTCATCGTGATCATCATGATCGTCATGGTCATCATGGTCTTCATCGTGATCATCATGATCGTCATGATCGTCATGGTCATCGTGATCTTCATGGTCATCATGGTCTTCATCGTGATCGTCATGGTCATCATGGTCATCATGGTCATCATGGTCTTCATCGTGATCATCATGATCGTCATGATCATCATGATCATCGTGATCATCGTGATCGTCATGGTCACCATAGATACTTTCTTCTCTAAATTTTAACTTTTCAATGCTGTCAACTTCCATAAACTCAACAACTTCAGCATTTTTAACAATGGACTCAAGAGGTCTTTCCATAAAAGTTTCAATGCCTTCACCAACCCAAAATATAAGATCAGCTTCTTCAAGAAGTTTTGCATGAGAAGGTTTTAACGTAAAGCTATGTGGAGATGTACTGCCTTCAATTATTAATGACGGCTCACCAACACCATCCATAACATTCGCAATTAATGAATGTAGAGGTTTTATAGTGGTAACAACTTTTATTTCTGCTCGTACAGGAGCTGTAGCAATAAGCAAAAAAGAGAAAATTGTTACTTTTAATAAGTTTAGTAGATAATTATTCTGTTTCATATTATTTCTTTTCAGATATAGGTTTGTTAAATTAAAAAGTGTTATAATATAACATATCAAATTGTAAACAGAAAATGGATCAAAATAAATTACTAGTTAAATTAGAAAATGCAGGTGTCTATAGGTCATCTAAATGGCTTGTAAGAGGAATTTCTCTTGAAATAAATCAAGGTCAAATTGTAACGCTTATTGGCCCCAATGGTTCTGGAAAAACAACAACAGCCAAAATGATTTTAAATATTTTGAATACAGATGAAGGTCTTGTTACAGGAAATGCCAATAAGATGGCATACGTTCCTCAGAAAATTAATATTGATTGGACGATGCCTCTCCGTGTTATTGATTTTATGAAAATCACAAGCAGCCTTAATAATACTCAGATCACTGAGTCCTTAGTTATGACAGGCGTAGATAAATTACTTTATAATCAAATCCATAGTTTGTCAGGTGGTGAATTTCAACGTGTGTTAATTGCAAGAGCGATAGCAAAAAAACCAGATCTATTAGTATTAGATGAACCTGTTCAGGGAGTTGATTTTAATGGGGAAATAGCCCTCTATAATCTTATCAAAGAAATTTCAGTTAACTTAAATTGTGGTATCTTATTAATTTCGCATGATATGCATTTTGTCATGTCTACTACCGATCACGTTATCTGTTTAAATGGACATATATGTTGTTCTGGATCACCAAGCAATGTTGTAAAAAATCCAGAGTATATAAAATTATTTGGTGAACATAACTCAGAGACCTTATCTTATTATCAACATCAACACGATCATTCACACAATCATGATGGGAGTATATCTAAATAATGTTTGATGATTTTTTTATGCGCGCATTAATTGCAGGTATCGGCATTGCTATTGTAACTGGGCCTCTTGGATGTCTAGTTATATGGCGAAGGCTCTCATATTTTGGAGATACTTTATCACACTCAGCCTTACTCGGTGTGACACTAGCTTATGCTTTTAGTATTAATATATCTCTGTCAGTATTTATCATATCTGGAACAGTGGCATTACTTCTACTCAGTTTACAAAAAAGAACAAAGTTAGCGGGAGACTCATTACTTGGGCTTCTTGCGCATTCAACTCTAGCGATAGGTCTTGTATTAATTGGTTTTCTATCCTCCATTCGTTTTGACTTAATGGGATTATTATTTGGAGACATATTGGCCGTCACTGTTGAAGATATTTTTATTGTTTGGTTTGGTGGATTAATCATTTTAGGAATTTTATTTTATATTTGGAAATCAATATTTGCAGCGACTGTTAATTATGATTTAGCAGCTGCTGAGGGAATGAAGCCGGATCTATCTAATTTTATTTTTACTCTACTCCTAGCTGGTGTAATTGCTATTTCGATAAAAATGATTGGGGCCTTACTTATAACAGGCTTACTTTTAATACCTGCTGCTACGGCAAGAAGCCTAAGTAGTAATCCACGTCAAATGGTCATACTTTCAATTTTAGTAGGAATTATCTCAGTAATATTGGGTTTATTTAGTTCGTTAGAGCTTAATACAGCCTCAGGCCCATCAATCATTGTTGCCGCATTAGTGTTATTTATTCTTTCATTAATATCATTTAAAAGAAGCGGCGCATTGCAAAAATGAAAACAATTTGATATCTAAATAGTATGGCTCTTTCAGCAGAAAAATTAACAAACAACCAACAAACAGTTCTAGATTTATTAGAAAAATCAAAAGAACCATTAAAAGCATATGCCATTCTTTATGATACACAAAAAAAAGGAATTAAAGCGCCACTTCAAGTCTACCGTGCTTTAGATAAGCTCATTGAAATTGGTAAGGTTCATAAAATAGAGAGTAGAAATTCCTATATGGCATGTGAGCATAAAAACTGTAACTCATCGACATCTACTTCTTTCTTAATTTGTGAAACATGTGATCAGGTGAGTGAATTAACACAAAAGAACTTACCTTCCTATTTTGCAAAACAAAGTGAGCAGGCTGATTTTAAATACGCAAAACATAATTTAGAAATTTATGGTGTGTGTAAAGATTGTACCAAATAGATAAAATACTCCTTAATTTTAATAATAATTATTTAAAAAAAACTAGCCAAATCATTTTTTTCAAATTAACAGATACGCAAATATTACAATGGATTTAACTTTAATTTATACTGTAATTGGTTTTAGTCTTGCTGCCTATTCAGTTGTAGCAAATGACTCTGTTCAAACTCTTGGTACTTTTATGGCTTCCAATCAACGCTTCAAATGGTATTGGTTGGCAACTGCAGCTTCTGCAGTTTTAGCTTTTACATTAATTTATGGATGGAATGTAAATGATGGTGACATTACTTTTGGACGTTTAAATAAAATTCCTTATCAAACAATTCAGTGGTATCATGCTGGCGCTCCTTTAATACTTGTTATACTTACAAGAGTAGGGATTCCTGTCTCCACAACCTTTCTCGTACTATCTGCTTTCGCCTCAACTGTTGTTCTTGAAAAAGTTTTGATGAAATCAGTTGTTGGTTATGGTTTAGCGGCTATGGTTGCTTATCTTGTATGGATAGGTGTAAGTTATTTTATTAATGAAAAATTTGATAAGGTAAATGAGAAACACCGCAGAGCTTGGGTGATTGGACAATGGTGTACAACTGGATTTCTTTGGTACACATGGCTTAGTCACGATGTTGCCAACATTGCTGTATTTCTTCCGCGTCAGTTACCTATAAATTTATTAATCCTCTGCATTGTTTTATTGAGTGTTCTTCTTTTTTATATTTTTTGGGATAGAGGAGGACGTATTCAAAAAATAGTCTATTCAAAAACGGGTACGCGGTACACTAGGTCTGCAACTATTATTGATTTTATTTATGCAATAATATTACTCTACTTTAAACAATATAATGATATTCCAATGTCAACTACTTGGGTTTTTGTTGGCTTATTATGTGGTAGAGAGTTAGCAATAGCAACAATGAATAAAGATTATAAACTTCGATATGTTTTTCCTTTAATTGGAAAAGATTTTTTAAAAATGATTTTTGGATTATCCGTTTCTGTGGGAATTGTTTTATCCATTCATTATATTTTTATTCCAAATGGATTTTAAGGAATAACTACTTTTTCTTTTTTAATTCCTTTTTTAATTTTGGCCAATCATCGTCACTTAAAATATAGCCTACACATTTTTTAGATCCACACTTACAAATATGCTCTTCAAAATCACTATCAAAAGGATAACCATAATTATAAGTTAGTTCAGTATCTTTCTTAATATTTTTAATAGCTGATATCCAAATTTCGTTGTTGGAAATTTCTACTTCACAATTGGGGTCACAAGAATGATTAATGAATCTTGCGTGATTGCGGAGAACACCTCCGTCAATATCGTATTTTTTATTTAGTTCAAAAACATAAACCATGCCGTTTTTTTTATTTTTTTCTGCTTTTTTTATCTGAATGTCTGCTCGTCTATCGCCTTCTTTTTTAGTAACCTTATCACCTATATATTGAATTACTTGATCATTTTTTTTAACATTTGATAAAGCAAACAGACCAGAGCCATGAAGGGATGATTTTTTTTTGTACCACAATTTTTTCATGATTTTTTATTAAATGTATTTCAACCTTAATCAAGTTGTTTAATTTAAATAAAGAAATAATAATAACCAAAAATAAATATTGGAATCTGTAAACCAAAGTTGGTTAACAGCGCTCTATCTTTAGTTAGGTATCCGGCTACTGACCAACCAATAGCACCAAGTCCATGAATAAAAATATTTAATGGATAGTTATTTAAATTTGTAAGAAGTATGCCTGATAAAATTAAAACTGTACTCGTCCACTTTAAATTATTTACAGTTAAGAGATTCATTTTTGCCCCAATCTTGTTAAATTATATTTATGCTTCATATATTATAAAAATTAAAATTTTTGTTTAATTGTAACAAAAATGCAACATTCCTTTATTTTTTTTTTAAAAGTTCTATAAGCCCCCGATGTTTGGATTAAAAAGTAGCTCTTTATTTAGTGATACAAAAAAACTTGAGCGAGAAATTGATGGGTTTGTTGATATTCTCTCGGAGGTTGGCTTAGTATTTAAAAGTATTGTACCAACCTATCTCAACCATTCAGCTAATGGTAAATTTGATGAAATGGTAGAAAAAGTTAAAGAAATGGAGAGTAAAGCAGATAAAATAACAAAAGAAGTGGAGCACACATTATATGAGGAAACCCTCATCCCTGATGCTCGAAGTGATGTGTTACGTCTCCTCGAACATATGGATGAATTAATTGGTATGTACCAAGGTAATTGTTATCACTTCTCTATTCAAAAACCAAATTTTCCAAAAGAGTTTCATGAAGATCTTATCGAATTAACAGAAACAGTTGTGAATTGTGTAGAAGCTTTATGCTTAACAGTGCGTTCGTTTTTTCGTGATATTAAAAGTGTGCGTGATAACGGACATAAAGTTACCTTTTATGAAAAAGAATCAGATATAAAATTCAGCTCTTTAGCACGAAGAATTTTTGATTCCGAACTTCCTTTAGATCAAAAAATGCATCTTCGATATTTTGTTGAAAAAATTGATCGCATTTGTGATCAAGCAGAAGATATTGCTGATGAAATTCAGATCTATGCAATTAAAAGATCCGTTTAATAACTAATGGACATCTCCATCATTATTTTTCTCTTAGGTGGATTATTTCTTGGGTGGTCTTTAGGGGCAAATGATGCCGCAAATGTTTTTGGTACAGCGGTTGGAACACGAATGGTGCGTTTTAAAACTGCTGCTATCATCTGTAGTATCTTTGTTATATTAGGCGCCATCATTAGTGGTGCAGGAACAACGGAAACATTAGGTAAGCTTGGTGCCATCAATGCACTGCCTGGTGCTTTTGCTGCTTGTGTTGCTGCAGGCATTTCTGTTTATCTTATGACGAAAGCCGGCTTACCTGTGTCTACAACGCAAGCAATTGTTGGTGCTATTGTTGGATGGAATTTATACACTGGATCAGCAACTAATATAAAAGTTCTCATTACAATTTTAGGCACGTGGGTATTATGTCCAGTCATTGCAGGACTAATCGCTATGGGGTTTTTTACATTTACAAAAAATTTTATTTTGAAAAGAAAGCTTCATATTCTACGACTAGATGCATACACACGAACAGCTCTGTTATTAGCAGGAGCCTTTGGTGCATACAGTTTAGGGGCGAACAATATTGCTAACGTGATGGGTGTGTTTGTTCCTATATCGCCGTTTACCGATATTTCCATTTCTAGTTTTTTTGTTTTTAGCTCAAAAGAGCAATTATTTTTACTTGGGGGATTAGCTATTGCGGTTGGTGTTTTTACCTATTCAAAAAAAGTGATGTTCACTGTGGGTAATGATTTATTAAAGATGTCACCTGTTGCCGCTTTTATTGTCGTTATCTCTCATTCTATTGTTTTATTTTTATTTGCCTCTCAAGGTATTAGTAATTTTTTGCAGTCAATTAACTTACCTTCTATTCCCTTAGTTCCCGTTTCAAGCTCACAGGCTGTTGTCGGTGCTGTTATTGGAATTGGTTTATTAAAAGGAGGAAAAGAAGTGCAGTGGTCTATAGCAGGGAAAATTACAATTGGTTGGTTTACACTGCCAATTATTGCAGCGCTAATTTCTATGTTTTTACTGTTTATTCTTCAAAATATTTTTAACTTAAGTGTTTTTATTTAATTCTATTATAATTTAAAATAAATTTTTCCTGTTCCTCTGTTTCAATTGCCCCTTTTCTTTTTTCTCTAACTATCTCTATTGCTTTTTTATTATCTTCACCAAATTCAATTAATAGAATGGCAGCAATTGTTCCTGAGCGTCCCTTTCCGCCCATGCAATGAATAACTATATTTTTTCCTTCTATTAAATCATTTTTTAATAATACTTTTGTTGTTTCCCATTTTTCATTAAATTGACGGTCAGGTGCTTTTAAATCTTCAATAGGCATATGCATCCATTTTAAGTTTTTAGCATATATAGAACGGACAAAATTTTTTTTATCACACAGTTTTTCAAATTCTGAATCTTCAACAAGACTTAAAATAGTATTACAATCTAGATTATTAAAGTTATTTATATCTTCTAAAAAAATACTTTCACTATAAGTTACTTCTGTTCCTTTTCTTCCAGGAAAACATGTAAGAAAAATTTTTCCCTTAACATCTTTCGGTTGAACAAAGTCATACGCCAATTTATCCATAACAGTATTTTGTATTAATATTATTTTGTATCAAGAATATTGTATCGCCACGCTTGAGTTTTACGCAATACTTTTTTTGTAATAATTGTATGGGTAAGTCTCACAGCAACAGAAACATAAACAATTAACATCGCCATCGCAGCAGCTTTGGCGACTTCTCCTTGTTCATCTAAATGAATAGCAGACACAGATGCAAGAGTAGTATCATAGGAATAAAGGAAAATTACCCCAGACACGGTAGTCATCGCATTAACAAATAAATAAATAGAAACATCAAAAATAGGTGGTAGACAAACAGGTAGGGTTACACGCCAAAACATTTTATAAATTGGTATTTTTAAAGACAATGAAACAGATTCAAATTCTTTATCCATTTGCTTTAAAGCAGTAATCGCTGTCAAATGAGAGACTGTATAGAAATGAACAATTGTGTTTACAACTAAGATAATCATTGTTGCATAAATAAAATTTAGAGGATTATCTTTTGCGTTAAAGAAAAAGATATAAGCTAATCCTAATACCAACCCTGGTACAGCCATTGGCATCAGAGCAAAAAATTGAACTGTATTTCTATATCCTTCATTAATTCTTAATTTTTCAATTAAGTAGGAGCCAACAAAAATAATAATGGTGCCAAAAATTGCTGTATAAAATGACAATTCAACTGAATTATAAAAAGAATCCCAACCAAGTCCTGCTACTTGGAAGTCATAATTTTTTAACGTAAAATTTAAGTTATAAGGCCAATATTTAACTATTGCTCCAAATTGTGCCATTCCTATCATTAATATGATGATTAATGCTAAGGCTGAACAAAATCCAAGCATGATCATATCAACCTTAAAGTGTTTCTTCGGTTTGAAAACAACTGATCTAGCCGTGAGTAAAGAGATTTGTTTTTTTCTT
>CACJTT010000006.1 GCA_902596365.1 uncultured Alphaproteobacteria bacterium
TTATGTCTATTTATAATTTTTTCAAATTTATTTGGATAATTTACCTCTAAAAAAAGTTCATCAAAAATATTTGATCTTGTTTCGTAATTTATAATTTTAACTAAATCTTCAATTTTCAGCCTTTGTTGTTTAAGGAATGAATTTAATTGTACTTCATCAAGTTTATTATTTTGATTATATAGATTAGGAAACCTTTTTTTAGTCTCTGAAGCAACTACTGTTTCATGTAAAATAAAATTCTGATAGTCAAATTCATTTTCAAAAACTGCACTGTTAATCAAACTTCGAAGAGCCATAGAATGAATTTGAAAAGCTTTAATCTCTTCTGATGTCATTTGTCTACCAAACATTTGGCTATATTGACTAATATTCATATCTAATACACGAAGAAATTTTGTTGTAGAAATTGGAGTGCCAGATACTGATGCTACTACATTATCAGAGTTAAAAAGATTTGAGTATCTTGCAGAACCTCTAAAAAAAAATAAGCTGATTCCAAAAAGAATAGCTAGAACAAATGCTATTTTTGATTTTCCCAGAGTTCTAAACATAATTAAGGTTGCTTCTATAATAATAGTTTCTATAAGGGAAAATAATTATGATAAAATTAGATAATTTTTCTTCATTTTTTATAGCAAATTGGAAGTTAAATGGAAATTTTCAGTTTATTGATCAATTTATTACTGAAATATCTTTACCTCAAGACAGATCTAAATGTATAATTATATGCCCCACATCTATTCATTTGGATTATTTGTCTAAAAATAAATCAGAATTTTACGTTGGTGCTCAAAATGTTTCTCAACATGTCGATGGTGCATTTACTGGAGAAATTTCAGCTAACTCACTATCAGAATTAAATGTTAATTTTTGCATTGTGGGACACTCCGAGAGGAGATATTTTTTTTTTGAAAAGAATGAAGAAATAAATATCAAATCTGAAAATTTAATCAAAAACAATATAGTCCCGATAATTTGTGTTGGTGAATCATTAGAAGATAGAGAAAAAGGTATAACAAACGATATATTAGAAGAACAATTAAAAAAGAGCGTCCCTAACTCATCTAATTTTCAAAATACTATAATAGCATATGAGCCTGTTTGGGCTATAGGCACTGGTTTAACTCCAACAAATGAAGAAATAAATGATACTCACAGTTTTATTAAAGAACAAAATCCTAATTTCAAAACTATATATGGAGGCTCTGTAAAATCTAACAACGCAAAAGAGATCACATCTTTATTAAATGTTGATGGTGCTCTAATTGGTGGAGCATCACTTAAATCAGATGAATTTACAAAGATAATTCAAGATTAATATCTTGATTTATAATACTTTATAAATATAAGTGCCAAATGCTAACCTTAATAATTATTCAGCTAATTTTGGCAGTGCTTCTTGTAATATTTGTTTTACTTCAAGGAAGTGATAATGAAGGTTTAGGCCTGGGTGGCGGTGGTGGAGTAGGTGGAATGATGTCCCCTAGAGGTTCTGCTAACTTATTATCACGATTAACAGCTTTAACAGCAACGTTATTTATGATTATGAGCGTAATATTGACAATTTTTGCATCAGTAGGATCTGAAAAAAACGTTCTAGAATCTCTACCTTCTATTAATTCTGAAGAAGAAATATCCCAAGAACCAGTAATCCCTGAAAACAATTAATATAATTATCTTGATATAGATTACTCATTTCTGTATCAGGGTTATCCGTAATGCAATATGTATTTATTACGGGCGGAGTTGCCTCATCTCTTGGCAAAGGTATAGCCTCCGCAGCAGTTGCATCTTTACTTCAACAAAGAAATTTTAAGGTCCGAATTAGAAAACTTGACCCATATTTAAATGTTGATCCAGGCACAATGAGTCCATATCAACACGGTGAAGTTTTTGTTACGGATGATGGCGCTGAAACTGACCTTGATTTAGGCCATTATGAAAGGTTTACAAATAGATCTGCTAAAAAAACTGATAGTACATCATCAGGAAGAATCTATTCTAATGTTTTAAAAAAAGAAAGAAAAGGAGATTATCTAGGAGCAACAATACAAGTCATTCCTCATGTTACAGATGAGATAAAGCTTTTCATAAATTCTAATTTTGAAGATGAAGAGATTATAATTTATGAAATTGGTGGTACTGTTGGAGATATTGAATCTCTTCCATTTTTAGATGCAATAAGACAGATTAGAAATGATAAAAAAATATCATCAGCTTTAATTCACATGACATATGTTCCTTATTTAAGTTCAGCTGGTGAATTAAAAACAAAGCCTACTCAACACTCTGTTAAAGAATTACTAAATTCTGGTATTCAACCTGATATTATAATGTGTAGATGTGAAAAAGAAATTAATAACGAGTCTCTTGAGAAGATATCACAATTTTGTAATGTAAAAAAAGACTCAGTAATTCCTGCCTTAAATGCCAATTCTATTTATGAAGTTCCATCAATCTATTCTAAAGCTGGACTTGATAAAGTTTTACTTGAGCATTTAGGTTACGATGTTTCAAAATACCCTCTTAATTTAGAAGCTTGGGAAAATTTAACAAATAAAATTAACAATTTAAAAAAAGAAGTAATTATCGGTGTTGTTGGAAAATATACAAATCTAAAAGATAGTTATAAATCCCTAATAGAAGCTCTTAATCATGGGGGTATTGAAAATAATGTTAAAGTTAAAATTAATTGGATAAATGCAGAAAAAATTAAAACATCTGAATTAGTACAAGAGCTAAAAAGTGTAGATGGTATACTAATACCTGGTGGTTTTGGTTATAGAGGTGTTGAAGGTAAAATTTTAGCAATAAAATATGCAAGAGAAAACAACATTCCTTTTTTTGGAATTTGTTTAGGAATGCAATTAAGTGTAATTGAGATAGCAAGAAATGTTTTTGATTTGTCAGACTCTAATTCAACTGAATTTCAATCTACTAAAAATCCAGTAGTTAGTCTAATGACAGAATGGCATAATAAGAATAAAATTGAAAAAAGAGATCAGACTAGTGATAAAGGAGGCACGATGAGACTCGGAGCCTATAAGGCTATGCTAAAAAAAGACTCTAAAGTTAGTAAAATTTATAATGCTACAGAAATTTTAGAGAGGCATAGACACAGATATGAAGTTGATTTATCTTACACTAAAGATTTTGACAAAAAAGGATTCCATTTTTCTGGAATGTCTCCTGATAAAGTACTTCCAGAAGTACTCGAAAGCGCAAATCATAAATGGTTTATTGGTGTTCAGTTTCATCCTGAATTAAAATCTAGACCTTTAGCACCACATCCTTTATTTTCATCTTTTATAAAAAATTGTATAAAATGAAAACTATCAAAATAGCAGATTTTGAAACATCTAATGAAAATAATTTATTTTTAATAGCAGGTCCGTGTGTCATTGAGAGTGAAAGTCATTCTTTGATGATGGCGGAAAAAATTGCTAAAGTATGTCAAAAACTTAAAATTAATTTTGTTTATAAGTCTAGTTTTGATAAAGCTAATAGATCAAGTATTAATAGTAAAAGAGGTATAGAAATAAATCATGCTGAAAAAATATTTGATAAAATAAAATCTACTTTTAAATGCCCTATTTTAACTGATGTTCATAACGGAAGTCACTGTGAATTTTTATCAAAATCTGAAAGTGTTGATATTCTTCAAATACCGGCATTTTTATGTAGACAAACTGACTTATTAATTTCAGCAGCAAAAACAAATAAAATTATAAATGTTAAAAAAGGTCAGTTTTTATCGCCATATGAGGTTCCTAATATTTTTAAAAAAATTGAAAGTACAGGTAATCACAATATAATGATTACAGAAAGAGGAACATCATTTGGTTATAATAATTTAATTAACGATTTTAAATCTTTAGATATTATGAAAAACTATCTATACCCAGTCATTTTTGATGCAACTCATTCCGTACAAGAACCAGGAGGTATGGGAGAAAAGAGTGGAGGCAAAAGAGAATTTGTTTCTACTTTATCTAAAGCTGCTGTAGCAGTTGGAGTTGCTGGCATTTTTATTGAGACACATAATGATCCTGATAATGCTCCAAGTGATGGCCCCAATATGTTGCATATTGAAAATTTAGAGAGTTTAATTTCCAAATTAATTGAATTAGATACTGTTTCAAAAAAATAATTTTTATTTATTTTTTAGTATAGAAAGGCTTAGATGGAAAAAATAAAAAATATAAATGCAAGAGAAATATTAGATAGTAGAGGAAATCCTACTGTTGAATGTGATCTAGAATTACAAGACGGATCATTTGGCAGAGCTGCTGTACCAAGCGGTGCTTCAACAGGTATTCATGAAGCTTTAGAATTACGTGATGGAGATCAAAATAGATATCTGGGGAAAGGGGTAAAAAAAGCTGTTCAAAGTATCAATGATCAGATTAAAAAAGAAGTTGTTGGCAAGACTTTTGATAACTACAAAGTTTTTGATAAGGCGATATTGAGCTTAGATGGAACAGAAAATAAGTCTAACTTTGGTGCAAATGCAACGCTTGCTGCAAGTTTAGCTTTTGCAAAAAGTTTAGCAAGTCATAATTCCACACCTTTTTACCGACACATTGCTGAAAATGAAGATTTTTTACTACCTGTACCCATGATGAATATTATAAATGGTGGATCCCACGCTGATAATGATGTTGATATTCAAGAGTTTATGATCGCTCCAGTTGGAGCAACTTCATTTTCAGAGGCTATAAGGTTTGGATGTGAAATTTTTCATTCATTAAAATCAATTTTAAAATCAAAGAATCTTAATACTAATGTTGGTGATGAGGGAGGTTTTGCCCCTAATTTAAATAACTCTGCTGAGGTAATAGAAATAATTTTAAGCTCTATAGAAAAGGCTGGTTTTAAAATAAATAAAGATATTCTATTGTCACTTGATGTTGCTTCTACAGAATTTTATAAAAATAATAAATATAATCTTAAGGGTGAAGGAAAAACTCTATCTTCTATTGAAATGGTAAATTATATTGAAAACTTATCAAATAATTTTCCTATTTACTCAATTGAGGATGGAATGGCTGAGGATGATTGGGATGGATGGATAGAATTAACTAAAAGAATCGGAAATAAAGTTCAGTTGGTTGGAGATGATCTTTTCGTTACAAATATTAAAAGATTAAAAACTGGAATAGATAAAAGTGCAGGCAATGCAATATTAGTAAAGTTGAATCAAATAGGAACTTTATCTGAAACTATTGATGCTATTAATCTTGGAAAAGCAAACAATTTTTCTTCGATCATTTCACATAGATCTGGGGAAACTGAAGATACCACAATTGCAGATTTATCTGTAGCTGTATCAGCTGGACAAATTAAAACTGGTTCACTTTCAAGAACTGACAGGACTGCAAAATATAATCAATTATTAAGAATAGAAGAAATGCTTGGTGAAAGTGCTAAATACGCAGGAATATCAATTCTAAAATATTGACACATACGTACTTGTTCTGATTAATTGAATTTGATATGAATAAATCAGTAATTTTAAAAAATAAAATAGTTTTATTTTTATCTTTTTTAATAACTTTTTTTATTTTTATTTATCTTGTCTACTTCTTGATAAATGGTCAAAGAGGTTTGCTTAAGTATTTATACCTTTCAAAACAAGCAGAACAATACAAACACACTTTAACTAATCTCATTGCAGAGAATAATTACTATATAGATCGTACAAAAAGGTTGCAGTCCAATACTATTGATTTGGATTATTTAGACGAACAAGCAAGAAAAAAGCTTGGTTTAATTGATAAAAATGAAATTGTAATTATATTAGATAAATAAATAATTGACAAAAATTTACAATTTAATATTTAAAAATTTACAAAAATTTACAAATGACAAAACTATCTAAATCAGACCATTTAAAAATATTCTCTTATATGTTGAAAATTAGACGATTTGAGGAGAGATCAGCACAACTTTATGGAATGGGTTACATAGGCGGGTTTTGCCACTTATATATTGGGCAAGAAGCTGTAGTTGTAGGAGTCTTGATGACAATCAAAAAAAATGACTCTGTTGTTACTACATATAGAGATCATGGCCATATGATTGCCAGAGGTTTAGATCCCAAAAAAATTATGGCTGAACTCACAGGAAGAACTGATGGATATTCTGCTGGTAAAGGCGGTTCAATGCATATGTTTTCTAAAGCAAATAATTTTTATGGAGGACACGGTATTGTGGGGGCTCAAGTACCAATTGGAACTGGTATTGCATTTACTCATAAATACAATGGTGATAAAAATATTTGCCGCACTTACATTGGTGATGGTGCTATGAATAATGGTCAAGTTTTTGAAGCTTTTAATTTAGCAGCTTTATGGAAGCTTCCTGTCTTATACATAATAGAAAACAATAAATATGGTATGGGCACTGCAGTTGATAGAGCTGCTGCAGGCACTCATTTATATAAAAGAGGAGAAGCTTTTGGAATTAAAGGTGAAATAGTGGATGGTATGAATGTTTATTCAGTTATCAAAGCAGCTGAAAAAGCAGGAGAGTATGTAAGATCAGGCAAAGGTCCATATATATTAGAAGTGCAAACATATCGCTATAGAGGTCACTCAATGTCTGATCCTGCAAAATATAGAACAAAAGATGAGTTAGAAGAGTATAAAAATTCAGATCCTATAGAGATTGTCAGAGAAGAAATATTAAAAAAGAAATTCGCAACTAAAAATGATTTGGATAATTTAAATAAAGAAATTATTGAAGAAATAAAATTAGCCGTTGATTTTGCTCTTGAAAGTAAATTTCCACCTAGTGAAGAATTATATACAGATGTTTATATTTAAATGAGTACTGAAATATTAATGCCAGCTTTATCACCGACTATGACAGAGGGCAACTTAACTAAATGGTTGGTAAAGGAGGGGCAGGAGATAAAAGCTGGAGATGTAATAGCGGAAATAGAAACTGATAAAGCCACTATGGAAGTAGAGACAGTTGACGAAGGTTTTATTGAAAAATTACTTTATGAAGAAGGAGATAATAATATACCTGTTAATAAACCTATTGCTTTAATTTCAACGGCGAAAAACACTTCAACTCAAAAGATGGATCAAAATATCGAAGATTTTTCAAAAATAGAAAATCAAGAAAAAATTGAAATTAAAGAAAACAAGCCAATTTCTGAAAATGTTAATACTGATCTTAATAAAGATCAAATTACTATGAGACAGGCAATTAGAGATACAATCGCTGAGGAAATGAGAAAAGACAAAAAAGTTTTTATACTTGGAGAGGAAGTCGCAGAGTACCAAGGAGCTTATAAAGTTACACAAGGTCTTTTGGATGAGTTTGGTAAAAAAAGAGTAATTGATACTCCTATATCAGAACATGGCTTTACTGGATTAGCCGTGGGAGCTGCTTTCAAAGGTTTGTTTCCTATTGTTGAATTTATGACTTTTAATTTCTCAATGCAAGCAATTGATCAAATTATCAATTCAGCTGCAAAGACATTATATATGTCAGGTGGGCAAATTAATTGCCCAATTGTTTTTCGTGGTCCAAATGGTGCTGCGGCACAGGTTGCTGCCCAACATAGTCAAGATTTTTCATCTTGGTATGCTCATGTACCTGGTTTAAAGGTTATAGCTCCATCAACACCATTAAATGCTAAGGGTCTTCTTCGTGAGGCAATAAGAGATCCAAATCCTGTAATATTTCTAGAAAATGAAATACTGTATGGCTTAAAAGGTAAGGTCTCATCAGATTTAAATTTTACAATACCATTTGGAATGGCTAATATTGCAAAAGAAGGAAAAGATACAACCATAGTAACTTATTCCATAATGCTTCATAAGTCATTAGAGGCCGCAAAAATTTTAAAGGACAAACATAATTTGGATATTGAAGTAATTGATCTGCAGAGTTTAAGGCCATTAGATTCGGAGACCATAATAAAGTCTGTTAAAAAAACAAATAGAGTTGTTACAGTAGAAGAGTCATGGCCATTTGCAAGTGTAGGATCTGAGATAGTAAATATCGTACAAAAAAATGCCTTTGATTATCTAGATGCCCCCATAATTAAAGTTAATAGTGCAGATGTTCCTATGCCTTATTCAAGTGAATTAGAAAAGTTATATCTTCCTCAAGTAGATGATATTGTAAAAGCTGTTAAAGAAGTTAATTATATATAGTTTATGTCATCAAAAATTTTAATGCCGGCTTTGTCGCCTACTATGACTGAAGGTACAATTAATAAATGGTTGGTAAAAATTGGTGATAACGTTAAAGCTGGAGATATTATTGCTGAAATAGAAACTGATAAAGCTACAATGGAAGTAGAGGCAGTTGATGAAGGTAAAATAACTCATCTTCTTAAAGAAAATCCAAATCATCAAGTTCCTGTAAATACTGTTATTGCTATCATAGATGGTAAAGAAAGCGACTTCCTTGAAAATAATTTAATTACAAAAGAGATGGTTAAAGATGAAAAGGAATCTATAAATAATGAACACTCTAAATTAAATGAAAAAAATGAGACTAAAAATGATTTTGTTATTGATAAATCTAATTCTAAATCAAAAGCATCTCCTTTAGTAAAAAAAATTGCTAAGGATCAAATGATTGATCTAAATAAAATTAAGGGATCCGGTCCAGATGGCAGAATTATAAAAAAAGATATTGAGTCAAAATCGTCTTCTGAAACCCCTTCAGAGCAAAAAAATAATCAAGATTTCATTGTGCCCAGTATGATGCGTAAAGTAATAGCTAAACGAACAACAGAAGCAAAACAACAAATACCTCATTTTTATTTAACTATAGAGTCTAATGTTGATAAGTTAATTGATCTAAGAAATAAAATTAATGAGAATAATTCTGTAAAGATTTCATTTAATGATTTGATTGTTAAAGCTTTAGGTTTAGCAATGAAAAAAAATCCTAATACTAATGTTTACTGGCAAGATAATAAAATTTATCAATTAAAAGATATTGACGTATCAGTTGCAGTCGCAATTGATGAAGGTCTTATTACTCCAGTTATTAAAGCCATTAATTCCAAAGGTCTTAACGAAGTATCACTTGAGATAAGAGAATTAGCTATGTTAGCCAAAAAAAACTCTTTGACTCCAAAGCAATATACTGGAGGATCTATAACAGTATCTAATTTAGGAATGTTTGGAATAAGTGAATTTGCAGCCATTATTAGTCCTCCCCAAGCATCAATTTTAGCTGTTGGTAAAATTATTAAAAAACCTATTGTAATGGATGATTCTGTGAAGGTAGGTCATACTCTAAAATCTACTTTATCGGCTGATCATCGAGTTTTAGATGGTGCAGTTGCAGGTAAATTGTTAAAAGATTTTAATGATATCATTGAAGATCCATTTGAAATTTGGATAAATAGCAATGATATGGAAGTAATTTGAAATGAGTGAAGTAAGACATCCCGAGAAAATTTTTCGTGTTTCAAACACTATTCCTAAGAAACCTTCCTGGATAAGAGTTAAAGCTCCAACATCAAAATTTTTTAAATCAACAGATAAAATTTTAAAAAATAAAAAAATAATTACAGTTTGTGAAGAAGCTGCATGTCCAAATATTTCTGAATGCTGGCAAAAAAAACATGCTACATTTATGATATTAGGAGATATTTGCACGAGAGCCTGTGCATTTTGTAATATAAAAACTGGTAAACCTGGTTTTGTTGATAAAGAGGAGCCAAATAAAATAGCAGAAGCAGTATCTGAATTGGGCTTAGAACATGTTGTTGTTACAAGTGTTGATAGAGATGATTTGGAAGATGGTGGGGCTGAACATTTTACACTAGTAATTTCTTCAATTAAAAAATTAAATCCAAGTTGTACTGTAGAAATTCTAACTCCAGATTTTCATAAAAAACCTAAAGCACTAGATATTCTTTCAAGTGAATTGCCAGATGTGTTTAATCATAATCTAGAAACTGTACCAAGATTATATTTAAGTATTAGGCCTGGATCTAGATATTTTGTCAGCCTTAAACTTTTAGCAGATATTAAAAAACTTAATCCTAATGTATTTACAAAATCAGGCTTAATGGTGGGTTTAGGCGAAACCAAGGATGAAATTTATCAAGTAATGGATGATTTGAGAGCAGCAGATGTTGATTTTATTACAATTGGTCAATATTTGCCCCCAACACCAAAGCATGCAAAACTGGAAAAGTTTATTACTCCCAAAGAATTTGATGATTACAAGCAAATGGCTGTAGCAAAAGGATTTTTGATGGTTGCTTCATCACCTTTAACAAGATCAAGCTACCATGCATCTGAAGATTTTAGAGTTATGCAACAAAATAGAGCTTCTAAAGGTATCTAATGAAAAATTCAAGAAGAGAAGAACTTATTTCGCACTCAGCAATAAAACTTTTTAACATTGTTTTAGATATAGACAGCTATCCAGAATATATTCCTTGGTGCACTAAAATGATTGTCAATAAAAGGAAAAAAAATGAAATTTATGCAGATATGTATGTAAAATATAAATTTATTTTAATGCATAAATTTGGTTCCCATATAAAATTTGATAAAAATAATTTAACAATAGAAACTAGCTATATAGAGGGACCTCTTAAAGATTTGACAACTAAATGGAAATTTGAAGAAATAGATAAAAAAAAATCAAAGATTTTTTTTGATGTAAATTTTGAATTTAAAAATTATTTGCATCAAAAAATTGCAGAAACTTTTTATCCTTTAATAGAAAAAAAAATGATAGATTCATTTAAAAAAAGAGCAGGTAATAGTTTAGATTAATTTTAATAAGTATTTAAAAATTGAGTTCACACATTTTTTTTGAATTTCGATTCTAGATCCTTTAAAATTTTTTTTAAGAATTTCTATTTTTCCATTTACTTTTATTCCAATATATACCAACCCTAAAGGCTTACTTTTACTAGCACCGCCAGGACCAGCTATGCCAGTTGTAGATATGCATATGTTAGTATTAGTTTTGATAAATAATCCTCTAACCATTTCTTTAGCTATTTCTTTACTCACTGCACCATATTTTTTTAATGTTGTTTTTTTTACATTTAGATTTTTAATTTTTAATTCATTGGAATAAGTAATGTATCCACCTTTATATATTTTTGATGCGTCTTTATTTTTAGTGATATTGTATGCTAAAAGACCACCAGTACATGACTCTGCAGTTGAAATTGTAATACCTTCTTTAATTAATTGACTAATAATTTTCTTATACAAATACATTTAGAATTATTAATGTTAATATCGTATATAGACCAGCAATAATATCATCAAGAATCACACCATAGCCATTTTTATAGTTTTTATCAAAAAAGTTAGCTGGAAAAATTTTAAAAATATCAAAAAATCTAAATAAAAAAAATATTAATAGATAGGTTAAAATATCATTAAATAAAAATATTAAATCATAAAATAGAAATATTATAAAAACTCCAAGCAACTCATCTATAACAATATGTTTAGAATCATGTGAGTTAGTTATTAATGAAAAATAATTTATTAAATAGTTTGAAATAAAAAATAAAAAAATAAATATTATTGCTAAAATTATTAAAGGTAATGATAAAATATTAAATAAAATATACATTATTAATAAAGATACCAAGGTGCCCCAAGTGCCAGGAGCAAATTTAATATATCCAACAAAAAAGATTGATACTAAAAATTTAGTAAGGTTTTTCATTTGTAATTTGTACTATTGATTCTGCTGCAATTCCAAGTCCATCACCTATAAATCCAATTTTTTCATTTGATGTAGCCTTAATTGAGATAATTTTCTCAGGAATTTTAAGTATGGAGGATACTTTTGATATCATTTTTTTTCTATATTTATTTATATTAGGTTTTTCACAGATAAAATTAATATCTAAATTAGCTATAAAATATTTTTTTTCTTGGAGTTTAGTTTTAGCAAATTTCAAAAAATGTTCAGAATTTTTATTTTTCCATTTTGTGTCCTTATTAGAAAAATAAAAACCTATATCCTTCATTGAGAGAGCCCCAAAGATACTATCACAAATTGCGTGAATTCCCACATCAGCATCTGAATGACCTATTAATTTGTTAAAGTTAATTTTTACACCACATAATTTTAAGCCTTTATTAGTATTAGTATCAATTCGATGAATATCGTAACCAATTCCAGATTTATATTTAGGTTTTAAAAAAAGCTTAAAGTAATTTAAATCTTCTGGATATGTTATTTTGATATTTAATTTTTCACCTTTAATAAAACTAAGTTTTTTTTGAGAAATTAATACTGAGTCATCTTTTGCATTATTTATTTGAGCATTTATATGAGATTCAAAAATTGTATTAAAATCAAAGCCTTGAGGTGTTTGAATTAATTTTATATTATAATTAAATTCTTTTTTTGAAATTACTTTTCTATCAGGACTTAGAATATAAGGTATGGCAGATAAATTTTTATCAAGTTGCTTTAATATTTTTTTGGTTAATTTGTTAGAGCAAAAAGGCCTTGCTGCATCATGTATTAGAACATTTTTTGGTTTATATTTTTTTAATTTTTTAAGAGCATTAAAGGATGATACTTGTCTATTTTTTCCAGCCTCTGCATAAATAAATTTTTTTAAAGGAAAATTTTTTTTAAGATTTTTAAAAAATCTAAAATATGATTTTTTAATTACAATTAATATTATATCAAAATTAGTAGTGTCTATGCGGTTTAAAAAAAAATCTATCAGATTTGTACCATTAATTTCATTAAATTGCTTAGGTAGTTTTTTGTTAAATCTTTCGCCAGTACCTCCAGCGAGGATAACGAGTGCATTTTTAGTTTTTTTCATTTATAGAATGATTATATATTAGTTTATTATAGAATTATAAATATAAATAAAGCCTACCGTAATGTTTAGTTTAAACAAAATATTAAATAGATTATATCTAACTAAATTTTCTTTTTATTTACTCTTAGCTTTAATACTAATTAGCTTTTCAATTACCTTTTATCTAATGTTACCAAATAATAATTTAGTAAAAAATCCACTTCAATTACAATATTTTTTATTGGCCGATGTTTTTTTTGTTATTTTGCTTTTGGCTCTTATAATCAGGCAGTTGATTTTGGTAATTATATATAGAAAAAATCAAAAAGATGAATCTAAATTATATATAAAATTTGTAAATCTATTTACTGCTATGGCTGTTGGACCAGCTATTGGTTTAGTAGTTATAACATCTCTTTTTTTTAATTTAGAATTTAGAACTTGGTATGGTGGTGCTGTTAAAGATGTAGTAGTTAATTCCAATATAGTTGCAAGGGATTATGAAAATGAGATACAAGCTGAAATAATTTCTGATACTCAATTAATCATGAGAGAAATTGTAAAGGTTTCAAGAAATAATGAAGTAAATATAAATTCTATTAATCAAGGATTAAGTGAATTTATAAACTTAAGGACAATTTCAAACATTTATCTATTTAATAAAACAGGTGAAATTTATTTAAATTTTAAAGATGAAGAAAATAAGAATTTTTTATTACCATCTGAGGATATTTTTCAAATATTGGATCAAAATAGAGTTTATATCTTTCAATTAAATAAAAATTCTATTTCTGCATATAAAAAAATTAATTTTTTAGGAGATATTTTTATGCAGGTTAATAGAGAGCTTAATACAAATATATGGGAACACGTATCGGCAACAAAAGACGCATACAAGATTTACACAACTAAAGAAAATGAAAGTGCTGGCATCCAAATAACTTATTCAATGATATTTGTATTATTTTCAATAGGATTTATTTTAATTGCGGTTCTAATAGGTTTTAATTTAGCAAGAAGACTCTCAAAACCAATATCTAATCTAATTGAGTCAGCAAATCAAATTTCTAAAGGTAATTTTGATGCAAAAGTTTCTGAAATTGATCAATTTGATGAAATAAAAGTTTTAATTTCTTCATATAATAAAATGATTGGCGAAATTGAAAATCAACAAAATCAGCTCATTTCAAAAAGTAACGAGGATGAAGAAAAAAGGCTATTTATTGAGGCTATTCTGAGTTTGCTTACCATTGGAGTAGTTTCATTAGATAGTGATTTTAACATTATATTTTTTAATCAAACTACAAACACTCTTTTTAAAGGTACAAAAAAACTTGATAATAATAATAATTTTTTGTTAATATTTCCTGACTGGAAAAAAATTTTTAATGATTTTAAAAAATCAAAGAAGATACTTGAAAGCTTTCAAACTGAGATACTTATTAAAGATGATCTTAGAAATTTTAATGTTAGAATTATTAAAGAATTTAAACAGGATATGATTAATGGTTACATAGTTGCAATTGATGATACTACTTCATTTATTTTAGCTGAAAAACATGCTGCTTGGTCAGATATTGCTAGAAAGATAGCCCATGAAGTAAAAAATCCCTTAACACCTATAAAATTATCTGCTGAAAGAATTGAAAAAAAATATATTAATAAAGAATTTGAAAACGATGATATAAAAACACTAACAAAGACAATTTCAAGACAAGTTGATGATATTGGAAAATTAATTGACGAATTTTCTTCATTTGCAAGAATGCCTGAACCAGAAATTAAACTTGATAATTTATCTAAATGTCTGAATGAGTCTTTCTTGTTATTTTCTAATTCTCATAAAAATATTAAATTTAATATTCAAAAAAATATTCAAGATATTTATTATCAATTTGATAAATTTCAATTGTCTCAATGCTTTAATAATCTTATAAAAAATGCAGTTGAAGCAGTTGAAAAAATACCTAATCCTTCAATTTTTATTAATTTAAAATCTGAAAAAAATAAAATTCTTATTGAAATAATTGATAATGGAGTAGGGATATCAAAAGAAATGGTTAATAAAATATTTGAGCCGTATTTTACTACAAAAAATAAAGGTACAGGTCTAGGTCTTTCAATAGTAAAGAAAATTATTGAAGATCATAATGGCAAAATCAGGATAGAAAAAAATAAGCAGATGGCAGGCACAATAAGTTCAATAATATTTGAAAATATAAATGCATAAAGTTTTAATAATTGATGATGAAAAAGATATTTGTTTTTTAATATCTGAAATTTTAAAAGATGAAAAATATTTTACATATTCTGCAATAAACTCTAGTGAGGCTATTGCAAATTTTAACAAATATAACCCTGATTTAGTCATTCTTGATGTTTGGCTGTCTAATAGTAAGCTGGACGGTATTGAAATTTTAAAAGAATTCAAAAAAATTAACAACAATGTTCCTGTTATCATTATTAGTGGACATGGTACAGTGGATCTGGCTGTGAGCTCAATTAAGAATGGGGCTTATGATTTTTTAGAAAAACCATTTAATAGTGACAAATTAGTAATTTTAGCGAAAAGAGCTATTGAGAGTTCTAGACTTTTAGATGAAAATAAAAACTTAAAAGAATTAGTATCACCAGATATAAATTTAGTAGGTAGCTCAAATTTTATTAATCAAACTAAAAAAAATATTATTAATTTTTCAAAAACAAACTCACGTCTTTTGATTGAAGGACCATTTGGCGCTGGTAAAAAATTAATAGCTAATCAAATTCATCGAAATTCAAAATATAAAGATAAAATTCCTATTAATATTGATTTTGCCACTTTGAATGAAAGTAATCTTGAAATTCTTTTCTCTGAAGATGTTAAAAATTTTAATGATAATCTTTTTATTAGATCAAATATGAATACTTTGATTTTATTAAATATTGATCAAATACCTCTTAAATTTCAAAAGCAATTCTTATTTTTTATTGAAAATTCAGATTTTTTTAAATCTGCAAATATTGATATAGATCATAAAATTATAACTATTTCTGAAAAAAATTTAGAACAAGAGATAGAAAATGGCAATTTTTTATTTAGATTATATGAGCGTTTAAAGGTAGATCATTTAATTTGTCCAAGTTTATCTGAAAGAGTACCAGATATTTTACCTATTTTAAATTATTACATATCAAAATTTAATTCTAGAAACATTGAGATAACCTTTTCAAAATCGGCGATTTCTAATTTAGAAATTTTTGATTGGCCTGGAAATGTTGCTCAACTTGTTAACTACGTAGAAAAGACTCTTATTCTTAACCAAACTGCTAAAAATGATCTAATTCTTGATGTTGATAATTTGGCTCTTGAAATGGGTGATTATAATAAAGATCTAATTATCTCAAATAATTATGATCTGTCATTAAAAGAGGCTAGAATGGAGTTTGAAAAAGAATATTTATTATCGCAAATCAAGAGGTTTAGTGGTAATGTATCAAAAGTATCAGAATTTACTGGTATGGAAAGAACTGCTCTTTATAGAAAGCTCAAATCATTAAATATTTCAGTTAAATAAACAAAATGAAAACAATAATTTGTGGCTCTGGTGATGTTGGCTATAGTATAGCCGATAAGTTATCAAAAGAAAATTTTGAAGTAACGGTTGTTGATGAACCATCTAAAAAATTAAACAAAATATCAGAAAATCTAGATGTAAAAGTAGTTACAGGTATTCCCAGTCTGCCTTCTGTTTTATTAGATGCTGGCGCAAAAGATTGTGAAATTTTAATTGCAGTAACAAAAAGTGATGAAGCAAATATGATCGCATGTCAAATTGGTCATTCTTTATTCAAAATACCCAAAAAAATTGCAAGAATTAGACATCAAGATTATTTAAAAGGTGAGTGGCAAAATTTGTATACCAAAAATGACTTACCTATTGATGCTATAATTTCTCCTGAACAAGAAGTTGCAGTTGCCTTTCATAGAAGAATTATTTCTCCAGGAACTATTGATATGGTTGAACTTTCAGAAAAGCAATTAAAGTTAATTGGTTTCAAATGTGATCATAATTGTAGTCATATAGGATTAACAGTTAGAGAGTTATCTGATAAATTTCCTAATTACCTAGCCAATATTTTATTTATTTTTAGAGATGATAAAAAATTTATAGTTAACTCAACAACCAAAATTGAAAATAATGACTTAATATATATGGTCGTACAGACACAAAATTTAAGAGATGTTCTAAAGGAATTCGGTCATAAAGAATTAAAAGCACAAAAAATTGTTATTATTGGTGGAGGAAATATAGGTTTTTCTTTAGCAGAGTTGATAGAAAAATATGATCATGGTATTTCAACTGAATTAATTGAATTAGATAAAGAAAGAGCACAATTTTTAGCATCAAATCTTAACAATGTCACAGTTACTAATGGTGACGGTTTAGATAATCAAATTTTAGATGAGGTTAATATAGCTGAAGCTGATTACTGTCTTGCTGTAACAGAAGACGATGAAGTAAATGTTTTGTCTTCATTACTAGCAAAAAGAGCTGGTACAGATCAATGTATGGCTTTGATTAATAATAGTTCTTATACTTCATTATTAGCAAATATTGGTATAGATATCACAATTGATCCAAAGCTGATTACTATTTCCAAAATATTAGAAAAAGTAAGAGGTGGTGGAATAATGAATGATTATTCAATTGGTGATGGGTTTGGCGAAGTTATTGAAGCTATGATAAAAAAACAATCACCTCTCTGTAATAAAAATTTAAAAGAATTAAACTTACCTAAAAGTATTAGAATTGCCTCTATTCTTAGAGATGGAAAAATAATTATTCCAAATAGTAATACTGATTTTAAAGAAAATGATGATGTTGTTTTCTTTGCAGAAACTAAAGATATAAATAAATTAGAAAAATTACTTTCTACTCATTAATTTATGTCAAAATTTGTATATCTGAATAATAAATATGTAAATTTTAAAGATGCTAAAATACATATTGAAGACAGAGGCTTTCAATTTTCTGATAGTGTCTATGAAGTTATTAAGGTTTTAAATAATAAACTCTTAGACATTGATTTTCATATTATGAGATTAAAATATTCTACCAAAGAACTTAATTTTAATATTAAAATTAATAAAAATTTGTTAACTAAAATTTTTATTAATTTAGTTAAAAAAAATAAATTATCAAATGGAATAATTTATTTACAAATTACAAGAGGACTGCAGCCTCGTGAACACGCATACAAAAAAAATCTTAAACCAAATACAATTATATATACTGCCAAGAAAAAATTTAATTTACCAAATAAAAATTATAAAGGATATAAAGCAATAACTTACCAAGATATAAGATGGGGCAGGCCAGATATTAAAACAACTTCATTGTTACCAAATATTTTAGCAGCTACAGAAGCTAGTAAAAAAGGTGCATATGAGAGTATTTTTTTTAAGGGTAAAAAAATTACAGAAGCAGCGCATTCAAATGTATGGATTATAAAAAATAATAAAATCATAACCCATCCAGCAAATAGAGAAATTCTCAAAGGTGTTACGAGAACAGTTTTAATAAATCTTATCAAAGCTCAAGGTTTTAAATTAATTGAAAAAGAATTCTCATTAAATGAATTATTTAAATCAGATGAAATTTTTATCACAAGTTCTGGCAGTCTTGTAACTCCCATTATTCAAGTTGATAAAACTAAAATAAATAAAGGAAAAATTGGACCAATTACAAAGACTCTTGCTTTAAATTTCTATAAGTCTATTAATTAATATTTGTGGTAAATCCTAACGATTTAAAAGAAATTTTTTATAATATCAGTAAAAAAATTATAGTTCCTAGCTTTGGAAATTTAAAAAGTAATCAAATTTCATACAAAAATGAAAAAGATATTGTTACGGAAATTGATCTTGCAGTTGAGTTAGAGTTAAGCATCTTTTTATTAAAACTACTTAAGAATGCAAATTTTATTGGTGAAGAGTCATATTCAAAAAATCCTTCAATTTTAAAATATTATTTATCAGATAATTTTTGTTGGACTGTAGATCCTATTGATGGAACTGCTAATTTTGCTAAATCAAAAAATAGATTTGCAATCATGGTAGCATTAACAAAAAATAAAAAAATTCTTCAATCATTTATATATAAACCTCTAACTGAAGAATTTATGTATGCTGATAATGTAGCTACTTTTTTAGATAATAAGAAAATAAAGTTAAATAAACAATCTGAAATTGCAGACTCTATCGGTTCAATAAGTAATAAATATTGGGATGCAAATAAAAAAACAAAAGTATTAGCTGCAAAAGATAAGTTTAAGAATATTAATTCATATGGATCAATTGGATGTGAATATTTTGATATAGCTCTAGGAAAGAGAGATTTTGCTTTATTATCACGATTGCATCCTTGGGATCATATACCTGGAGTGTTCATCGTAAGACAAGCAGGAGGTCATGATTGCCATTTTAATAAAATAGAATATAGATTTTATGATAATTCCAAAAACCTTGTAGTCAGTAATTCGCAGAAATTAAGTAATGAAATATTAAATTTAATTGGAGAAAAATAATATGAAAACAAAAAATGTTGCATTTATAGGTCTTGGTGTAATGGGATATAATATGGCAGGACATCTTAAGAAAAATAATTTTAATACAACTGTATATAATCGAACTACTTCAGTAGCTGATAAATGGGTGAATGAATTTTCAGGTCTGTCAAAAACAACTCCAGGACAAGCTGCTAAAAATGCTGATATAGTGTTTATATGTGTTGGAAGAGATGAAGATTTAATTTCTGTAATGGAAGGCGCTGATGGGATCATTAATAATATAAAGGATAATACTATTATTGTTGATCATACAACTGCCTCTGCAGATATTGCAAAAAAGTATTATAAACAGGCTGAAGAAGGGAACTTTTCTTTTTTAGATGCTCCTGTGTCAGGTGGTCAGGCTGGTGCAGAAAATGGTATTTTGTCTATAATGGTTGGTGGTAATGAAAGTCAATTTAATATAGCAAAACCAGTGATGAGTGCATATGGCAAGACAATTGAATTAATTGGTCCTGCTGGCTCTGGTCAATTGGCTAAAATGATTAATCAAATCTGTATCGCTGGTCTTGTACAAGGTTTATCAGAAGCAATGGCTTTTGGGAAAAAAGCTAATCTTGATATGGAGAAAGTTTTACAAGTTATATCAAAAGGTGCTGCTCAATCATGGCAAATGGAAAATCGATATAAAACAATGCTAAAAGGTGAATATGAATTTGGTTTTGCAGTTGATTGGATGCGCAAAGATTTATCTATTTGCTTTAGTGAAGCTGAAAAAAATGGTGCATTACTTCCTGTAACTAAGATAGTTGATAATTATTATGAAGAGGTTCAAAAAAATGGAGGATCAAGATACGATACTTCATCTCTTATGACTTTACTTGATGATTAATACAAAAAGTATTTATTTTGCTTTTTTTTTATTAATAGCCTCTTCTTTATTTTGGTCAGGTAATTTTTTTACTGGTAAAATTGCCTCCCTGTATGATTTGACTCCTTTTAAATTAAGTTTTTTAAGATGGTCATTAGCTTTTTTATTATTACTGCCATTTACTTATAGAAAAATATTTAAGGATTATGATAAATATAAAAAAAATCTTCCGTATATTTTAATTACATCTATTCTAGGAGTAACTATCTTTAATTCATTTACTTACTTATCACTTCAAACTTCAATGGTTATTAACTCTTCGATTATGGCATCTATTACTCCATTATTAATAATTTTTTTTTCATGGTTAATATTCAAAACTCAAACTTATTTTATGCAGTTTTTTGGAATAATATTATCTATAATTGGGGTATTATTGATTATCTCAAAAGCAAGTATTGTTAATTTAATTGATTTAAATTTCACAATTGGTGATTTGTGGATGCTAGCAGCAGTTTTTTCATGGGGGCTTTATTCTGTTCTGTTAAAAAAAATTGATAGTTCTTTATCGCAGCTTGCAACCTTAGAAGTAATGATTTTTTTTGGTTTGATTTTTATATTTCCTTTCTACGTACTAGAGTCTCTAAATAATTCTTTTTTACCTAAAGATACAAACGAAATATTAATGATTAGTTATGTTGCAATATTTGCCAGTATTACATCATTTTTTGCTTGGAATAAGGGCGTGTCCATTTTAGGTGCTAATAAAGCAAGCCTTTTTTTGCATCTAATACCAGTTTTTAGTTCAATGTGGGCTATACTTTTTTTAGGTGAAACTTTTTCTTTATTTCATTTTTTCGGCACAATATTTATTATTTTAGGAATTGTACTATCTAATATAAATAGAAAGAGATTATGAATAAAATAATTAAGTCTGATCTAGAATGGAAAAAAATACTTTCTGAAGAAGAATATTATGTCACAAGACAGAAAGGTACTGAACCAGCATTTTCTGGGAAGGCTTTTGATATTTCTAAAGATGGAATATTTACATGCAGGTGTTGTGGAGCGAAATTATTTGAGAGAACGTCTAAGTATGAGTCTGGTTGTGGCTGGCCTAGTTTTTTTAAAGGAATTTCCAATGATGCGATTAAAACTGAACAAGATACTTCTCATGGAATGACTAGAACAGAAATCATTTGTGCTACTTGTGATGCGCATTTAGGCCATGTATTTGAAGATGGTCCAGAACCAACAGGTCTACGTTATTGTGTAAACTCTCTATCCATTCAATATAAAGAATTTGAATAAAATTTAATTTGGATTTTGTTTTAAAAAATCTAAATATTTAACAACTTCATCAAAACTTTCGTCTGGTATATCTTTATATGTCATTTGAAAATGTTTTTTAACCTCTAGTGCTACATGTGCATAAGCATTACGCCCTTTAGGGTGGTTAGGGTGATTAGGGAGCCTTCCTAACAACTCATCACCTGTAGCCTGTATTAGTTTCCAGAGTTTACTTGCGTTTTCTTTGTTCAAATTTATTTAGCTAATGCACCCATTGGATCCCAAGGAGCAAGAGTTATAGGCTCAATATCGAGATATTTCAATATTTTTTTACTAAGATATTTTTTATCAACAACCACTTCGTAAGTATATTCATCAAACCATTCATCTGTCATCATCATATACCCTTTATTACCACTCTTTGTTCCCCAACTGTTTTCAATTTTCCATTTTTTAGAATTGCGTTTTTTAATATCTACACCAGTTAACAACATTGCGTGTGTCATTTCACTATCTCCATACTCTAGTCTAGTTTGTTTATTCATTTTAAATGAAGTTTGAAAAAGATTTTCATAATCAAAAAGACCCATATCAAGAACTCCCATATCTCGACTAAATCTTTTTCCAACATCACAACCAAACCATACTGCTTCATTATTTTTAATTGATTGCATCGCTGATTTTTTTAGTTCATCTATATTTACGTTGAGATATTTTATTTCTTGACCTTCAATCACATTACCCAAGTATTCAACTGTGTAAGTTCTATTGAATTTTTTATTACTCATTGGTGCATGAATTAAGCAAACTTTATCTTTAATATTAATATCAGCATATTTTTTACAAAATTCTTTAGGAGATATATCTGCAATTGCTATATATTTATTATCTTTGTCTCTTGATGACCAATTAACAACCTCTGGTGGTTGACCTAAAAACATTGCTAGTAAATTATAAATAATTTCTATCATTTCTTTTTTTAGTTTTGCAGATTGATTTGCGGATTTCTTTCTTAAAATGGAAGCAAACTCTCTTAGTTTATGTGTTAAAATATAATTCATTGCCATTGATTTACTGCTATGGTTAGTTTCTGGCATTATATCTTTTGGTACTGCGCCATATTTATTTATGAGATTAACAAACATATCCCATTGACCCCCATCTTGAACAGGATCTTTGACAAGATGCATTATTAATCTGCTTTCGTAAGAATGATCTCTTGTTTTAATTATATTTTCTAAAAAGTAATTTGCTTTTTCTAATTTGTCCCAAAACATAAAATAGTTTTGGGAAAATTCAAAATTTGCTAAACCTAATTTTTTAACTACTTCAAGTCGCATTAAATTTAAACCTGCAAAACCCCAACACCTTCCTGATGCCATTTGATTAGTTGCAGGTAATTCTTTTTCAATTAAATGAGAAAAATGATGATTAATTTGACTAAAATTTTCCCAGTTTAGCGCAACTGTATTTAAGTCATTTTTTATTAAAGCATTGCGTGATGCAGTATTTTTATTATTTCTCAGAAATTTATTTTTGTATTTTTTAACATCTTTTAGAGATATATTTTTAGGCATTGTGTATATTTAATGCTATTTTAATTTAAATCAATTTGATTCTATTTTTTCTTTTTTTTTAAACCCATTTTAAGTTTTCTATCATCAATTAATTTTACAGCATCTTCTAAGCTTAGACTATCAATTGTTTGATCACCAAGAAGGGAGGCATTAATTTTCCCACATTTTACATAAGGCCCGTACTTGCCATCATGGGCTGTTATATTCTTTTTTTCTGCTGGATGTTCTCCAAAACTTTTAAGTGTAGCATTACCTCTTTGCGTAGGTTTGGCAATTAATTCAAGAGCTCTTTCTAATTCTATATCTAAAATATTGTCTGTTTTTTCTAAGGCTTTATATTTTTTATCATGAAGAATGTAAGGTCCATACATACCAATACCAGCACTTACTGTTTTATTATTATCTGGATGAAATCCTAGTTTTCTTGGTAACCCTAATAATTGTATAGCTGTATTTAAACCTATTTCATCTGGTTCAAAATTTTTTGGGATTGAGACTCTTTTAGGTTTTTTTTCTGGCGTTCCTTCACCAACCTGCATATAAAAACCATACGGACCTTTTCTAAGAGTAATTATTTCATTAGTTTCAGGATAAACACCAATTTCTTTAGGGCCACTTAAAGATGCACCATCTTTGTCATTTAATTGATTAAATTGAACAGTATATTTACAATCTGGGTAATTAGAACAACCAACAAATCCTCCAAACTTTCCAACTTTAATGCCAAGTCTACCATTCTCACAAGTAGGACATTTTCTACTCTCATCCTTTCCTTCTGGAGGAAAGAAATGAGCACCTAATGCATCATCTAGTACATCAATTACTTCTCTATTTGATTTGCCTACAGTCTCATCACACAGTTTTTTAAAAGTCTCCCAGAATTTACTTAACACTTCTTTCCAATCTAATTTTCCATCAGAAATCTCATCCAATTGATTTTCTAGATCTGCAGTGAAGTCATATTCTACATATTGGTTAAAATATTTTTCAAGAAATATAGATACGATACGTCCTCTATCATGAGGATTAAATCGTTTCTTATCCAAAACGACGTAATCTCTATCTTGTAAAACTTTAATAATTGAAGCATATGTTGAGGGTCTGCCAATCCCTAATTCTTCTAGTTTTTTTACTAAACTTGCTTCAGTATAACGAGGAGGAGGCATGGTAAAATGTTGATTTTTATTTATTTCCTCTAAATCCAATTCTTCCCCTTCATTCATTGCAGGAAGTAATGTTTCTTTTTCTTCATCTTTATCATCATCTTTTGCTTCTTGATAAACTTTATACATGCCTGGAAATTTTATAGTTGAGCCATTTGCTCGCAAGCTGATTTGTTGATCTTCAGTAATTATATCAACTGCTACTTGATCTAAAATGGCGCTAGACATTTGTGAAGAAACTGCTCTTTGCCAAATTATCTCATACAATTTAAACTCTTCTCCTGTTATGTATTGCTTAATATCTCTTGGAGTTAAATTAATATTAGTTGGCCTTATACATTCATGAGCCTCTTGAGCATTTTTTGCTTTAGATTTATAAATCCTAGGACTATCAGGGAGATATTCAGCTCCATAGTTTTCAATTACAAAACTCCGAACTTGATTAATAGCTTCACTCGACATTATTACGCTGTCTGTCCTCATATAAGTGATCAAACCTGTTGTATCACCATTGATTTCAGTGCCTTCATAAAGTCTCTGTGCTGTTCGCATTGTTTGGCTAGCACTTAGGCCTAATTTACGACTTGACTCAATTTGCATCGTAGAAGTTGTAAATGCAGGGTAAGGGTTCCTTTTAGCTTCTTTTTTTGTAATATTACCAACTTTAAATTTTGAATTTTTAATTGTGTCATAAATATAAGTAGCTTGTTTTTCATTTTTAATATCAAGCTTATCAATTTTATTTGCTTCAAATATAGTTAAACGAGCATTAATACCTTTTTTATCTTTATTTAAAAATTTACCTTGGATAGACCAATACTCTTCAGGATCAAATTTCTCTATTTCTAATTCTCTCTCACTAATTATTCTTAATGCTACAGATTGAACTCTACCTGCAGACTTTGAGCCAGGCAATTTTCTCCAAAGTACTGGTGAGAGAGTGAAACCAACTAAAAAATCTAAAGCTCGTCTAGCTAAATAAGCATTAACTAAATTCTCATCTATTTCACGTGGTTCTTTAAGACTTTCTAAAACTGCATTTTTGGTAATTTCATTAAAAGTCACACGGTGAATATTTAATTTAGATAAGGCCGAATTATCTCTTAAAAGTTTCTCAACATGCCAAGCAATAGCTTCTCCCTCACGGTCGGGGTCAGTGGCTAAATAAAGGTTTTGTGACTTTTTTGCTGCATTAGTTATTTCTTTAATAACTTTTTTTCCTCTATCGCTAGTCTCCCATTTCATTTGAAAATCATTTTCTGTATCAATTGCATCATTTTTAGCTGACAAATCCCTGACGTGTCCTACACTAGCTAGAACTTTAAAATCAGAACCTAAATATTTATTAATAGATTTTGCTTTTGATGGGGACTCTACAATTAAAACATTCATAAAAATTTATTCCAAATTTCAGTTTAAACTTACTTCGTCAAGAATTTTTTAAAAAAAGTAGAATTCTACTTAGATAATTTTATTTTATTTTCTGTTCTGTTTATCAATCTTTTTATATTTTCGCGGTGTTTTAGGATAATTAATAAAAATAAATATAATGAAAAAATACTAATATAATTATTATAATTTATGTAAAAATAAATTGGAGCAATTAATAATGCAACTATAGAGCTTAGTGAAGAGTAACGAGAAATCAAAGCAATAATCAACCAAACAATAATAAAAAACAATCCTAAGAATATATTTATTCCAAATAAAAAACCAATATACGTTGCAACACCTTTGCCACCTTTAAATTTTAACCAAATTGGAAAAATATGACCAAGAATTGCAAAGTGACATAAAAGTACTGCGTGAAATAATTCAATATTGTCAAAAAATGAATTTAATAGAAGATATGGCAGTAATCCTTTTAAAACATCTAAACATAATACCATCACAGCAACAAATCTATTTCCAGTTCGAAGGACGTTAGTAGCTCCAACATTTCCTGAGCCAATATTTCTGATATCTCCAAGACCAAATAATTTTGGAAGTATCAACGCAAAAGGGATGGATCCTATGATATAAAAGAGAATTATAAAAATAAAATTAATACTTAGGGGCATTATCTCTATTTTTAATTAAAATATCTAAACAGGCCATTCTAATAGCAACTCCCATTGCAACCTGTTCTTGAATTAAACTTCTGGTCACATCATCAGCTAATTTTGAGTCTATTTCAACACCTCTATTCATAGGACCTGGGTGCATAACAAAAGCATTCTTTTTTGCATATTTCAGTTTATTGTAATCTAATCCATATTTATTAAAATAAATCTTTTGATTTGGCATAATTTTTCCAACAATTCGCTCTTTTTGAATTCTAAGCATCATTACAATATCGCAATTTTTAAGACCTTTTTTCATGTCAGTAAAAACTGTCACAGGAAGTTTCTTAATATTTTTTGGTAGCCACTCTTTAGGTCCTATTACATTTATCTTAGCACCGAGTTTTGATAAAATTATTATATTTGATCTGGCAACACGACTATGAAGAATATCACCACATATTGCAATTTGTAATTTTGAAAATTTTTTAAATCTATTTTTTATAGTTAAAGCATCCAGTAAAGCTTGGGTAGGGTGTTCATGACTTCCATCTCCAGCATTAATTACACAAGAATCTACTTTCATAGAAATTTTTTTACTTATACCTTCTTCTGGATGTCTAACTATTATAACATCAGGGTTCATTGAATTAATAGTTGTCATAGTATCTAGTAAAGTTTCACCTTTATTTATGGAGCTATCCTTTACAGCAACATTTATAAGATCAGCACCTAATCTTTTAGCAGCAACTTCAAAACTTGTGCGAGTTCTTGTCGAGTCTTCAAAAAATAAATTAAATATAGTTCTTCCAGTAAGCAAATTATTTTTCTTAATTTTTTTTTTATTAAAACTAATAAATTTTTTTGATTCATTTAATAAAAATTCTATTTCTTTCTTATTTAGATCCGCAGTTTCAACTAAATGAATTTTTTTGTATATATTTTTTGAACTTTTGTTTATGTGAAATTGATTATCAATATTAAGTGATGAATAATACTTTAGTGCTATATTTTCTGATTCTTTTAAAATTTTTGAGCCTGTTGATGAACGAATAGCTTTTTGCTTTGGCAATTTAATTTTCATTTGCCAATATTTAGAGTTTTCTCTTTTGTATAATTTAATATGACCTGATTCTAAAAATTTCGATTTCATATGTGCTAATAATGTGCTAATATGTGTAGACTAATTTAAACACTATTTCTATATTTATCTAAATATCCCTGTAAAATATAAGCGGCTGATTGTTGATCTAATTTTTTTTTAATCTTTTTTGAACTAAAATCAGATTTTCTCATTTCTTTAAATATAATATCAGATGAATATCTTTCATCCCAAAATTCAATGGGTTTTGAAAAAAATAATTGTAATTCATTGCTAAATTTTCTTATTTTATTTGTTTGTTCATTTTCTTCACCATCTAGACTTAAGGGAAGTCCAACGATAAATGCGCCAATTTCATACTCTTTCAAATATTCCTTAATTTTAAATAAATCCTTCTTTGTGCCTTTCCTACTCACAGTATTAATGGGTGTGGCAATAGTAAAAGATCTATCAGAGACAGCAATTCCAATTGTTTTGTAACCTACATCTAGACCTACAAGAATTTGTGATATAAGAGTTCGATCAATTAAATTTTTAAGTTTTTCAATCATTGGAGACATATAAGTTGAAGTTAGATACAAATACAATAAATAAAATCGCAAAACTTGCCAGAATCAGACTTTCTGAGCAAGAGGCAAATGATTTGCTTAGGGATATGAATTCAATTTTAGATTGGGTTGAACAACTTAATGAAGTCAATACTGATGATGTTGAGCCTTTGGCAAACATTTCGTCATCAATTCTTCCACATAGAAAAGATGTAGCGAAGGATATAAACTCAACTGATGAGATTTTAAAAAATAGCCCCGATAAACTTGAGGGATATTTTGTAGTTCCAAAGGTTGTGGAATAATGGAATTTCAATCAATCACTAAACTAAAAACATTATTAAATAAAAATAAGATATCTGTTAAAGAAATTGCTGAAACATATATTAAGCAAATTAAGGAAAAAAAAGAATTAAATATTTTTATTTATTTTAATGAAGATAAAATTCATGACCAAGTAAAAGAAATAGAAAAGTTATCAAATGATAAAGTCTTAAAAGGGATACCAATTGCTATAAAAGATCTTTTTTGTACTGCAAATATGCCTACTACTGCTGCCTCTAAAATTTTAGAAAATTTTCAACCTACCTACGAATCTTTTGTTACTCAAAAATTAATTGAACAAGGGTCAATGTTTGTTGGCAAAACAAATTTAGATGAATTTGCAATGGGCTCTGCAACTAATACAAGTTATTTTGGCAATACTATAAATCCCTTATCAAAAAATGATAATCCATTGGCTCCAGGAGGATCATCAGGTGGTTCAGCTGCAGCTGTAGCTGCAGATCTATGCTTAGGTGCTACAGGAACAGATACAGGAGGATCTATAAGACAACCTGCTAGTTTTTGTGGTGTTGTTGGAATTAAACCTACATACGGTTTATGTTCTAGATGGGGAATTGCAGCTTTTGCATCTAGTCTTGATCAAGCTGGAGTATTTTCAAAGAATGTAACAGATGCATCAATATTATTAGAAGAAATAGCCGGTCACGATCAAAGAGATAGTACTAGTTCGAATGTTAAAATACCTAGCTTCTCTAAAAATCTAAATACTAGTTTAGAGGATAAGGTTGTTGGAATACCTCAAGAATATACTGTTGACGGAATATCAGATGAAATTAATGGAGTTTGGGAAGATGCAATAAAGTCCTTAGAAAAAAAAGGCGCTAAAATAAAACATATTTCATTACCTCATACTAAATATGCTTTACCTACTTACTATATCATTGCACCTGCTGAAGCATCATCTAATTTAGCTCGATATGATGGTGTTAAATATGGATTTAGAGCTAAGGATGCAAAAAGTTTAGATGATATGTATGAGTTAACTAGAAGTGAGGGTTTTGGGAAAGAAGTTAAAAGAAGAATACTAATTGGAACCTATGTATTATCTGCTGGTTATTATGATGCATATTATTTAAAAGCACAAAGAGTAAGAAAATTAATTGCTAATGATTTTGTTGAAGCGTTTAAAGAATGCGACTTAATCTTAACTCCTACGGCTCCAAGTGCGGCATTTCCTCTAAATGAACAGCAAGATGATCCAATTAAGATGTATCTTAATGATGTATTTACTGTTCCAGCTTCATTGGCTGGCATACCTGGTATTTCAATTCCATATGGTAAAGACCAGCAAGGCTTGCCTCTTGGTGTTCAGCTCTTAAGCAAACACTATAATGAACAAGAAATATTTAATGCTGCTTTTTCATTAGAGAAGGATTATGAGTAATTTAATAAAAGGAAAAAAACATGAATGGGAAACTGTAATTGGCCTTGAAATACATGCTCAAGTAAAATCAAACTCAAAACTATTTAGTAATTCTTCTACAGTCTTTGGCTCAAAACCAAATAGTCAAGTCTCTCTAGTTGACGCAGCTATGCCAGGTATGCTCCCTGTTATAAATAGATATTGTATAGAACAGGCTGTAAAATCTGGAATCGGTTTAAATGCAAAAATTAATAACCATTCTGTATTTGACAGAAAAAACTATTTTTATGCAGATCTTCCACAAGGTTATCAAATAAGTCAGTACAAGTATCCTATTGTTGGAGAGGGTAAAGTAACTATTGATTTTAAAGACGGCACCTCAAAAGATATTAGAATTGTTAGGCTTCATTTAGAGCAAGATGCTGGCAAAAGTCTGCATGATCAAAATCCAACAAAAACCTATGTTGATTTAAACAGATCAGGAGTAGCTTTAATGGAAATTGTAAGTGAGCCAGATATAAGAAGCGCAGATGAAGCAGGTTTATATATTTCAAAGATAAGATCAATTTTAATGTATCTAGATACTTGTGATGGAAATATGCAAGAGGGCTCACTGCGTGCTGATGTTAATATTTCTGTTAGGAAGCCTGGTGATGATTATGGAACAAGATGTGAGATTAAAAATTTAAATTCAATTAAATTTATTAAACAAGCTATAAATTATGAAGTTAAAAGACAGATAGAAGTCCTGGAAGAGGGCGGTGTTATTGAGCAAAATACTCTTCTGTTCAATACATCTAGTGGGAAAACTAGCCCAATGCGCAGTAAAGAAGAAGCTCATGATTATAGGTATTTTCCAGATCCGGATTTATTACCTTTAGATATAAATCAAGAAGATATTGATAAATTAAAAAATGCAATTCCAGAGTTACCAGATGATAGAAAAACAAGATATATAAGTGATTATAATTTATCAAATTATGATGCCTCTGTTTTAACTTCAGATAAATATGTATCTGACTATTATGATACTATAATAGAATCAGATAAAACACTAAAAGACTCATCGAAAATTGTTGTAAATTGGCTTACGTCAGAATTATTTTCACTTTTAAATGATAAAAATATTCAGATTAATAACTCTCCAGTAACTCCTCAGAATTTAGGCAAATTAGTAAAATTAATTACAGAAGATATAATATCAGGCAAAATCGCTAAAGAAGTTTTAGTTGAAATGTTTAATACAAAACAAGATCCAGAAAAAATTATAGAAAAAAAAGGATTAAAACAGGTTACCAACACAAGTGAAATTGAAACTATTGTTGACGAAGTTCTTAAAGAGAATCAAATTATTGTAGATCAATATTTATCAGGTAAAGATAAACTGCTTGGGTTTTTTGTTGGTCAGTCAATGAAAAAAAGTCAAGGTAAGGCTAATCCTAAAATTTTAAATGAAATTATAAAAATTAAATTATCCAAAAAAAAATAATCTCAAGGTAAATACTCTGTAAGATAAAAAAATAAAAGTTGCTATTATCCAAATCATACTACCTTTATAATTTTCAGCTGATCTCCAAATTCCAGTTGTTAAGAAACCTGTCCAAAGAATTAAAATAAGTTTTGACAATAAACTAAAATTACTAAAATCTAAAAATGGTAAAGAGCTTATAAATTCATTATTGCCAAATAGGTAAATTTCGATATTGAAAATAATTAATATAAATATGGCATTTAATAATTCCCCAACTAGCCAATATGCTCTCCACAATGTAATCTCACCTCTCCAAAACCTAACAATTGTTTTTTCCATCTTTTATTTCTTTTAAATTAATAATTTAACTAAATCCTTACTTTTTATATAAATTTATTCCATACCATTGAAGATGATGTTAGAGAATTTCAAAAATTAATATGAATGTATTTATTACTGGTGTAGCTGGTTTTTTAGGATCTCATCTGGCTGAAGAATGCCTTAAAAATGGTCATAATGTTTATGGAAATGATAATTTAATTGGCGGTTATAAAGACAATATTCCTAAAGGAGTTAATTTTTCTAATATTGATTGTAATGATTATTATCAATTAAATGATATTTTTAAATTAAATGAAATTGATATTTTATATCATTGTGCTGCCACAGCTTATGAAGGTTTTTCAGTATTTTCACCAAATTTTGTAACTAAAAATATATTTCAATCAAGTGTAAGTGTTTTTTCAGCGGCACTAAATAATAATATAAAAAGAATAATATTCTGTTCATCAATGGCCAGATATGGAGAAATTACACCACCTTTTTCAGAAGAATCTATACCGAATCCTGTAGATCCTTATGGAATCGCAAAACTAGCTGCTGAAAAAGTATTAATCAGCTTATGTAAATTAAATAATATTGAATGGGTTATTGCAGTTCCTCACAATATTGTTGGACCTAGACAAAAATATGATGACCCATATAGGAATGTAATGTCAATCATAATTCATAAAATGCTAAAAAATGAAAGTCCTGTAATATATGGTGATGGCGAGCAAAAAAGATGTTTTTCATTTATTGATGATTGCATATCACCTCTTTACAAAATGATGATTAGTAAAGAAGCAAACAAACAAATTATCAACATTGGACCTGACGAAGGAACAATAACTATTAATGAACTTGTGAATTTATGTGCTAATCATTTGGGCTATAATGGTACGCCAACTTATTTTAAAGACAGACCATTAGAAGTTAAAAATGCATTTTGTTCTTCAAATAAAGCAAGAAAATTACTTAATTATAAAACAACTTCAAATATTGAAAAAGCTATTTTAGAAACTTCAAATTATATTAAATCTAAGGGAGTTAAAAATTTTGAGTATAATATTGAAATTGAAATAAATAATAACTTAACCCCAAAAACATGGAAAAATAAAATTATATAATATTTTTAATTCTTAATTTGTTATAGTTTTTTTCAACAGCTCTAAATCAACATCATAATATCTTTTAGCAAGTGTCTCATAAATATGCTTGTCATGATCAAACCATGATCTAGACAATTTTCCAGTTTTATCGCTAATAGTTTCAAGTTTTAGGTGTTCAAATAAAACCTCTTTAATTTCAATAAATCTATCAATTTCAATTGCAAGATTTCTAGTATATGCATCGAGGTATCTGTGCATAAAGAATGGTGGCACAAAGTATTTAAGAGTTTGTATCCATTTTTTATTTACAGTTGGATGATCACATCTCATACGTCCATCGTTTTGCGCAAATCTATCTTGTCTTCCATCATCAACAGTAAGTACATATATTTTATCTTCATATATTTTATTAGCTTGAAAAAATATTTCATCCCAATTTTTCGTTTTAATTTCAACATCATCACCAATAAGTGTAATCATTTCTCCAGTAGCTTGATGTGCTAGGAAATTCCAAATAAATGAAGTTGACATTGGTGGTCCTCTATAAAAACCAAGCTTATATTTATTAAATAATTCATAATATTGTTCTTTGCACTCATCATCATCAGCAACATAAAAAAGAATTTGATTTTGATTTTTTTGAGTGTTGAAGAAAGATTTAATTAATCTTTCAGCCTGATCAGGTCTACCTCTTGTGGGACATAACAATGATATCATTTAGAAATCTTGTATAGAAAGTTTATATTAAAACTTAATTTTAATTTTTTTAACATAGGAGTCTTTTCTTTTTTTTAAATGATGATTAAAATTATACAACTCTTAATTTATTTTGTATGCTCATAGTTAGAATTACATTCAAATTTTTCATATTTTTTTTAAATTCAGATTTATTCAAAATGCTACTTATCACTGATAATATCTTAAATAATAATTAAATATTGTTGAGTTACCTAAATTATTTCGATATTAGATATCTATTAGTTCTATGAAACAACAACAGGAGAGATGGGTGAGTGGCTTAAACCACAGGTTTGCTAAACCTGCGAAGGAGGTAACTCCTTCCGAGGGTTCGAATCCCTCTCTCTCCGCCATTAAATAAAATGTTTTTTGGAAGCATACCTGCGGTTATTACACCATTTAAAAATAATCAAGTTGATTACAACTCTCTTGATAAAATTGTTAATCATTTAATTTTAAATGGATCAAATGGATTAGTGCCATGTGGAACTACAGGTGAGTCTCCTACTTTATCTCATGAAGAACATAAAAAAATAATTGAGCACACAATCAAAATTAGCGATAAAAGAGTTCCAGTAATTGCTGGTACTGGATCAAATAATACTAAAGAGGCTGTGGATTATACTAAACATGCAGAGAGTGTTGGTGCAGATGCAGCTTTAGTTGTAACTCCATATTACAACAAGCCCACACAAAGTGGTTTGTTTGCTCACTTTAAAATAATTGCAGATTCAGTTAAATTACCAATTATAATATACAACATCCCAGGAAGATCTGTCATAGATATGTCTATTGAGACAATGATTGAGTTGTCTAAAATTGAAAATATCATTGGAGTTAAAGATGCTACTAATGATTTATTTAGACCTTTGCTTACAGCTGCTTATATGAAGAATGAATTTTGTTATTTATCTGGAGAAGATGGTACAGCTCTAGCTTTTTTATCTCAGGGTGGACATGGATGTATATCCGTAACTGCTAATGTTGCACCAAAATTATGTTCTGATATGCAATTAGCTTGGAGAGAAAAAGATATAAAAACAGCTCAGGAAATAAATTTGAAGTTGGCAAGACTCCATAATTCACTTTTTCTAGAATCAAGTCCTGGACCAGTAAAATATGCGGCATCTTTATTAGGGCTATGTAGTAGTGAAACTAGATTACCTCTTGTAGAAATAAGTAAAAATACTAAACACAGTATTTCAGATTGTTTAAAAAGCTTATCTTTACTGTAGAATGAAAGTTATTGCCAATAATAAAAGGGCAACATATGATTATAATATTTCACTAAAGATAAATTCAGGTTTAGTTTTAACTGGCTCAGAAGTTAAGTCGCTAAGAGTCAACTCGTCTTCAATTAAAGAAGCTTATGTAGAAGAAAAGAAAGGGGAATTGTGGCTTTGTAATTGTTATATTAAAAAATATCATTCTTCTAGCGACAAAGTAAATAATCCAACTAGACAAAGAAAACTACTTATTTCAAAAAAAGAGCTTAATAAATTACTTGGTCCAATTAAGAGAGAAGGATTTTCAATAATTCCTCTAAGTATCTACTTTAATGATAAAGGTCTTGTAAAACTTAATATAGGACTCGGAAGAGGTAAGAAAAAATATGATAAAAGACAAAGTCAAAAATTAAAGGATTGGAACAAAAATAAACAAAGATTGCTTAAAAACAATTAATTTGTTTGCTTTTTTATAATTAGATATCTATAAGCCCACAAAATGGCTAGAATTACAGTAGAAGATTGTATAGATAAATTTGACAGTAGATTCGAGCTAGTACTTGTAGCTTCAAACAGGGCTAGAAAACTCCATTCTGGAGATGATCCTACTGTTCAAAAAAATAATGATAAAAACACTGTTATAGCTTTAAGAGAAATTGCAGATGAAACGATTTCAGCTGATGAATTTAAACAAAGTTTAATTGAGGAATATCAGACAGTTTCACCGATTAATGATGAAGATGAGCTTGCTTTAGAATTCACTGATGAAAATTTAGAAGAAGATGCATCGATAGATGAATTAACAGAAAATAATGTTGAAAGCGAATCAGCTGAAGAATTGGAAGATATTAAAGAGTCAATTATGGAAACAAATGATAATGAATTATCCAATACTATCAGTCAGAACCAAGACGATCAATCTAGTTAAAATTAGATATTTATTTTTATCCTTTCAATTTTTAGTTCTTAAAAATGATACTTGAAAAGATCAAAGAACTTGAAGAATTAGTTATTTATTTGAGTGACTCTGATAAGTCAGTAGTATCCGAGGCTATAAATTTTAGTAATAAAGCGCATAAAAATCAAACCAGACAATCTGGCGATCCGTTTGTTACTCACCCTATAGAGGTTGCTAAAATATTAACATCAATTAAGCTTGACGCATCTTCAATTGCTGCTGGACTTTTACATGACACTGTTGAAGATACTGAAATTACAAATGAGTCTATTCAAGATATATTTGGAGATCAAATTTCTCAATTAGTGCAAGGTCTAACTAAAATTAATAAATTTTCATTAAAAGCAAATAAGTTGAAATTAGGAGAAAATTATAGAAAGTTACTCTTAGCTTCAACAGAAGACTTAAGAGTTATATTAGTAAAACTAGCAGATCGACTTCATAATATGAGAACTATAGAATTTATAAAAGATGAAAATAAAAGAATTAATACTTCTATGGAAACATTGGAGGTGTTTTCTCCATTAGCTCAAAGGTTAGGAATGAAAGAGTGGCAGGATGAGCTAGAGGATTTAGCTTTTAAATCAATAAATTCTGATGCTAGAAACTCAATTATAGATAGATTGGATTATTTAAAATCCAAAGATGAAAATATTATAGATGAAATAAGGTATGAGCTAAGTAATATTTTTTCAGCAGAAGGTATAAATTGCAAAATAGATGGTAGAATAAAATCAGCTTATTCAATTTGGAATAAAATAAAAAAGAAAAATATATCGTTTGAACAATTATCAGATATTATGGCATTTAGAATTATTACGAATTCAACAAGAGAATGTTATAGGTGTTTAGGAATAATTCACAGAAAATTTTCTTATATTCAAGGTAGATTTAAAGATTTTATTTCTGCGCCAAAGTCAAATGGATATAGAGCTATTCATACTTCAGTTATGGGTCCTAAAAATAAAAAAATTGAAATTCAATTTAGATCAAATGTAATGAATCAAATTGCAGATTATGGTGTGGCAGCTCACTGGAAATACAAAGACCCTAAAAAAATCAAAGATAATGATACAAAAGAATACAAATGGATGCATGAACTTTTAGATTTAATGAATTCATCATTAAATCAAGATGAATTAATTGAAAATGCTAAAATTAATGTCTTTCAAAATGATATTTATGTTTTTACTCCAAAAGGCGATGTAATAGAGCTTCCTAAAAGTGCAACTCCAGTTGATTTTGCTTATTCAATTCATTCACAAATTGGTGATAAATGCGTTGGAGCTAAAGTAAATGGCAAGCTTCAACCACTTAAAACTATTTTAAAAAATGGAGATCAAATCGAAATAATAACTTCTGAGGAATCACAGCCTTCACCTTTATGGCAACGATTTGCAGTAACTTCAAAAGTTAAATCTCAGGTAAGGCGTTTCTTTAGAACAAAAAAAAGAGATGAATACATTATTTTTGGAAAACAAATATTAGACTCTTTTTTTGTGAAAGAAAATTATGAACTTAATAAATCTACAATTAATAAAATAAAAAAAGATTTTAAATTATCAGATATTGAAGATTTGTATGAGCTTGTAGGTTCTGGAAATATGACAGCTGTATCTGTTTTAAAAAAAATTTATCCAGAATTTAATTATAAACCAGCCAATAAATTTAAAAATGAGTCAGAAAATTCAATAAAATTAAAAGGACTTACAGCTGGTATGTCATATCATTTATCAGGATGCTGTTCCCCTATAAAAGGAGACACAATAGTTGGTATAGTTACAGCAGGAATAGGAGTAGCAGTTCATACTGTTGATTGTGAAACACTATCATCATATAATGATAATCCTGAAAGATGGTTAAATATTTCTTGGGATAATTCAGTTAATAAAAATACTGTTTCAAATTCTCGATTAAATGTTGTTCTCAAAAATCAACCAGGTAGCCTAGGTAAAGTTACAACTATAATTGCTAAAAATAATGGTAATATTTCAAACATTAATTTTTCAATTAGAAAAGTTGATTTCTATGAAATAATAATAGATATTGAAGTTAGAGATACTAACCATCTTAAAAATATTTTGGCAGCTTTAAGATTGGTTTCTGAGGTGTCTTCTTTAGAGAGAATAAAAGGATAGATTAAGTGATTCTTACAAATGGAATAGATATAATAGATATCAGGAGAATAAAGAAAACTTTAGATAAATTTGGTGATAAATTTAAAAAAAGATGTTTTAGTCAAAACGAAATAAAAAGATCTGAAAATATAATTAAATCCACAGAGTCTTATGCCAAAAGATATGCTGCAAAAGAAGCTTGCGCTAAAGCCTTAGGTACAGGTCTAGCAAGAGGAGTTTTTTGGAAAGATATTGAAGTTTATAATAATAGTCATGGTAAGCCCAAAATAAAACTTCATAATAAAGCACTTAAATTTCTAAGAAGGATTTACAGTGAATCTAATTGCACTATTGAATTATCTTTAACTGATGAGTCTAATTATGCAATTGCTAATGTAATAATTTATGAAAACAAAAAAACAAAATAGTTTTTTAAGTAATGTGAAATCTGTTTCTTTGGCAGTATTTATTGCTCTATTAATTAGATCATTTGTAGCCGAACCTTTTAATATTCCTTCTGGATCTATGAAACCTAATTTACTCGTTGGGGATTTTATTTTTGTCTCTAAGTGGTCATACGGTTATTCAAAGCACTCTTTACCTTTTTCAATTCCAATTATTCCCCAAAAAATTTTTCATAAAAATCCAGAAAGAGGGGATGTTGTAGTATTTAAAACTCCTGAAGATAATAGAACTGATTATATTAAAAGAGTAATAGGTTTACCAGGAGACAAACTGAGAATTAAACATGGTCAAATAATAATTAATGACAGACTGATTTTAAGAAAAAGGACAGATGATTTTATAGATAATGATCATAATACATCTCGAAAGAGAAAATCTAAATATACTGAGTACTTTGATGATTTTGAAATTGAAGTTTTAGACACAATGGACAATGGGCCTGGAGATAATACTAAATTATATATTGTCCCACCCGATCATTTTTTTGTGATTGGTGATAATAGGGATAATTCATCAGACAGTAGATTTGGTAATTTTACCTTTGTGCCTTTTATAAATCTTGTTGGAAAAGCTCGCTTTGTTTTCTTTTCATTAGAAAATTCACGCTTCTTTCAATTATGGAAGTGGCCAAAATCAATTAGAGTAGAAAGAATATTCAAGCCCATTAAATGATAACTAAAAAAAAAATTAATCAATTAGAGGAAATTATTTCCTATAAATTCAAAGATAAAAAACTTTTAGAAAATGCATTAATGCACCCAAGTTACATTACTGAAAATCAAAAAAAAACTCTTAAAGATGTTAGTGAGTTTGAAAGATTAGAATTTTTAGGTGACAGAGTATTAGGTTTAGCAATATCTTCTATAATTTATAAAAAATTTAGTAAAAATAATGAAGGTGATTTATCAAAAAAACTGTCATATTTAGTTCAAAAAAACTTTTTGTATAAAATATCAACAAATCTTGAAATAGATAGATTTCTTAAATTTTCATCTAAAAAAAGCAATAAAATGAATATTTCCATTTTATCTGATTCTATAGAGTCACTTATTGGTGCTTTATATTTAGATGGGGGTTTTATGAGTGCCAAAAAGTTCATAAATTCTACATGGGGTCCATATTTAGATATTGAAAATAAAAACATGCAGGACTCAAAAACTAAGTTACAAGAACTTTCTCAACAAAAACAAAAAAAACTACCTGAATATCATTTAGTTAAAAAAGAGGGACCTTCACACTCTCCTACTTTTACAATTTCATTAAAAGTATTAAATTTAAAAAAAATCATAAGTAGCGGATCATCAATAAGAGATGCTGAAAAAAATGCTGCATCTATTGCTCTAAAACTAATAAATGAACAGTAAGATAGTTAAAATTAGTATTGTTGGCAGGACTAATGCTGGTAAGTCTACTTTAATAAATAAAATTATAGGTGAAAAAATATCAATTCAAAATAAAAAAATTAATACTACACAAGAATTGATTATTGGAATTAAAAATATTAAAAATACACAAATACTTTTTTATGATACTCCTGGTTCTAATTTTTTAAAAAATTCTAACGATCAATCAAAAAAACTTAAACAAAATTTGTGGAACGGTATCGATGAGTCAGATTTAATTTTATATATGATTGATTCTCATACACTAAATATGCGCTTTCTTTATGATCAAATAGATAAAATCCAAGAAGTAAAAAAAAAAATATTTATTATTTTCAATAAAATAGATTTGATTTCGAAAAAAAAACTTCTACCAATTATTACTGAAATTAATAATACATATAAAATAGAGGCTTTTTTTACATTATCAGCAAAAAATAATATTGGTGTTGAAGAACTTTTGAATGAATTAATTAAATATTCATATTCTTCTAAATGGATATATTCAAAAAATGAAATAACTAATAAAGATGATAAGTTTATTTTATCTGAACTATTAAGAGAAACTATGTTAACATATCTTCATCAAGAAATACCATACAATATTCGTATTATAACTTCTAATTATACAATATTAAAAAGCACAGAAATTAAAATAAAACAAAAAATTTATATTAATGAAAAAAGATATAAAAAAATTATTCTAGGAAAAAATGGTAGCATGATAAAAAAAATAAGGGAGAATTGTCAAAAAAAAATTAAAAAAGTTTTTGGAAAAAAATCACATTTATATCTTGAATTAATTACTCAATGACAGAAAATAAAGTAAGAGGTATTCTATTATATAATAAGCTATCATCAGAAAATAATTTATTTTTAAAATTTCTAACTGAAAATGATGAAATATTAACTGGCATTAGTTTCGGTGGATCAACAAAAAAGAAAAAAAATATTTATCAATTAGGATATTTTTTAAATTTAAATATTAAAATTAAAAATTCTAATTTCCCTAAAAATATATCTGGAGAATTATGTAAACCTTATATATATGATATTTTTATAGATAGGTATAAATTGCACTCCTTACTATCTATTGTATCTTTATTAAATTTATCAATTATTGAAGGTCAAAAAATTATAGGTTTATTTGAAAGTACTAATAAAATTATTAATTTAATATCTACAAAAGAAAATTGGTTAGTTGATTATTTTTTATATTTATTAAATTTATTAAAATTAATAGGATATGAAATTGATTTCACTAATAAACTATCATTCATCTATATAAATTTAGATTCCTTGCAATTTGTTAACAAAAAATCAAATAAAACAATTGTTTTTCCTCATAATTTACTAAAAAAATCAGTAAAAATAAATTTTGAAGATGTTAATTCTTTTTTTAAAATATTTGAGATAATTTTACAAAATCATCATTTGAATAATATGAATCTTCATATACCTACTAATTATTTAAATTTTAAAAAACTAATCTTAGGATTTTTGTCAAAAAAATGAATAGAATAATTAAGGATGATATTAATCAAATTCTAAAGAGCAGATATCTATCTTATGCTGTATCTACTATAATATCAAGATCTCTTCCTGATTTAAGAGATGGTTTAAAGCCAGTCCATAGAAGAATTATTTATTCTATGTATTTATTAAAATTATTTAATAATTCCACTTTTAAAAAATCTGCACGAATTGTTGGTGATGTTATGGGTAAATTTCATCCTCATGGTGATCAAGCGATATATCAAAGCCTTGTAAGAATGGCTCAAGATTTTTCTTCACGTGTGACTCTGATTGAAGGACAGGGAAATTTTGGAAATATCGATGGAGATAATGCCGCTGCTATGAGATATACAGAAGCTAGATTAGAAGAAATAACTGAATTATTTTTTGACGGTATAGAAGAAGATTCAACAACATTTAGTAATAATTATGATGGTCAAAACTTAGAGCCAGATGTGCTGCCGTCGAAGTTACCTAATATTTTGTTAAATGGATCGACCGGTATTGCAGTTGGAATGGCTACTAATATTCCACCACATAACTTAATAGAAATAAATGAATGTTTAATTAAGCTAATACAGAAACCAGATTTCTCTGAATCTGATCTTCTTAAAATAATTAAAGGTCCTGATTTGCCAACTGGAGGAGAAATTATATTAAGCTCCACAGATAAGAAAAATATTTACAAGAAAGGTTTTGGCTCTTTTCTTATTAATTCAAAATGGCATGATGAAAAAATAAAAAATGGATTATATGAGATAGTGATTACTGAAATTCCATTTCAGGTAAATAAAGTAAAAATTATTGAGCAGCTTGCTAATTTGATTAATCAAAAAAAAATACCATTAGATGATGTTAGAGATGAATCTGATGAAAATGTAAGAATCGTTCTCAGACCCAAAAATAGAAAAATAGATAAAAAAAAATTAGTAGATTTATGCTTTAAACTAACTGACCTATCTATTAAATATTCATGCAATTTTAATGTTCTTGAGAATGGACGTATTCCAAAACAACTAGGTTTAAAATCAATACTTACTCAATTTATTGATTTTAGAAAAATTACTTTAAAACGTAAATCAAAATTTAATATAAATAAAAATAATAAAAGATTAGAAATACTCAAAGGTTATTTGATCGTATTTGCTAATTTAGATAAAATAATAAACATTATTCGAACTAAAGATGATCCTAAAAATGTAATGATTAAATCTTTTAAATTATCTGAATTACAAGCTGAAGCTATTTTAAATATGCGTCTTGGCTCATTAAAAAAATTGGATGAATTAAATATAAATAAAGAAATAAAAAAATTAAAAGAAATTAATACTAATCTTAAAAAACTTATAAAAAATGATGATTATTTAAGCAAATTTTTGATTAAAGAAATAAAAGAAATAAGTGAAACACTAAGTGAAAAAATTAAAATACGAAGAAGCAATGTTAATACTTCAGATGACTATGAATTAGATGTTAAAATTGATGAATTCACAGAAATCGAAAAATTTAATGTTTTGATTACCAAGGATAATCTTCTTAAAAAAGTAAAAGATTATTCTGAAGATAGCAAAGATCATAATATTAAAACTTTTATCCCCGTTTCTTCTAATCATAAACTTTTGATTTTCTTGTCTTCTGGCAAAGTTTTAACTCTAAATCCTAATTTATTGCCAGGTGGTAAAGCTGCCCCCAAATCTTACATAGAGCTTATAAATGTAGGTGTTGATGAAAAATTAATTTCTGTATTTAATGCAAATACACAAAAAAAATTACTTCTTATAACAAAACTTGGCAAAGGTTTTATTTCAATTTCTGAAAAAATGATTACGAATCAAAGAAAAGGTAAAATGATAATTAATTTAAAAAATAATGACCAACTACTTAACGTGCACCATTTAAAATATAATCACATAGCTTTAGTTTCCAAAAATGAAAAATTACTTATTTTTGAAACAACATCTATACCAACATTAAACAAAGGTTCTGGAGTTCAGCTAATGAAAATTAAAGATAAAGACTTTATTACTGATAGTTCTTTAGTAGATCAAAAAGAAGGTTTGTTGTGGATTAAAGCGTCAAAACAAAAAAACTTAAAAGATACTGAATTTTGGATAGGTAAAAGGGCTCAAGTAGGTAAAAAAGTTCCAAGGGGATTTAATAAAAATTTAAAATTTAATAGTTAACTTATTATTATAATTCATTTAATACTTTAGTGACATGAAAGATAATTATCTTAATACACAATCAAGTTTATCGATGAAAGGATCAGGTTATTATTCTGCAAAAACAGCAGGTGCTAAAAACGCTATAGATAAAACACAAAAAGTAATTGAAAACGCACTAAAAACTATCGAATCAAAGGAAATACTAAAGTTTGCTGATTTTGGAAGTGCCGATGGAGGTACAAGTCAAGAAATGTGGTTTAATATTATTAAATTAATTAGAGAAAGAGGAGATGAAAGACAAATTGAAATTTTGTATACTGATTTAGCTTCAAATGATTTTTCAACCCTTTTTAAAACTATGCAGGGAATGCACGAGAATTCCAAATTTGCATTTCAAAAAATTTTTTCAAATGTTTATGTTCATGGGTGTGGAACCGGTTTTCACAAACAATTAATGGCTAATAATTCATTATCATTAGGTTTTTCTGCAACTGCAATGCATTATGTTTCTGAAAGACCATGTTTAATAGAAAATCATGTTCATATGACTGGTGCAAATGAAAGTGAAAAACAATTATTTAAAGATCAAGCTAACAAAGATTGGGAAACTATTTTAATAAATAGATCTAAAGAGATGGTTAATGGTGGACGTTTTATCTGTATTAATTTTGGAATAGATGAAAAGGGTAGATATTTAGGTAATACAGGTGGTCATGTAATGTTTAATAATTTTGCTAAAAATTGGAAACATCTTGAAGATCAGGGATTAATTACACATCAAGAATTTATTAATGCAACTTTCACTCAACATTACAGAACTCTTGAAGAATTTAAGAAACCATTTGAAAATAAAGATTCAGTAGTTTCAAAATCAGGATTAGTTCTTAAATCTTGTGAAACAATGCTCACAGATTGTCCTTATAAAATGAAATATTTAGAAAATAAAGATACTATGTCATCTGAAGAATATGCAAGGAACCTAATTCCTACAATGAGAAGTTGGTCAGAGACAGTGTTTAAAAATGCTTTAATTGATAGAAATCAAAATGAGATCAATGAAATTGTTGATAAATTTTACGATTTATACATCGAAGAAGTTTCAAATAACCCCGATGGTCATGCCATGGATTATGTTCATGTGATTATGGATATAGAAAAAATTATTTAAAAATATAAAGAAATATCTTTGTGCACGGACTTACATCCTGCTAAATGCAAGGCTTGTTCTTTATTTAATTGATCTTGTTTTCTTAGTGCAAATGTTTCTTTACCACTATCAAGTAAGTCAATCAAATCTTTCAATAATAATTGTTTTCCTAAATTTCTCCATTCAGTTTCTTCATTTAAAATAGATCTAGAATCATTTATTAATTTAATTGCTTCATTTTTCTTTTGAAAATTTTTTTTGAGTAGCTTTCGTGATTTTTTAATTGGTTTTTTAATATTTGATACATCACTGAAAGAATTAAAATTGTTTTCAAAATCTTTAATTATTTTTTCAATATTTTGATTTTCCTCATTTATATCTTTAATTAATTTATCATATAATTTATCAATAGAATTTAATTTATCAACTTTTTTAAATTTTTGAATAAAATCAGAAATTTCATTATAGGAACTATCAACTGTTTTATTATAATTCAATTTTGTTTTATTTAAATTAGAAATAATATTATTAAATTTCTTATTCTCCTCTTCCCAATTATTAGGAATTGTAAATTTAATTTTTTCTATTTCTTCCTCTATCTCTTTAATTTCTGCATTTAGAAATTCTATTTCTAAATCATCGGTTTCTAATCTTATCTCTTTTTGAATTTTTTCAATTCTTTTAACTAACTTAATTATTTTTCTTTCAATATTTCTTACTTTCATATGTAATGGTTTATAATTTTTAGAAAATTTATCAAAATTATTTTCAGAATTTTGAATTTCTTCTAATAATTCCTTTGATATAGTTATTCCAATTAAAGAATTTTTAAATTTATCATGATAATCTTTTGGAATAAAATTTAAACTATTTGAATTTATTGATTCAATTATTATTAATGAGTTATCAAAATTTTTATTGTATTTATCGTAGGTATATTCAATCAGGCAATTTTGTAGTTTAGGATTTAAAGGAGGAGGGGATACTTCTGATGAATAATAAGATCTAAGAGGTAAATAGTTAACTAATTGAGGAAAATAGCCAACTATACCAAGACCTACAAGTTGTAAGAAAATAAAAACACTAGCACCCTTCCATATTTCTGTTGTTTTAATTGACTTGGGAGCAACACCTCTTAAGTAAAATAGAGAAAAACCAAAAGGAGGTGTTAAAAAAGAAGTTTGCATATTCACGGCAATCATTACTCCAAGCCATACAGCAGTTACGTTTGCAGACGTTTCAGCTAAAAGTATTGGGGCTACAATTGGAACAACAACTATTGCAATTTCAATAAAATCTAAAAAAAAACCTAAAACAAATATTACTGCCATTACAACAATAAATTGTGTCCAAAAACCACCCGGTAAACTAGTTAGAAAATCTTTAACAATTTCCTCGCCTCCAAAACCTCTAAATGCAGCTGTCAACATCGCAGCACCTATAAGAATTATAAAAACCATTGATGTTGTTAAGCTTGTTTCTATCATAACTTTTTTTAGAACATTGTTTATTTTAAATGTTCGATAAAAACTCCATCCTATTCCAAAAATTAAAAAAATTGCAGCTACAGATGCCAATAAGATTGCATACAAATCAACAGAGTTACTAATAGTTTTTATATTGAGATTAAAATTTCTAACTAATAATACTATAAAAATAAGTGAAATAATCGAAACTATTGCAGGTGTGTACTTATGTTTTCTACCATCATACAGTCTATAACTTCCCATAATTCCTGCACCAACAGCACCTATTGCTCCAGCTTGATTTACTGTAGCAACGCCTAATAATATTGATCCTAAAACAACAAATATTAAGGCTAAAGGAGGCACTAATGATAAAAAAACTTTCCTAAAAAAAACAAAATTATAAATACCTTCATATTTTACTGGTGGAACTAATTCTTTTTTAAAAACTCCTATAAGCAAAATGTAAATCATGTATAAGGATACTAATACTAAACCAGGTAAAAAAGCGCCTAAGAACATATTCCCCGCACTTACTGAATCAACACTATATTGACTTGGCATACTCATTGAGCCGTTTGTATTTTTAAAATCCATCATTCTTAAATTATCCGCAGCATCTGATGCTGTTGCTAATTGATCTGATAAAATAATTAATACTATTGAAGGGGGAATTATTTGACCTAAAGTTCCAGAGGAACACACAATGCCTGATGCTAATGATTTGTTATAATTGTTTTTCATCATTGCTGGCAAAGAAATAAGGCCCATAGCTACTACAGTAGCTCCTACAATTCCGGTTGTTGCAGCTAAAAGAGCTCCAACAAATATTACTGATATACCTAGACCTCCAGGCATTGGTCCAAATAATTGGCCCATACTTATTAATAAATCCTCAGCAATTTTTGATTTTTCAAGCATGATTCCCATGAATATAAACAATGGAATTGCTATCAGTGTATCTCTTTCAACTTCCCAGTAAACGCCTCGGAAATTAGTTATTCCAGCATTTAGCCATTGGAATGGTCCATCAGAAATAAAATATTCATTAGCATTACCTTCAAATAAATATCCTGCCAAACCAGCCAAAAGAATTGAGATAATTGCTGAGCCAGGCAGAGCAAAAGCTAAAGGATAACCTGAGGCAAGAGCAAATGCCATTAAAAAAATTAATAAAAAAAGAAAAAATAATTCCATATACTTATTTTCTTTTTATGGTTTCTAAATTTCTTAAAAAATATACAACAAATTGAATAAGCATAGTCAAAGCAAATATGATTAAAAATCCAGCCATTAGATATTTTATATTCATGCCCTGAGTGCTTTGTGAAGTTTCAAAATTCATAATAGGTTGATTTAAGACACATTGCTTACAAGCCATACCTTTTAAGAAAATTGTTAAACATAATGGAATGCCCAATATTAGACTTCCAAATAAATTGACTATAGCTTTGTTTTTTTCAGTAAAATTTGTGTACAGAACATCAACTCTAACATGACCATCTTTCATTAATGTATAATAACTAGCAAAAAGAAATAGACCTCCATACCAAAATCTTACAAGATCGCTCATTAAAGTTTGCTCATAAGAAAATACAAATCTTAGTAAGACAATTTGAAATTCAGCAAGCACAACAAGAAAAGCTAACCAATAAAAATTAACAGATTTAAAAAAATAACCTAATATTAATGCAAAAAATAAAAGTGGAAAATGAACATAGGGAGCTCTAAAGGAGTTATTAGATAATTTTACATTCCAACTTTTACCAAAAATATGCTCAATGAATCCCTCGATGATCAGCAGAGATATTATTGCATCAACAATTCCAATAATAAATACAGCCCAAAAAGCAAATCTTATAATATAGGCATTAGTATTGTCAAAAAAATTTGCAATCGCACTTAAACTAATCTCATTTTTATAGAAATAAATTAAACAAACTGGAAACAATAAAGCAAAAAAATACAAAGATATTTGAATAGAAGAAAAAATATTTATATTTGTCTTTATGGCTAGGGCCCCAGGCCAATTGCCTCCAAAAGTAAGATAATTGTTAATTAAAAAAGAAAAAACAAATAAAACAATAGCTATAGAAAATATCTTAGCAAAATTTAATGTGTTCATAAAAAAAAGAGTGGGGAAACAATGTCCCCACTCAATATAAAAGAATTAACCTTCTAATACTCTACGTCTCTGAGCAGTATATCCATGATCGGCAATTTTTAACCACTCTCCAATATCGCCCCTAGCTTTCAAAAAGCTATCAAGAATACGGCCTGTAAGTTCATTACCTTCAGCTAATTCAGCATATAACTCTTCTGAAGCCTCACCCATTGCGTCTATAACATCATCATTGAATTCTCTTAATTCAACTCCATGATCGTTAATGAGTCTTTGAAGTGCAGCACCATTATTAGCATTATATTCTGTTACCATCATTTCATTTTGAACAGTTGCAGAATGTTCAATAATCATTTGATCAGTTTTTGAAAGACTAGTTAACCAAGACTTGTTACAGCCAAGTGTTATTAAAGTGCCCGGCTCATGCATACCTGGCCAATAATAATATTTTGCTGCTTCATAGAATCTAGATCTCTCATCATTCCATGGACCCACCCATTCACAGGCATCTATTGTGCCATTAACTAGATTTTCATAAATTTGGCCACCAGGCATACCAACAACTGAGGCACCTAGTTTTGTTACCATCATTCCACCTAATCCAGGCATTCTCATTTTTAGACCTTTAAAGTCATCAGCTGAATTGATTTCTTTATTAAACCATCCACCCATTTGTACTCCAGAGTTTCCAGCCATAAAGTTTTTAAGTCCAAAGCCATCAGCAAGTTCATCCCACAGTTCTTGACCACCACCATGTCTAATCCATCCATTAATTTCTGTAGAAATTAAACCAAACGGCACTGCTGCAAAAAATCCCCAACCTGGATGTTGTCCAACCCAATAATAATCAGCACTATTATACATTTGCGCATTACCAGAGCTAACTTCTGTAAAAACATCCAAAGGTCCTACACGTTCTCCACCCGCATAATGATTAACAACAATTCTTCCATCACTTAAATCAGATATTCTTTGTGAAACTGCTTCACCTCCAGTGCCAAGTCCAGGGTAACCTCTGCCCCATGTTGCAACACAGTTGACTTCAATCCTATCTGCAGCAATTGCCGGAGCAGGGAAAGAAGATACTGCAGTAGCTGCAGCAGCAGCAACACCAGCTTTCTTTATAAAGTCACGTCTTTTAAAATTTTTCTTCATATGTCCTCCCGAATTATGAATATTTATAAATCAAATCCTATACATTATTGATAAAAAGGGTAGATATTTTATTGTTAAGTTTATTTTTTTTTCTTAAAAACTAGCTATCCCAGTTTGATTCTTGCCTAAAATCAAGGAATGAATATTTTCCGCTCCTTCATATGTTTTTACAGTTTCTAAATTAACAAGGTGACGCATGATATGATATTCCTCAACTAAACCATTTGCACCCAACATATCTCGACAATCTCTGACTATATCCAATGATTTTTTACAATTATTTCTTTTTAAAACAGATATAGCGTTGTTTATATTCCTACCTTGACCCATTACTTTTGAAGTTAATGCACACGAAGCTAATCCAAGATTTATCTCCGTTTGTATGTCAGCAAGTTTTTTTTGAATTAGTTGATTTGCTGCTAAAGGTTTTTTAAACATAATTCTATTTTCTACATAATCTTTGGCTATTAACCAACATTCAGTAGCAGAACCTAATACTCCCCAGCTAATACCAAAACGAGCTTTATTTAAGCAGCTAAACACTGAGCCCCATCCATTTGTTTTCTCAAGGCAATTTGATTTATGAACAAAAACTTTATCAATTAAAATTTGACCTGTTGGACTAATTTTCAGACTTGTTTTATTTTCAATGATTTTTGTTGATAAACCTTTTGTTTCCTTTTCTATTATAAATCCCTTTATTGAATTTGTTTCATGATTTTCATTAAGTGCCCACACTATAAATATATCTGCAATAGGTGCATTAGTTATCCAGTTTTTATTTCCATTTAAAATATAGCCATCTTGATATTTTTTATATGTAGTTTTCATTGAAGAGGGATCTGAACCAGCTTCACTTTCAGTTAGACCAAAACAACCAATGTTGTTACCTGAAATTAAGCTAGGAAGATATTTATCTTTTTGTTCTTCATTTCCGAATGAATTTATTGGATGAATAACTAAAGAAGATTGTACTGAAATTGATGACCTATAACTACTATCAATTTTTTCAATTTCATATGCTATCAAACCATATGCTGTATCTGATGTCCCTGCACCACCATGACTTTTAATTGTTGAACCAAGTAATCCAAGTTTGCCAAATTCTTTATAAAGAGATCGATCAAAATAATGATTTCTATTATGTTCAACAACATTAGGTTTAAGAATTGATGTTGAAAAATCTTTTACATTTTTTTGGATTAGTCTGTCTTCTTCTGATAAATTTTCAAATATAAAAAAAGGATCAAACCATGTATTTTGCATCATAGAAAGGTATGCAATATCATTATTTTGTTATATGTGAATAATAATAAATAAATATGGAAAAGAAAATTTATATAGCATCAGATCATGCTGGTTATGAAATGAAGTCTAAATTATGTGATTATTTTAAAACATTTATAGATTTAGGAACTAATTCAAACGAAAGTGTTGATTATGCAGATTTTGCTCACAATTTAACAAATAATGTGTCACAAAATGAGGATAGTTTAGGTATTTTGATTTGTGGAACTGGAGTAGGGATGAGCATGGCAGCAAATAGAAAAAAAGGAATTAGAGCGGGATTAGTTAGTAGTCCTGAAATAACAAGATTAATTAGACAGCATAACAATGCTAATGTATTGGTGTTGCCTGGAAGATTTATGGCAGATGAAGAGGCAAAAAATTGTGTTAAAATATTTTTAGAAACTGAATTTGAATCTGGAAGACATAAAAAAAGGATAGAAAAGATATGAGCCTAAATTTCTTTAATGATGAAATTATAAAAACAGACCCAGAAGTATATGCAACTTTAAAAAAAGAACTTGAGAGACAGCAAAATCAGATAGAATTAATTGCTTCAGAAAATATTGCTTCAAAAGCAGTTCTTAATGCTCAAGGATCGGTTATGACTAATAAATACGCTGAAGGATACCCTGGAAATAGATATTATGGTGGATGTGAATTTGTTGATGAAGCAGAAAATATAGCTTTAGAAAGAGTTAAGGAGTTATACGGATGCAAGTATGCAAATTTGCAACCTCATAGTGGGGCCCAAGCTAACCAAGCTGTTTTTTTAGCTCTGTTACAACCCCATGACACAATACTCGGGATGTCTTTAGCTTCTGGTGGACATCTAACTCATGGTGCAAAACCTAATTTATCTGGAAAATGGTTCAATCCGATACAGTATGGTGTTAAAAAAGATGGTAATGATAAAGATCTAATAGATTATGAAGAAGTTGAATCTCTTGCAATTGAGCATAAACCTAAATTAATCATTGCTGGAGCATCAGCATATCCTAGAATTATAGATTGGAAAAAATTTAGAGAAATAGCTGATAAGGTTGGGGCATATTTTTTAGTGGATATGGCACATTACTCAGGTTTAATTGCTGGTAAACAATACCCTAACCCTATAGATTATGCTCATGTTGTTACTTCTACAACTCATAAAACTCTAAGAGGTGCTAGAAGCGCAATGATATTAACTAACGATGAAACATTAATTAAAAAAATTAACAGTGCTGTTTTTCCAGGATTACAAGGTGGTCCACTAATGCATGTAATGGCAGGTAAGGCCGTTGCTTTTGGCGAAGCATTAAAACCTGAATTTGAAAATTATATTAAAAAAGTTATTGCAAACGCTAAAGTATTAGCTTCATCTTTAGTAAATAATGGATTTAAAATTGTAACTGATGGAACTGATTCTCATATTGTATGGTTAGATCTTACTCCTAAAAACATAACAGGTGATAATGCTGAAAAAATACTCGAAGAGGTTGGAATAGCTTGTAACAAAAACGCTATTCCTTATGACCCCAATCCACCCAAAATAACAAGTGGTTTGAGATTTGGTACAGCTGCAGCTACTTCTAGAGGGTTTGATGAGAATGATTTTAATGAAATTGGGGATTTAATTTCAGAAATACTTGATAATATTAATCAAAATCAAGATAATCCAAAAGAATTTATGTATTCAATGAAAAGTAAAGTTGTCAGTATGTGTAAGAAATATCCAATTTATAATGAGGCTTTTTGATGCGGTGTCCATTTTGTAGCAACGAAGACTCTCAGGTTAAAGATTCAAGGCCAACTGAAGATAATACTGCAATTAGACGTAGACGTGTTTGCGAACAATGTGGTTCACGTTTCACTACTTTTGAAAGAATTCAATTAAGGGATTTAATTGTAGTAAAATCAGATGGTCAAAAAGAATCTTTTGACAGAGATAAAATGTACAGATCATTATCATTAGCTCTAAGAAAGAGAGATATCGAAACTGAAAAGATTGAGAAAATTGTAAATGCTATTGTAAGAAAATTAGAAAATTCTGGTGAGGGAGAAATCAAAACTGAACTTGTAGGTCAATATATAATGGAAGCTTTGTCTATTCTTGATCAAGTTGCTTATGTTAGATTTGCCTCTGTTTACAAGAATTTTAGGGAAGTAAAAGATTTTGAGGATTTTTTAGGCAATTTAGAAGATAAATAAATTTAAAATGATTTCAAATCATCTAAAGTTTATTAACCAGGCCCATCAAATTGCTTCTAAAAATTTGGGCAAAACATTCCCAAACCCTAGCGTTGGTTGTTTAATTTGTAAAAATAATCAAATTATATCAAAAGCAGTAACTAGCTCAACTGGAAGACCGCACGCAGAAGAAACGGCATTAAAAAAAGCAGGAAAGCAAGCCAAAGGGGCAACCATGTATGTTACACTTGAACCTTGTTTTCACAGTTCACAAAATGGATCATGCACAGATCAAATTTTAAGATCAGGAATTAAACAAATTGTCATTTCATGTATAGATCAGGACCCAAGAACAAAAAATAAAAGTGTTAAAAAACTGAAAAGAAATAAAATTAAAGTTATTACAGGAATATCAAAAGATAGAACAATTAGCATAAATAAATTTTTCTTCAAAAGTCTTAAGAAAAAAAAACCATTTACTAAAGTTAAAATGGCAATTTCAAGTGATGAAAAGATAGCTTGGAGCAATTATAAAAGTAAATGGATTAGTAATTCCAAAAGTAGATCTTATGCACATTCTTTAAGAATTAAAAGTCAAGCCATTTTAACTACTTCAAAAACAATAATAAAAGACAACCCCAGATTTACTGTGAGGAAAAAGAACACCATTATAAAAAATCTTAATATTGTTATAATTGATAAAAATCTGAAACTTCCATTGAATGCAAAACTTCTTAATAATCTGCACGATAAAAGAGTAATAATTTTTACAAGTAAAAAAAATCTAAAATCACAAAAATTAAAACAACTAGGATGTGAGATTATTGAAATGAGATTAGAAAATAATAAATTAAATTTAAAGAAGTTATTTGCTCATTTGTATAGACTAAAAATTTCTGATTTACTGGTTGAAGCTGGAGGAATATTATTTGCAGATTTACTTAAAAATAATTTAATTGATGAAATTCATTTATTTAAAGCTCCAATTACAATAGGAAAAAAAGGAATTCCAGTTATTAAAGGAAATGATTTGAAAAATATTAATAAAAAATTATTAGAGACAATTAAATTTGATAATAATTTATATTTTAAGTATGAGATAAAGTAAATGTTTACAGGAATAATTCAAGACTTAGGCAAAGCTATTAATTTTTCTAATGGTGAGCTAGAAGTAACAACTCCACTTGATCTAAGTGATTGTAATATTGGTTCATCTATTTGCTGTAACGGAGTCTGCTTAACTATTACAGAAATTGATTTTAAAAGTAATGTGCATTACTTTAAAGCTACTGTTGGTGAAGAAACACAACAAAAAACTACATTTTCAAACAATTTATTTAATAAATTAATTTCAATTAATTTGGAAAAATCACTCAAAATTGGAGATGAAATTTCAGGTCATTTTGTTTATGGCCATGTTGATAGAACCACTGAGCTATTAAATGTAACTAACTTAAATAATAGTTGGGAGTTTTGTTTTAAAAATTTTCAAGATCAAGATAAAAAATACATAGTTGATAAAGCATCTATTGCAATAAATGGTATTTCCTTAACAATTGCTAATGTATCTGCAAAAAATTTTTCAATTTCAGTTATCCCTCATACATATGAAAGTACTAATTTAAAATTTATTAATGAAAATGATCTTGTTAATATTGAATTTGATTATTTAGCTAGATTTTCAGAAAGATCTAAAAATTAATGACTAACATAAATAAACAAATAGATATTTCACCAATTGAGGAAATCATTGATGAGGCAAGAAATGGAAGAATGTATATTCTTGTTGATGATCCTAGTAGAGAAAATGAAGGTGATTTAATTATTCCCGCACAAATGGCTACACCTGATGCAATTAATTTTATGGCTAAGTATGGAAGAGGCCTTATCTGTCTTTCAATGACCAAACAAAGAATAGAAGAATTAGAGTTACCATTTATGAACCCAAATAACCAAAAAAATGATTTAACAGCATTTACTGTTTCAATTGAAGCAAAAGAAGGTGTCACTACTGGTATATCTGCTGCAGATCGCTCTCACACAATATCAGTTGCTATAAACCATAATATGAAAAAAACTGATTTAGTGTACCCGGGTCATGTTTTCCCTTTAATGGCATGGGATGGAGGTGTTTTAGTTAGAGCAGGTCATACTGAAGCTGCAGTAGATATTTCTAAATTAGCAGGTTTAAATCCTTCAGGAGTAATTTGTGAAATTATGAGTGACAATGGAGAGATGGCAAGGTTGCCAGAAATACTTAAATTTGCAAAATCTCATAATTTAAAAGTAGGCACAGTATCAGATTTAATAAAGTACAGACTAAAGTATAATAAAATAATTAAACAAATTTCTGAACGCCCATTTGAAAGTAATAAAGGTAAAGATTTTATTCTAAAAATATTTGAAAATACTCTATCGAAAGAAAAGCATTATGCCTTGGTTAAAAATATAACTATATCTGATAATTTATATCCAGTTAGAATGCACAAACTAAACATAACAAAAGATATTTTTGCTGAAAAAAATATTTTTGGTGATGAGATTAATCATTCATTTGAAATAATTGAAAAAAATGGCTCTGGAGCAATAGTTTTAATTAATAGTGATATTGCTCCAAATATTCTTAAAGCTTTTGATCAAAGAAAAGAACAGAATAAAAAACTTGAACTGCGAGAATATGGTGTCGGAGCACAAATTCTTAAAGATATAGGAATACAAAAAATAATATTACTTTCAAATTCAAATAAAAAAATTATAGCTTTAGATGGTTTTGATATTGAAATTATTAAACAGCAAAAAATATGAAAAATAAAGTTTTAATTGTCAGCTCCAACTATTATGATGAAGTTAGTAGTAATTTAATTAAAGGTGCTACTGAAGAATTAAAAATCAATAATATAGAATTTGAAGTAGTACTTGCTCCAGGTTGCTTTGAGGTACCTTTTTTAATTTCTAAAAATATAAATAAATATTCAGGTTTTATTGCTTTGGGATGTGTAATTAGAGGTGAGACTTATCATTTTAATTTAATTGCCAATGAATGTGCAAGAAAAATAATAGATATTTCAAACAATTATCTAAAGCCTATTGGTTTTGGAATTTTAACATGTGAAAATTTAGAACAAGCTATCAATAGAAGTGATATTAGAAAAAAAAATAAAGGGAGAGAGGCAGCAAATGCTTGCATTAAACTTTTATAATATTAATGCAAAATTCTATTAAAACTGAAACTAGGCTTTCCTTTATTCAATTTATATTTTCTTCTTTTTTTTCTAACTCTACAGTTGAAGAAAATATGACTGAATTTGAAAATTACTTTTATAAATTATCAATTCCATCAATAATGCAAAATAAAGATATTCATATTAATTTTAACAAAAACTTTTTCAAGAAACTTACAACAAGTTATGCAAAATTTATTAAATATCATAATATTGAAGAAATAATAAATTCTCTAATAAAGTTTGATAGAAAATATAAACATTGGGATCAGATAAATAAATCTATAATTTTGTCTATTTTTTCTGAACTTGAAATTACAAAACAAGAAAAAGTAAAAATTGTAATTAATGACTATATAAACATTTCTAAAACACTTATACCTAGAAAAGATCTTGGTATGATTAATGCAATTACTGATAAGTATTTAAGTGACAAAAATATCTTATAATTCTAAATTATCTGAAAAAATAATAATAGATAAGTTTTTTAAAAAACTAAACTTAAATAATGCAGGAACTTATAATTTTGAAAATGATGGTGCTTATTTTAATGTAACAAGAAAAAATAAAACTATTGTCACAACTGACACAATAGTTGAGGATATTGATTTTTTTTCAAACGATCCACCAGAATCAATTGCACAAAAAATTCTTTGTGTAAACCTTTCTGATATTTCTGCAATGGGAGCCATACCTAAAACTTATACTTTAAATTTGTCAATAAATTCTAAAATTAATTATGAATGGTTAAAAAAATTTACATCTAAGTTATATAAACTTCAAAAAAAATATAATATCTATCTTCTTGGTGGTGATATTTCCAATTCTAAAAAAATCAGTTTAACAGTTAATCTATTTGGTGAAAGCAAATTAAAGAACATAATAGCACAAAAGAAGTGTAATTTAGATGATGATATCTGGGTAACAGGGACTTTAGGTAATTCATATTTAGGTTGTAAAATTTTAAAGAATTCAAATATAAAATTAGATAAAAAATATTCATCATATTTTATAAAGCAATACTTGTACCCTAATCCATGCATGTTTGGATCAAAAGCTTGTAAATATATAAATTCAGCAATAGATATTTCAGATGGTTTTTTAGGTGATTTATCAAAAATTCTAGATGGAAAATTTGGAGCTAGAATAAATAAAAAGTTAATACCAGTGTCAGATATGCTGAAAAAAATTTTAAAAAAAAAATATTCTATAATTAAGCTTGAAGATATTTTAAATTGGGGAGATGACTATGAGTTAATTTTTACTTCATTTAAAAAAAATAGAGAAAAATTATTAAGTTTATCAAAAAAAAATAAAGTTAAGTTATCTCTGGTAGGTTCTATTATTAAAAAACCTGGGATATTTAATGATTCTCTAAAAGTTATTAAAAACATCCATAGTTATGATCATTTTGCCTAAAATGTTGATTTTTCCAACACTTTCTGACATATGAGCAAAAAAAATCAAGGAGATTACCCACAATGACAACAATGCAAATATTTATATTATTATGTGGTTTAGCTGCTGTTTTGTACGGCTTAATTACATCAAGACAAATTTTATCACTAAGTACTGGAAACGAAAAAATGGCTAGTATTGCAAGTGCAATCCAAGAAGGAGCAAGAGCTTACTTAAACAGACAATATTTAACTATAGGAATAGTTGGAATTGTAATTTTTGTATTAATTTGGATAGTATTCGGATTATCTTCAGGTGTGGGTTTTTTAATAGGTGCAATTTTTTCAGGCGCTGCTGGTTATGTAGGTATGAATATTTCTGTTAGATCTAATGTAAGAACTACTCAAGCTGCAAGCTCAAGTTTGGCAGAAGGATTATCTGTTTCATTTAAAGCTGGCGCAGTTACAGGTATGTTAGTAGCTGGATTTGCTTTATTATCAATCGCACTTTATTTTTTTGTTCTAGATAATTCAGGATTATTTCCTGGTAGAGAAATTGTAGCACCCTTGGTGTCATTAGGTTTTGGAGCATCATTAATTTCAATTTTTGCTAGATTAGGTGGTGGTATTTTTACTAAAGGAGCAGATGTAGGAGCCGATCTTGTTGGTAAGGTAGAAGCAGGTATTCCTGAAGATGACCCTCGCAATCCTGCAGTTATAGCTGATAATGTTGGAGATAACGTTGGTGATTGTGCTGGTATGGCTGCTGACTTATTTGAAACATATGTAGTAACTGTAGTTGCAACAATGGTCCTTTCCTCAATATTTTTTTCTGATCTTTCATCTATGATGATGTATCCTCTTGCTATTGCTGGTGTTTGCACTTTAGCAAGTATTGTTGGAACATATTTTGTTCGATTGGGTAAAAGTCAAAATATTATGGCTGCTTTATACAAAGGATTTGCAGTTTCTGCAATTTTATCAGCTATACTTTTATATTTTATAACTGATCACGTTATAGGTCTAAGTTCAGTTTTCTCAGTTGATGATAAATCATTCACAGGAATGTCTCTTTTTTATTGTGGTTTATTAGGTTTAATTATTACCGGTTTGATTATTTGGGTTACAGAATATTATACTGGAACTAACTATAGACCAGTACAAAGTATTGCTAAGGCATCAACCACTGGTCATGGAACAAATGTTATACAAGGCCTTGCAATAAGTTTGGAAGCAACTGCACTTCCCGCAATTATAATTGTAGCAGGTATAATAATTACTCATTCACTAGCTGGATTATTTGGGATAGCAATTGCTGTAACAACAATGCTAGCTTTAGCAGGTATGGTTGTAGCTCTTGATGCTTATGGTCCAGTCACAGATAATGCTGGTGGGATAGCTGAAATGGCAGAATTAGATGATAATGTCAGAAAAACTACAGATGCTTTAGATGCAGTTGGAAATACAACAAAAGCTGTCACTAAAGGATATGCTATTGGTTCTGCAGGATTAGGAGCACTTGTTTTGTTTGCAGCCTACACAGAAGACCTTGAGCATTTTGCAAAAGACCCTAACAGTCATCTTTCTTATGAAAAAATTGGACACGTTACTTTTGATTTATCAAATCCATATGTTGTTGTTGGGTTATTGCTAGGTGGTTTGTTACCATTCCTATTTGGCGCAATGAGTATGACCGCTGTAGGAAGAGCTGCAGGGTCAGTAGTTGTAGAAGTTAGAAGACAATTCAAGGAAATACCAGGTATCATGGAGGGTACAGGGAAACCAGAATATGGCAAATGTGTTGATATCTTAACTAAGTCAGCAATTAGAGAAATGATTATTCCATCTATGTTACCCGTTTTATCACCTATAGTAGTATATTTTACAATATTACTAATAGCTGGCCAAGCTGCTGCTTTATCATGCTTAGGTGCATTGTTGTTAGGTGTAATTATAACTGGATTATTTGTTGCTATCAGTATGACAGCTGGTGGTGGAGCTTGGGATAATGCAAAAAAATATATTGAAGATGGAAATCATGGTGGAAAAGGAAGTGAGGCACATAAAGCTGCAGTTACTGGAGATACTGTAGGAGACCCTTATAAAGATACAGCTGGGCCAGCTGTAAACCCAATGATTAAGATTACGAATATAGTTGCATTACTACTTTTAGCTGCAATTGCTCTTTAAAAATCTAATTAGTGTTAGGGACTTTTTGAGTCCCTACACCTCCAAATATTTTTTCTATTAAACCTCTTTCTATAATCTGATTACTTGTTCTCATGTTATTAATTTTTGACTTTTGTAATTCATTAAGATTTAATACTTTCTTTTCAATTACATCATCATTTTGATCAAACTTAAAAACAAATATATAACTATATTCTATTTTTTTTGAAAAAAAATTATCCTCTTTTGTTTTTTCAGAATAATAAAAATACTTATTTTCAATTGGATCAATAAAGCTAGGTTGACCAAAACTGCTTACGAGGTTATCTTTATTAGAAATGTTTAAGTTACTTAAATTTTTTTGATTTATTATTTTACCTGAATAGGTTAGTTTAGGTTGTGAGCAACTTGTTATTGCAAAGATTAGATTAATGAATAAAAATAATTTAAATATTTTCACAACATGTTTTTACAGTATTTTAATATAAAAAGAAATAATTTCAAAAATCAAACCTTATCTATTTATCAAGAAATAGTAAATCATTCGAATTATTTTATTAAAAATAGCTTAAATGATAAAGAATATAATTTTGATGAAGTTTTTGAAATCTTTTCTATAGTAATAATTTTTTATCTAAAAAAACTAAAAGATACAAATACAAAAATAAATAATGAAATAAGTCAGGGAATTATGGATAGTTTTATAAAAGATTTAGATCAAAACTTTAGAGAAAAAGGAATTGGTGATATGTCAATTGGGAAATATGTTAAAAAATATGTAAAAAAATTTTATTACAGATTGAAGATTCTGGATAAGATTTTAAAAGAAAATGACGATATTAATTTTGATGATTATGTAAAAAAATTTGGCATATCAAATTATGGAAATATTAAGAGTATAACTGCAGATCTTAATATTTTATATGCTGAAATAGTTATTGAGAAATAATAATAATTTATTAATAATTAATATTTTGTCTTGCAATATATGTATATTTGTCTAATTGGACAAACTATATGGCTGTACCAAAAAGAAAAACTTCTCCATCAAAAAGAAATATGAGAAGATCTCATGACTCTTTAGTTAAATTAAATATTGTTGAGGATAAAGAATCTGGAGAACCAAGAATATCCCATAGAATTGATAAATCTACTGGAATGTATAATGGTCGTCAAATTTTAAAACAAAAAACTAAATCTAAAGCCTAAATTTAATGTCCAACAGACAAATAACCATTGCTGTAGATGCAATGGGCGGTGAGAATAGTCCTTTTAAAACGCTAAAGGGATCAGAAATTTTTTCATTATCTAATAAAAATATAAAATTACTATTTTTTGGTAATGGTAAAAAAATTGAAGATATAATAAAAATCAATAAACTTAATTTATCAAATTATGAAATTGTTGATTGTAAAGATAATGTCTCAGATGATGATAAGCCAAATACTATTCTTAGAGCTCGCAAAGATAGCAGTATTTATCAAGGGTTAAAATTTGTTAAAGATAATCCTAATTCAGGTTTTGTTTCAGCTGGAAATACAGCAGCCTTAATGATTTTATCCAGATTAATATTAGGAATGATTAAAGGCGTTGACAGACCAGCAATTTGCTCTGACATACCAAATAAAAAATCATTTTCATTAATGTTAGATTTGGGTGCAAATGTTTTAGTTGATGCCTCACATCTATTTCAATTTGCACTTATGGGCTACTCTTATTTTTCCATTATTGATCCAAAAAGAATTCCAAAAATTGGTATTATTAACATTGGAACTGAAAATAATAAGGGTTTGGAATTTTTACAAGAAGCAAATGAAATATTGTCAAACAGTTTTTTAAAAAATAACTTTGTTGGTTTTATAGAGCCAAACAATATAACTTCAGGAGATTATGATATAATTCTTTCAGATGGTTATACAGGTAATATTATTTTAAAAACTGCTGAAGGACTTTCTGATTTTATAACAACTAATTTAAAAAATATATTTAAGAAATCTTATAAAAATAAAATTGCATTTAAATTATTAGAAAATGACCTTAAAATTTTCAAAGATAAGATAAATCCAGAAAAATATAATGGTGCTACTTTAATTGGATTAAATGGTATATCAATTAAAAGTCATGGTAGTGCCTCACCTTACGCTTTTAGTTTTGCTCTTAAAAAATGTTTTAATTTTATAAATAATGATTTAAATCAAAAGATTATTCAAAATTTTAGAAATTTATGACTGGATTAGATAACATAACTAGATTTCATATAGCAGAGTCGATTCATAATGAGTTTGGATTGCCAAAAAAAGACTGTATTGATTTTGTAAGTGATATAATAGATATTATAATTGAAGGATTACAAAATTCTGAAAAGGTCAAAATACATAATTTTGGTACATTTGTTATTAGAAATAAAAAAAGTAGAATTGGAAGAAACCCAAAAACTAAAGAAGAAGTAATGATTGATGAGAGAAAAGTTGTATCTTTCAAAGCTAGTAAAAATGTTCTTAAATATTTAAACTCTTCTGATGGAAAATAATAAGCAATATTTTAATATAAAAGAAGTATCTGACATTCTCAATCTTAAGGAACATGTTATTAGGCACTGGGATTCTATTGATCCAAAAACAAAACGCCTAAGAATTGATGGTTTATCAATGAGAACAAAGGGCGGAACGAGATATTTTAATAAAAATCATATTAATAAATTATCTATTATTAAAAATATTTTATTTGAAGAGGGTAAACACAATTATTCACTCGATCTTGTTAAAAAAATTATATCATCAAAAAAACTAGAAAAACAATTTAGTGATGAAACTAATACTTCTGATAAGCAAAAAAATATTCAATCAACGCATAATACTGAAAAATTAAAAAATATAATAAAAAATCTAAAAATTTTAATTTCGTAAATATATTTATAAATCAATTATTTAATTTAATAATCTAAAAGTTTTTATTTATTTTACTTGTAATTTTTACTATTTAAAAATCATATTTTTTGCGTATAAGTCAATTATCAAAACAAGGAGTATTTTTTATGGATCACGGTTTTTTACTTGGTTCTGATTTCGTTGGAATTACCTTTTGGATAGTATCTATAGCTATGTGGGCTGCTACAATTTTCTTTTTTTATGAAGGAATGAGGGTATCTAGCAAATGGAGAACCTCAATGGTAGTCGCAGGTTTAATTACATTTATAGCGGCTGTTCATTACATGTACATGAGAGAATATTGGGTAGTAGAGCAGGCATCCCCTGTTGTTTATAGATATATTGATTGGATATTAACGGTTCCATTGCAAATGGTTGAGTTTTATTTGATTTTAATTGCTGCTGGAGCTGCGGTATCAGGAGGATCTTTTTGGAGACTTCTAGTTGGTACTTTAGTTATGATTGTAGGTGGTTATCTAGGAGAGGCAAAAATGATTCCTGTCCTATTAGGATTTATCATAGGTATGATTGGTTGGGCTGTTATCATCTGGGAGATTTTCAGAGGAGAGGCAAGTCAAGCAGCATCTTCAAACCAATCTGTCTCTTCTGCTTTCAATGCAATGAGATTAATTGTTTTAGTAGGATGGGCTATTTACCCACTAGGTTATGTATTCGGTCTTATGATGGAACAAGTTGATATAAATACTTTAAACTGGGTATATAATTTAGCAGATTTTGTTAACAAAATATTATTTGGTCTAATAATTTGGAATGCAGCTGTTAAAGATTCAGCTTCAGCTTAAATTTTATATAAATTATTAATAAAACCCTCCTTTTAGGAGGGTTTTTTTTATTATTATATTGACTTAAATTTGTCTAATATGTAAGTGGAGCCCCAAAATGAAAACTTTTAGTTTAAAAAAAGAAGATATAAAAAAAGACTGGATTTTAATTGATGCAAAAGATGCTGTATTAGGACGGCTTGCAGTATTTTCCGCAAATATTTTAAGAGGTAAGAATAAGCCAAATTACACTCCAAATCAAGATTGTGGGGATAATCTAATTATTATAAATTCAGATTATGTTCATTTGACTGGGAAAAAAGCTAAAGATAAAATTTACTACCGACACACAGGTTATCCTGGAGGTATAAAAGAAACTAACCCAGAAAAAATGAAAGCTAAAAACAAATCTAATGAAATAATAAAGTTAGCTATTAAGAGAATGATCCCTTCAGGACCTCTTGGAAAAAAACAATTATCGAACTGCAAAATTTATTCTGGAGAACAGCATTCACATGAAGCTCAACAACCGAAAAAAATTGATTTTACTAAAATAAATGAAAAGAATTTTAAAAGATAAATATGGATAATATAGAAAACAACTCTGAAAATATTAACGAAATAAAACTTGATAATAAAGATAGAGTATACGCAACTGGTAAAAGGAAAAATTCAATTGCTAGAGTTTGGTTAAAGCGAGGTGATGGTAAAATATCAGTTAATGGTAAAACATTAGATAAATATTTTGCAAGACCTGTTCTTCAAATGATAGTTAATCAACCACTAAATGTAGTAGATGGAGAGGGTGGTTATGAAATTATGGCAACTGTAAAAGGTGGAGGATTATCTGGTCAGGCTGGGGCAATAAGACATGGGATAAGCAAAGCTTTAAGCATTTATGATACATCTTTAAGGCCATCACTTAAAAAAGTCGGCTTTATTACAAGAGACTCAAGAGTTGTTGAAAGAAAAAAATCTGGTTTAGCTAAAGCAAGAAGAAGTTACCAATTCTCTAAAAGATAAATTTTATTATGACAAAAAAAGTATCAGTAGCCATACTGGGCTCAACTGGTTTTGTTGGTATAGAGCTTATAAAAATATTATCAAAACATCCAAATGTTAATATTGTTTTTTTTGGAACAGAAAATAACCCTGACACATTGCTTAAAAATATTGATACTTCAATAGATCTTCCAAATAATCCATCAACAAAATTAAATTCAAACTTTGATTCCTCTTTAGTTGAAACAGTTTTTTTAGCACTACCTCATGGAGTTTCACACAAATATGTAAAATCTTTTTCTAGTAAACTTCAAATAATAGATTTATCGGCAGATTTTAGATTAGATGATATAGATACTTATAAGATAAATTATGATGGGACACATTCAGTTCCGAATCTATTAAATGAATTTATTTATGGCCTTCCAGAAATTAATAAAAATATATTAAAAAATAAAAATAATATTGCAGTCCCTGGTTGTTATCCAACTTCTGTATTAATTCCATTAATCCCTCTTTTAAAAAATAATTTAATTGATTCAAAGAATATAGTAATAGATTCTAAATCTGGTTATAGTGGAGCTGGTAAAAATTTTGATATAAGTAAAATTAAAAATTCAGAAGATCTAAATTTTTTTAATTACAATACTAATTCTCATCGACATATTTGTGAAATTAAACAAGAATTAAATAAAAATATTAAACAAACTGAAGTTTTATTTTCATTCAACCCTCACATTTTACCAAATTTTAGAGGTATGATGTCAACTATATATTGTGATTTATTATCAGGTATAAGCAAAAATGATGTAATTAATTGTTTTAATGATATGGCAAATAAAAATAAGTTTGTAAATTTCATACAAAATGATCAAAGGGCAGATTTTTTTTCTATCCAAAATACTAATAATTGCGTATTAAAAATTTTTGATCATTATGATAACTCTAAAGTTATTATTGTCAGTTTAATTGATAATCTCATAAAGGGAGCGGCTGGCCAGGCAGTACAATGTTTTAATTTAAGCCAGGGTTTTGATGAATCCTTAGCTTTAAAAAAATGAAATTATTCATTATTTTAATATTTATAACTCTATTTTGTTGTAGTTATCCTGATATAGATTCTGTTCCAGATTTTAAAGATTTAAAATTATCTAAAGAGGAATTATTTGATTTGTGTCAATTATCATCAGATGATAAAAAAGATATAGATGCTTGTATTAAAAAGAAACAACAGAGATGATGAATAATATAAATATATGTATTGCGGGTTTAGGAAACGTAGGTTCTGCTGTAGTAAGTTTAATTGAAAAAAATTCTCAATACATTGGAAATAAATCTAATTTAACTATAAATATAATTGGTTTATCAGCAAAAAATAAAAATAAAGACAGAAACTTTAATGTTAAAGATTACAAATGGATAGATAACCCAATAGATTTGTTAAATATTAATGATGCAAAACCAGATATTTTAATTGAACTAATAGGTTATGAAAAAGATGTAAGTTACGAATTAGTAAAAACTGCATTAATACAAAATATTCATGTTGTCACTGGCAATAAAGCTATGTTAGCTATGCATGGACAAGAACTTTTTAAGATTGCTGAACAAAATCAAGTATCTTTGTTGTTTGAAGCTGCTGTTGCTGGCGGTATTCCAATAATCAAGACTTTAAAAAATAATATTTTTTTAAATAAGGTACAAAAAATCTCAGGTATTCTGAACGGAACAACAAATTACATCCTTACAACTATGGAAACCCAGAATAAATCATTTAATGATGTTTTAGCTGATGCAAAACAAAAGGGCTTTACTTCTGATAATGAGTCTAAATTAGATATAGGTGGGTATGATGCTGCACATAAACTTACATTACTCAGTACTATTGCATTTGGGGGTAATGTAGATTTTAGTTTAAACCAAGTTGAGGGAATAGAAAAAATAACTATAGAAGATATTAATTTTGCTAAGCATTTAGGTTTTAGAATAAAACTAATATCTGAGTGCTTCTTAATTGATAAAATGATTTACAGCTCTACTAAACCAAAACTGATACCTTTCGATAAACCTTTGGCTAATGTCAATGGTGCATTAAATGCAATTAATGTAGAAACAGATCAACTTGAGAATTTGTACCTAGAAGGTGAGGGTGCAGGTGGATTAGCTACTGCTAGCTCTATCTTATCTGACATATTTGAAATTTCAAATAATTCTCAATTTAGATCTATAGGATATAATATTAATGATTTAAAAAAATATCAAAAATTTGACTCATCTAATTTAGAATCTAAATTTTATTTAAGACTACGAGTAAAAGATCAATCTGGTGTTCTATCCAAAATAACTACTTACTTAAATGACTCAAATATCTCTGTCGAAAAAATTCTTCAAACTCCAGATAAAAAAGAAAATGATATACCTATTTTAATTATAACTCATAAAATAAAAACATCAGAGCTAATTAATTCAGTAAGCAAAATTGCTGACCTTGAGTTTGTTCATGAAAATATATCTATAATTCCAATTGAATAGTGAAATCGATAAAATTGAGCACTCAAGCTCATTATTAAATAAAAAATGGAAATTAATTGAGTATGATGAAAGAAATGCATTATATTTATCTCAAAAATTTGAATTACCAAAATTTCTTGGTAAACTTTTATCAATAAGGAATATAAATGATGAGAATATCGATTTTTATTTAAGTCCAGATATCAATCAACATATTCCAAACCCAAATAATATTAAAGATATGAGTCTTGCTACTGCAAGAGTTGTTGAGGCAATAAAAAAAAATCAAAAAATTGGTATAATTGCAGATTATGATGTTGATGGATCAACTTCAGCATCTATTTTATATAAATTTTTAAAAAATTATAATTCTTCTATAACTTTAAAAATTCCTAATAGATTAGTTGATGGTTATGGACCAAATTTAAAAATCATGAGAGAAATGAAATTACAAAATATTGATTTATTATTTACTTTAGACTGTGGGACCACTTCAAATAACATTATTGATAATGAAGAGTTCGAAAAAATTGATGTTATTGTAATTGATCATCATTTAACAGCGCATGAATTACCAAATGTGCATTCAATCATAAATCCCAATAGATTTGATGACGAAAGTGACTATAAGCAAATGGCAGCTGTTGGTGTTACATTTTTATTTTTAATGTCACTAAGGAAAGAGTTAAGAACTCAAAATATATTTAATAATAAAAAAGAACCAAACCTTTTATCTTATTTAGATTTAGTGGCCTTAGGGACTGTATGTGATGTTGTAGAGTTGAAAAAATTTAATCGATTATTTGTTCTAAAAGGTTTGGAACTTATTCATAAAAGATATCATAAAGGAATTTCTAAACTAATAGATAATTCTAATCTTAATTCCTCTCCATCTTCGCAAGATCTAGGCTATATTGTAGGCCCTCAAATTAATGCTGCTAGTAGAATTGATGACTCTTCATTAGCTTCTAAATTTTTAATTACAAATGATGTTGAGCAAATTGAAAAAATTGGCAGCAAACTATATTTACTTAACGAAAAAAGAAAACTTATTGAAAGTACAATTTTGGAATCAGCAAATGAACAAGCTGAACTTCAGAAAGATTCAAAATATATTATAGTTTATGGTGAAAATTGGCATCATGGTGTTCTTGGAATTGTAGCTAGTAAATTATTAGATTTATATAATAAGCCAGTTATAGTTTTATCATTTATTAATACTTATGGTGTTGGTTCAGCTAGATCAATAGAAGGTATTGATTTAGGCAGTATTATTTTACATGCAAAAAACAAAGGTATCATTTCTCAAGGAGGAGGTCATTCGATGGCTGCAGGATTAAAATTAAATCTTAAAGATTTAGAAAATTTTAAAGCTTTTCTTGATAAAAGTTTTGAGCATTATCAAGATAAGATTTTTAAAAAAATAATTAATTTTGATTTAATCATTTCAATCAATGATCTTAACAATAATTTTCTAGAGTCTTTACAAAAACTTGAACCTTATGGCAAAGGTAATCCTGAGCCACATTTTATTATTAGAGATTTAAAAATTGATTCAATAAAAATTATTAAAAATAAACATATTTTGATATTTTTTGAAAATGATTTAGGTAATAAAATTAAAGGAATTAGTTTTAATACTAAAGGAACAATTTTAGGTGACTATTTAGAAAACTTTGATCAATACAAATTATATTTTGGATGCAGTATTACCCCTGATAAATTTTCTAGAGATACTAGACCTCAAATAATTATAAAAGATATTATGAAAATTGATTAAATAATTTGAAAAATTAACTTTAATATGTATATAACATTTCTGATGACCCCTTCGTCTATCGGTTAGGACATCAGGTTTTCATCCTGAAAAGAGGAGTTCGATTCTCCTAGGGGTCGCCACTTATGGCTCTAGTATTATTGAGCCAGAACTTTCTCTAGATTGTAATGTTCTATGCGCTTCCCCTGCATCAATTAATTTAAATTTTTTATAGATATTTGCTTTAACATCACCACTTTTCATTTTTTTAAATAAATTGTTTGAACAATTCAACAGTTCTTCTCGATTAAGTGTATATCCCATAAGACTAGGTCTAGTATAGAATAAACTTTTTGGATTAAAAGTTTTATGCATGTCTAATTTTTCTACCATTCCTGATGATTGCCCAAAAGATACCATTAGACCTCTTGTTGAAAGTGATTTTATTGATTCATCAAAAGTAGCTTTACCAACACCATCATAAACTACTGGAACACCTTTATTGTTTGTAATCTCCATTACTTTATCTGAAACTTTTTCTTCTTTATAATTTATAGTAAATTCACAACCGTGCTCTTTTGCTAATGTTGCTTTTTCTTTTGTACTTACTGTTCCAATCATTTTGCAACCGATTGATTTAGCCCATTGACAAGCTATAAGACCTACACCTCCTGCCGCTGCATGAAATAGAATAGTTTCTTTATTTTTAATTTTATATAATCTTTCAAATAGATATTCTACTGTCATACCTTGTAAAAGAATTGATGCTACTTCATCATCTGTTAAAAAATCAGGAATAGCTATTAATTTTTCTGCAGGAAAATCTCTTATTTCACAATATGCTCCTATTGGGGGAGTTGCATAGGCTACTCTGTCACCAATTTTAAAGTTTGTAACTTCATCTCCAATTTCAATAATCTCTCCTGCTGCTTCCATACCAATACATACAGGTAATTCAGATGGAAGTGGATAGATACCAGATCGATGATAAGTATCTATATAGTTAAGACCAATTGCTGTATGTCTAATTCTTACTGCCTTATTTTTAATTTTTTTTGGTAAACTATATTCTTGATAATTTAATACTTCCGGACCACCTAATTTTGAAATTACTATTTGTTTTGGCATAAATTAATTATTTTTTATTTCTTTGTATATATTCTCAAACTCTTTTAGGCAATCAGGATTTGCGAGTGTGTTTTTATTTTTAATATCTTGGCCATTTATAATATTTTTAATTGTTAGCTCTACAATCTTACCACTTTTTGTTTTAGGAATATCTTTAACTTGAAAAATTTTTCTTGGCACATGTTTAGGTGAAAGATTAGATTTAATTTCAAGCTTAATCAATTTTATTAAATTCTCATTCAAATTAAATTGAGATTGCATCTTAATAAATAAAATAACTTCTGTATCATTGTACAAACTATGTTCAACAGCTACACATTCAATAATATTATTAATATTCTCCACAACTCTATATAATTCAGCTGTTCCAAATCTAACACCACCAGCATTTAATGTTGCATCTGATCTTCCATAAATTATAAATCCATTATTTTCTGTTTTTTCACAATAATCTCCATGATGCCATACATTTTTATATTTCTTAAAATAGGCATTTAAATATTTTTGATTGTCTTTATCATTCCAAAAATAAATTGGTTTAGAAGGAAATGGAGTTTTACAAACTAATTCACCTTTTTTCTGTTTTATTGAATTACCTTTTTCATTAAATATATCTACATCCATTCCTAAGCCCGCGCATTGAATTTCTCCTGCATATACATCCATATTTGGGTTTCCAATAACAAAACAAGAAACAATATCAGTTCCACCACTAATAGACGCTAAATGTAAGTCATTTTTAATATTACAGTATACATAATCAAAAGATTCTTGAACTAGAGGAGAACCAGTTGAAGCCATTGTTTTAAGTTTTGATAATTTATATTTATCCTTAATTATAATTTTGTTTTGTTTTAAATAATCAATATATTTTGCACCTGTTCCAAAAAAAGTAATTTTTTCTTTTTCCACAATATCAAATAGATATTCATTATTTGGAATAAATGGAGAGCCATCATATAAAACAATTGTAGTTTTAGAAGCTAAACTAGATACGAGCCAATTCCACATCATCCAACCACAAGTAGTAAAATAAAAAACTTTATCATTTTCTTTTATATCTAAATGTAGCTGATGTTCTTTTTTATGTTGTATTAATGAGCCTCCAGCTCCATGTACAATGCATTTAGGAACACCGGTAGTACCACTTGAATACAAAATATAAAGAGGGTGGTTAAAGTTATATTTTTCATATATTTTGTATTTATCTTTACTTTTTAAAATTTCATTCCAATTTTTATATTTTAAATCTTCAATTAAAATTTTATCTTCTCCGTAAGGAACAATAATTATATTTTCAATTGAGGGTATTTCATTAATAATAGATTTGATATATTTTAAAGTATCAATTTTCTTATTATTGTAAAAATAATGATCCGTAATTATTAAAACTTTTGGTTCAATTTGTTTAAATCTATCTATTATAGCTCTTGGTCCAAAATCAGATGAGCAAGATGACCAAATAGCACCTATTTGAGCACAAGCTAAAAAAGCTTGCACTGTTTCAGGCATATTTGGAAGGACAGCCGCTATTCTATCTTGTTCTTTTATATTTATAGTTTTAAAATAATGTGAAATTTTATAAACATTTGACCTTAATTGTTTCCAACTTACTCGCTTTGAAATTTTTTGTTCATTATAAAATATTATAGCATCATCATCATTATCTTTTTGAAGACAATTTTCAGCATAATTTAAAATAGAATTCTCAAAAAATTTTGTTTCAATAAAGTTTTCTGAGTCTCTAAAAATTATATTTTTTTTATCACCTATAATATTTGTAAATTGCCAGAACTTATCCCAGAATATTTCTTTTTTCTCTATGCTCCATCTATGTAAATCATCATACGAATTTATATTTACTTCGTTATTTATATATTTTGTAAATAGATTAATATTATTTCTTGTTGTGGAAGGAGACCACAACTTTTTATCAGACATTTTAACTAACTTTTTTTATCTTTTAGCGTTCTTATTCTGACGATAACATCAATATCATGAAGTTGCAGACATGCTGGAATTGAGGGAATGTCTAAGTCAATATTTTTTGTTGGAATATCTATTACCTTACCCTCATCTTCAATATATAAATGATAATGACTTTGGTTGTTGTTACAGTAAAGTGATTTATTTTGATCAACAACAATTTCCCTTATTAAGCCTAAACTTGTGAATTGTTTAAGGGTATTATACACTGTTGCCATTGATATCTTTCTTTCTTCTTTTTTTACTTCATCAAATAAATTTTCTGCAGATATATGTCTTTTACCTTTTTCAAAAATTATTTTAGCCAAAACTCTTCTTTGTTTGGTTGCTCTAATCCCATTATTTTCTAATTTTTTAATAGCACCATTATAGGCGCTCATCGGGTTGTATACTTCTATTGATGCAGACATATTATATGTATATTTAGATTTAATGACTTACATATTTTTTCTAATTTTTCTATACATTTTTTTTGGTTTTCTTCTGTATATTGTTCAACGAAGAATAATTTTTAATAAATGTCATAAGCCCCAACTTCCTGAAAAATATGGTTTAGAAAGAATTAGCGAAGTAAACATAGTGACCGAAGATAACATTAGCCTTTTAGCTTGGTTTTTTAAAGGTCATTCAGATAAACCAATCTTGTTATATTTTCACGGAAATTCATTTGATATTGGAGAAAGAGCTTATCGTATCAAAAGATATAACGACGCAGGCTTCTCTACCCTAATTGTAGGTTGGAGAGGTTATAGTGGGAATCAGGGAATCCCCACTGAAAAAAATCTATATTTGGATGGCAAGGCTACAATTGAGTGGGTTTTAAAAAATACTAGCTTTAATGCTGAAGATATCATCAACTATGGAGAATCACTTGGGTCAGGTGTAGCCGTTGAACTAAATTTAAAATATAATTTTCTTTGTACTGTTCTTGAAGCCCCTTTTACCTCAATTGCTGATGTAGCTAATAAAAGATATAAAATCTATCCAACTAAATTTCTAGTTAAAGATAAATTTGATAATCTCAGTAAAATAGATAAAATTAAATCACCTTTATTAATCATTAGCGGCGCTAAAGATGAGGTTGTGCCACATTTTCATAGTAAATTACTATTTAATAAGGCTAATAATCCTAAAACATCACTTTTTATTGACGAAGCAATGCACAATAATTTATATGATTTCGGGATTGAAAAAACTGTTATTAACTTTAGTTTAAAAATATGGAAATTAATTTAACTACTTCTTATGTAGGCTTTTTAAGTTTAGCGGTATTTTTTGTAGCTTATGCTGTTGTTATGGCTGAAGAATTTAGCCATCTAAGAAAATCCAAACCAGTTATTCTATCTGCTGCTATCATATGGGGTATTATTGCTTTCTATTTTTCTGGTGATAAGTCTTATGGAAAAGAGATTGAGCATGCTCTAGAGCATAACATTCTTGAATTTGCAGAATTATTTTTATTCCTCTTAGTAGCTATGACTTATATTAATGCATTGGAAGAAAGAAAAGTCTTCGATGTAGTTAGATACCAACTAACATCCCGAGGTTTTAGTTTTAGACAGTTATTTATATTTACTGGGATAATAACATTTTTTTTATCTCCTATTGCGGATAATTTAACCACAGCTCTTGTTATGTGCTCTGTCTTAATGGCTTGCGGCAAAGGTAATAGTAAATTTATTTCATTAGGTTGTATTAATATCGTAGTGTCTGCGAATGCAGGAGGTGCCTACAGTCCTTTTGGCGATATAACCACTTTAATGGTTTGGCAAGCTGGTATAGTTGAATTTTTTACTTTTTTTAATATTTTCATTCCTTCAGTTATTAATTATATAATACCTGCATCAATTATGTACTTCTTTATTCCAAAAGAAAGTCCTCAAGTTAGTTCTGATAAAGTTTTTATGAAAAGAGGAGGGAGAATTATTATTTTCCTTGGTCTTTTAACAATATTTAGTGCAGTAAACTTTCATAATATATTACATTTGCCACCAATGCTTGGTATGATGTTTGGTCTAGGTCTTCTTGGTTTGTATTCATATTATTTAAAAGTAACTTACAATCCAGAAACAGAAGATAATAAATTTGATTTTTTCAAAAAAATTTCAAGAGCTGAATGGGACACATTACTTTTTTTCTTTGGTGTCATACTAAGTGTTGGTGGTTTAGGTTTTATTGGATATTTATCGTTGGTTTCAGAAATATTATATGATGGATTAGGACCAACTATAGCTAACTCAATTGTAGGGGTTTTGTCTGCAATTGTAGATAATATTCCAGTAATGTTTGCAGTTATTACCATGAGACCTGAAATGTCAATTGATCAGTGGTTATTAGTTACACTTACAACGGGAGTGGGTGGCAGTTTATTATCAATTGGCTCAGCAGCTGGAGTAGCGTTAATGGGTCAGGCTAGAGGTTATTATACTTTCTTTGGACATTTAAAATGGACGCCTGTTATATTCCTTGGGTATATCGCTAGTATCTACATTCACGTTTTAATGACTGGCTTGCCTTGGTGATTTAGATTATCAATTATAAAATAAATCATCATACTTATTAACAAAATTACCCCTGAAACAAACGATGCTTCGTTAAACTTATATGAGGATATTAGTCCATATAAGAATGAAGGCAAAGTATCGAAATTATCACTTCTAAAAAAAGATATTATAGTAAAATCTCCAAAAGTTATAACTGTAGAAAATGAAAAAACATATAGATAATTCTTTTTA